>JBCBZP010000005.1:0-129848 GCA_039815285.1 Planctomycetota bacterium
AAGCTGATCTTGTCGGTGCCCATCGCGCCGTGGTCGTCCATGCCGCCGCGGGTGGGGTAGTCGCTCGGGCCGGCCATGTAGTCGTCCATGCCCTGCGTGTCGCCGTATGCCGCGCGCTTGAGGCTGAGCCCGATCTTGCGGTCCGACGTATCGACCCGCAGGATCTTGACATCGACCTCTTGGTCGGCGGTCACGACGTCGTGCGGGTTCTCGACCTTGTGGTCGGCGAGTTCCGAGATGTGCAGCAGGCCCTCGAGGTCGTCCTCGAGCTCGACGAACACGCCGAAGTTGGTGATCTTCGTGACTTTGCCGCGGATAACCATGCCGGGCTTGTAGTTGTCCGGGATGGCGCTGACCCACGGGTCTTCGGTGAGCTGCTTCATGCCCAGGCTGATGCGCTGCTTCTCCTGGTCGACCTCGAGCACGACGCACTTGAGGTTGTCGCCCTTGTTGCAGACCTCCTGCGGGTGGGTGACCTTCTTGGTCCACGACATGTCAGAGACGTGCAGCAGCCCGTCGATGCCCGGCTCGATCTCAACGAACCCGCCGTAGTTGGCCAGGTTGCGGACCTCGCCCTCGATGATCGTGCCCGGGGGGTACTTCTCTGCGACGAGCTCCCACGGGTTCACCTCGGTCTGCTTCATGCCGAGCGAGATCTCGTGCTTGTTCTGGTCGATGTCGAGCACGACCACGTCGACGCTGTCGCCCGGCTCGACGACCTCGGACGGGTGGTTGACCCGCCGCGTCCACGACATCTCGGAGATGTGCACGAGACCTTCGACGCCGTCCTCGAGCTTGACGAACGCGCCGTAGGACATGATCGAGACCACCTCGCCCGTGATGCGGCTGCCCACCGGGAACTTTGCCTCGATCTCCTCCCAGGGGCTCGACTCCTTCTGCTTGAGCCCGAGCGCGATCTTCTCCTTGTTGTAGTCGATGTTGAGGATTTTGACCTCGACCTCGTCGTTGACGCGGACCATCTCCGACGGGTGGTTGATTCGGCTCCACGACATGTCGGTGATGTGCAGGAGGCCGTCGATCCCGCCGAGGTCGATGAACGCGCCGAAGTCGGCGATGTTCTTGACCACGCCCTTGACCAGGTCGCCCTCGTTGACGTTGTCGAGCAGGCGCTTCTTCGCCGCGGCCCGCTCTTCTTCCACCAGCTTGCGGCGGGAGATCACGATGTTCCGGCGGTCCGTGTCGATCTTCAGGATTCGCGCGCGGATGCGGCGGCCGATGTAGTCGCCCACGTCGCCCGGGCGGCGGATGTCGACCTGCGACGCGGGCAGGAAGACAGGCACGCCGATATCGACGAGCAAGCCACCCTTGATCTTGCGCATCACGATCCCCTCGACGTCGTCGCCCTCCTTGTTCTGGTCGATGATGCGCTGCCAGTTGATCAGGCGCTCGGCCTTGCGGCGCGAGAGCTGGATCAGCCCGCCGTCGCCCTCGAGCGACTCGAGCAGCACATCGATCTCGTCGCCCACACGGATCGTGTCGACGTCGTCGAATTCTTCCTTCGCGATCATGCCCTCGGACTTCAGGCCGACCTCGAGCACGACCGAGTCGGCCGCGAAGCCAATGACCCGACCCTTGATGAGTGTGCCGGCCTGGAGATCTTGGAACTTGTCGCCCAGCAGGGCGTCCATCCCGGCGTTCGATGCGTCGTCGCCGAAAACTTCGGCGAGCAACGCGTCTGCTTCGCCGAGATCGACGTTCAGAGAGCTGATCAGTGTTTCATCAACCAAGGATTTTCCTTTCGCACACGTCACGCGTCGGCTAAAGCATGAACCGCGATCGCGGCCGATCCTCAAGCTCGCCGTTGACGTGTGCTCCGTTCAGCCTGTTGGCAGGACGCCCAGGCCGGCCCCACTGGGGCGGTTCGTGTCATGACCCGCCGCGTACACCATGCACGTGATTTGCGGTCGCTTTAGTTTAGCAGCGAAAGCGAAAACGTCGACTCTCTTGTCCGGCTGGATGATGGCGGTGCGTGCCCTCCCGACCAGGACACGCGATTCGTCGAATGTGTCGCGAATTCGTTCCCGAATCGAGGCAACGCGTCATACGACCGATACCCTTGTTCGGAAACTGCTGGAGAAATTGTATTCTGGTGTATACAAACCTGCGACACTGAAAGAAATGGGTGCTTGCAGACCTTGAGGCTTCGGGTTTTCAGGCAGCCGCGATCCCGACTGGAGTAAAGGTCAAATGACAACCGCCGCATCGGATGTATCCCCGGCTGCCCCTCCCGGAGGACAGGCTGCTTCTTCACACGCGGAATCGGACGAGCGTTGGGATCCTGTGCTCGAAGAGGTTGACCTTCCCAAAGACCCTAACAATCTATATACACAGACGGTCAGCGGCATGCTCCGAGCCGCAGAGATGTGTAACCTCAAGCACCGGGTTCGGATCATCCTCGCACAGCCCAAGAACGAGATCATGGTGCACTTCCCGGTCCGCATGGACGACGGGCACCACAAGCTGTTCAAGGGCTACCGAGTCCAGCACAACAACGCGCTGGGTCCTTACAAAGGTGGGCTCCGCTTCCACCCCAATGTCCATCTTGACGACGTGAAGAGCCTCGCGTTTCTCATGACGATCAAGTGTTCGCTCGCCAGGCTCCCGCTCGGAGGCGGCAAGGGCGGTGTCAAGTGCGACCCGCGTTCGCTCTCGCCCGGCGAGCTCGAGCGCGTGACCCGCCGGTTCGCCGCGGCGATCGCCAACGACATCGGCCCGGACCACGACATTCCCGCGCCCGACGTCGGCACCAACTCGCAGATCATGGCTTGGATGGCCGACACGTACATGTCGACCGAGGGGGCGCGCCACGGCAACGAGTTCCAGCGGATCGTCACGGGCAAGCCCGTCGACTTTGGCGGCTCGCTCGGGCGCAACAAAGCGACCGGGCAGGGCGTCGTCGACGTTCTTGAAGAAATGCTCCCGGATCTGGGCGTGCCGATGCGGGGCATCCGGGTTTCGATCCTCGGTTACGGCAACGTCGGGTCGTGGGCGGCGCGCATCCTTGAGTCCAAAGGCGCCAACGTCGTCGCCGTCATGGACCACACCGGCGCGATCCGCAACGACGAGGGGCTCGACTGCGCGGCGTTGGCCGACCACGCCGAGACCCACGGCGGCATCGGCGGGTTCGCCGAACTCACCGCGGCGGGATCGAAGACCGGCCGCGGCGGCACGGATATCTCAGAAGACGAGTTTTACGAGACGCCCTGCGACGTGTTCATCCCCGCGGCCCTCGAGGGCATGATCACCGAACGCAGGGCCGAGCAGCTCCACTGCCGCGTGGTCGCCGAAGCGGCGAACGCCCCGACCACGCCCGCCGGCGAGCGGGTCCTCACGTCACGCGGCATCGAGGTCATCCCCGACATGCTCTGCAACGCCGGCGGCGTCACCGTGTCGTACTTCGAGTGGGTGCAGAACAAGCAGCAGCTCTCCTGGACCGAGGAACAGGTCGACAAGGAGCTCAACCGGGTCATGTGCATGGCCGCCCGGCGCACCATCCTCATGCGGCAGCGGTACGAGGTCGACCTGCGGACCGCGGCGTACATCGCCTCGGTCGACCACATCGGCAACGTCTATCGCACCCGCGGCATCTTCCCGTAAAGCACCGGTCGCTCCGCGGAGCGAGCCTCATCCACGCCGAGCCGCGCCCCGCCGAGCGAACGCTCCGGGGCGTTTTTCTTCGCGACATAGACTCTGTCATGCCAGACCTCGCACCGCTGATCGATCACACGCTGCTCAAGCCCGACGCCTCCCGCGACGCCTTCGGCCGGCTGTCCGCCGAAGCCCTCGAGCACGGCTTCTGCACCGTGTGCGTCCCCCCGTCGCGTGTGGCGGACGCCGCTCGTTCTCTCAAAGGAACGTCCGTCGGCGTCGCGACCGTGGTCGGCTTTCCCAGCGGCGCCACGCTCTCCGGCGTCAAGGCGCATGAGACCACTGAAGCGATCGCGCTTGGAGCGACCGAGGTCGACATGGTCATCAACATCGGGCAGCTCAAGGACGGCGACGACGCGGCCGTGCGGGCGGATATCGCCGCCGTGGTGTCCGCCGCGGGCGAAGCGCCGGTCAAGGTCATCATCGAGACCTGCCTTCTGTCCGACGCTGAGAAGTGCCGAGCCTGCACGCTCGCGGTCGAGGCCGGCGCGGCGTTTGTCAAGACGTCGACGGGCTTCGCCGGTGGGGGGGCCACGGCCGACGACATAGCGCTGATGCGTAAGGTCGTCGGCCCGGACGTCGGCGTCAAGGCGTCCGGCGGCATCCGGACTCGGGAAGACGCCGTCGCGATGCTCGCCGCCGGGGCGACGCGCCTGGGATGCTCGGCGTCCGTCGCGATCGTGACCGGCGGCGGGGCGTCGGCCGCGACCTACTGACCGTGCCAATGCGTGCGCCGGCGACCAGCGACCGCGGGCTCGGGTCGTTCAGGAAAAAATGGGAATGAATGCCGGAGGGGGGACTCGAACCCACACCCAGTATTTCCGGAACCCGACATTCAGATGAGCGGCGAGGGTTCCGTCCTACGGAGCCCTCGTGCGGTTTTGGACGGGCGGGATGGCCCGCAGCCGGGGTTTGACGGCCCCGATCGGCAACCCAGCCAGGCACTGCACACGCGAGGCAGGCAAGCAAGGACGCTGGAAGCCGCGAATCCCATCGGTGTTACGGACGGCACCGATGGGGCTTTGGTCGCCGACGTTGCGGAGATCTCGAGCCAGCTGGCGATGCTGGTCGCGAAGATCGCGGGTCGGATGACAACACATCACGCGAACCCCCTGGAAGGCGGGGCCGCACGGCAGTGCCACGAGTCTGCTGAGCGGCCCCGCCAGTCTTTTGCGGCGCGTCGAGCGCCCGGGAGGGACGCATGAGCGAGCTGGTTCGAGGCGGACAGGGGCGGAGCGGCGACGCGGTTACCAGCGTTGCCTATTGGGCCTGCTCAGTCTGCGTGGCGGGCACTCTGATTTGTGCATCATCAGTTGCTTTCGATCATGTTTTGAAGGGCAAGAAGGAGAACGAAATGGTGACCGAGAAGGTAGTGACGGGCGGCGAGGTGCGGGCGATTCAGCCGCTGAGCGTGGGTCGAATCGTCAACGTCAAATCGACCAAGCAGTCGGATCCCTTGGCAGCGATCGTGACGAAGGTACATGCCGGCATGTGCGCCGACCTCGAGGTTTTCGTGAGTGGCACCGACGAGGCCGAGCGTATCCGCTGCAAACTGACGCCGAAGCACCGGTCGGTGCGACTCATTTCGTGCGTGCTGACCGATGAAGTCGACGGCGGCGGACACGAGGTGTGGTGCAGCTGGCCCGAGCGAGTGCCGCCGGCAACGACCGAGACTGCGATGGCCGACCCGGTCGCTACCACGAGCCACGCTGGACGGCCCGACGCCGGCGGCATTGCTGAGACCGTGGCGGCGGTCGAGGGCGGCAACCTTGCGGAAGGCATCACGATTCCAGCAACTGGCAAGCTCGACGCCGGCGATCAGCAGGCGGTCGCCGTGGCCGACCAGGAGAACGCCCGCGCCCGCGACGAGCGGCAATCCAGTCCAGACGGCATGACGGCGTCGGAGCGGGCGATGAGCGAAAGCTCACCCGAAGCCGCCGCGGCCAGACGACGCGAGCAGGACGGTGAAAGTGATCCCGTAGCTGAGGTTGCTGCCGACGCAGCCGATCAGCAGGCGAGCGAGACGAAGTAACTAGGCCCGGCGTCGCCTCGCGGCGGCGTCTGGCTTTGAACGTGATCGGAAACGGCTCCTGGCTCACTGCCGTTAGCGGCAGCACGGGGATCTGCTATGCCCAGCATTTATGACATCCACCAGTCTCGTTGGCTGAAGGTCAACGACCTCATGCAAGACGAGGTCACGGTGACGGTCGACTCGTGGGGCAAGGAAGACGTTCGACACCCTGAGACGAACAAGATGGAGCCGCTGTGGTTCCTGCGGTTCCGCGGTCTGCCGAAGCCGCTCAAGCTGAGCAGCAAGCAGCAGTGCGAGCTGATCGCGGACCTGCTCGGCTCGCCGGAGCTCGACGATTGGGTTGGCAAGCAGTTGGTGCTTGGCAGAGTCACTGAAACGCACGGCGGTGACCGCTGGCACCTGGTACGTGTGCTGCGGAAAAAGCCTGCGCGTCAGCCACGGCAACCGGTTGTTGGTCCCAAGCACGCGCCCAATCTCATCAGCCGAATCAAAGACGCGGGCCTGACGGTGGACACGTTCATTGAGCACCTCAAGCGGACGGACACCAAGGCCTACGAGGCGGTGCACGGCAAGGAGGTCGCCGAGTGGCCGGCCGACGTGACGAGGGAGCACCTGCGGACGTGGATCGAAGGCAACCGCAACAGGGACGACGTCCCCATCCGTGATGCGTCCGGCAACGCCGCGGCTGCAGCGCCCGCTTCCAAGCCGTCAACGCCCACACAGCAAGCACCGGATCAGTCGACGCGTGACTCGTCGCAGATCCCCTGGGACGGAGACACGCCTTTCTGAGCCCACCACGCGGCTTGATGGGCTGGTCACACAGCCCGTCGCCGCAACAGCCCGGTGCCGTGCTGCGCGTGGCACCGGGTCTTGGGGCGAAAGCCCCGCTCATCAACGGTCTCCGGTGCGTTGCCGGAGTCTCACCGCCGGGTGGCCATGAACGCCCGGCGGGATTTGCGAGCCGGCTTGAGCCCCGTGCTCGCGGTGCGTCCGCCTTGCCTTCGGGCGGGCGTGCTTTGACCCAGGAGACCCGCATGACCCCACGCATGAGCAAGGCGCGGTTGGCGACCGTGATCGTCCACGAGATCCAAGCACAGCTGACGCCGGCACAGCAGAGCGTCGTGCTCGCGCTGCTTGGCATCTCGCACGAGATCGAGACGGGCGTGTGGGGCCGGAACGTCGACCGCGCGTACCTGGCGGCGAGGACGAACCTGCACAAGTCGACGGTGGGCGACGCGCTGAAGCAGCTGGTCGAGCTGGGCGTCCTCCAGATCCAGCGGACGGGTCGGGCGAGCTGCGTCTGGTTCACGGTCGACGACCCAAAGGCCCAGCAGCTCGACGGTCAGGAAGCTGCTGCGGACACCGGATCCGGCGTGCCGACGGGACCGGCAGAGGTCGTCTCAGGCGACTTCAGAGCTCGGGATACCCGACCTCAGAGGTCGCCTAAGCCGACTTCAGAGGTCGGATTGCCCGACTTCAGAGGTCGGGATGGCCGACCTCAGAGGTCGCCTCAGCCGACCTCGCGCGACGCCGAGGCCTATATACGTCACCAAAAAGATAACCACCACCTACCACCACGGGCTGCGGAGGCGGCGGGGGTTGCGATCGACGAGCAGGCGGAGGCGATCGTCGAGCAGCTGGCGTCGCTCCCCGGCAAGTACCAGGTCAGCCGGCGAAAGGCCGAACAGATCGCCCGCAACCCCAGCGTGACCCGCTCGGTCATCGAGGCCGTGTACCGCGACGTCCGCGAGATGGTCGGGCGAGGCCAGCGGGTGCAGTCGCCGGCCGGGCTGATCGCGACCCGCGTCGAGGACCCAGGCCTGATCGCGGAGTTTGACCGGGCCGAGCGCCGGCGTGAGCACGCGGCCGAGATCGCCGCGGCGAAGCACCGGCAGCGGGAGGTGGCCGAGGCGGAGGCCCGCCGGGCCGAGCGGGCGCACCAGGCCAGCGTTGAGCGAGTGCTCGACGGCCGCACCCGCGACGAGCTGCGGGAGCTGGCCCGCGAGGCAATCGCCGGCATGGGACCGGCGGAGCGGTTCTACGCGGGCAAGACGGACGACGAACTGATCGAGCGGCCCGAAGTCCGGGACGCGATCGCTGAGCTAATCAACACCGAGCACAGACAGGAGCGCTAAATGGCGGAGAAGCAGCCGAAGACGAGCGAGGACAAAGAGCTGGCGAAGCTGCACGCGATGTGCGTCCAGCGAGCGAGAGCGGCGGACGGGCAGCTGGAGATCGCCGAGCAGCGGCTCGAAGAGCTGTCGGGGCAGCACACCGAGATCAAAGCGAGCGTCACCGAGACGCAGGACGCCATGCTCGAGGCGCTCCGAGGCTTCAAGGGCGATCAGCCGCCGCAGGGCGTCGACGTTGCCGGCCTGGTCGAGGACTTCGACCGGCGGTCGCAGCAGCTCGAAACCGTCGACCGAGAGCTTCGCCGTCAGAAGAACGACGTCCGCAAGCTGACGACGCGCGTCATCGGGCTGCTCCGATCGTCCCGCAAGGAGGACCCAGAGCTGTTCGAGACCGGTCACGGCGTCATGCTGTCCGACCTAACGGGCGACGAGGCCGCCATCAAGGAGCTGACGCAGGCCTCGTACAAGACCGTTCGCGACTACTGCACGGGGCGGAAGCGGGTGATCGCCAGCCTGGTCGACCAGGGCGAGATCTCGCGCGAGGTCGTCGCGGACATGGACCGCCGGGTCTACCGCTACCTCGAGGGCGTGGGGCAGACCGACCTGTGGCCGGGTGACGCACCGCCCGACGGCGAGCAGCTGTGGCTGGGATCGTCGAGCTCGGCGGAGGACGCGGACGCCGGCGACCAGGGTGAGCCGGGCGATCGCGAGACGCCGGCGGAGGCAGAGAAGGGTCCGGAACTGCGGGTGACGGGTGACGAAGGGCCCGCGTGGCTGGATTACACGCTGGCGTCGATTCCGACCCTGGCGAATCTCAGCGAAGCGAGTGCGACCAGGATCATCGATCTGGCCAGCTGGGCTGAGGACGACGGGCTTGAGGCGATCAACGTCGGACAGCTGCTCGATCTGATGGTCTATGGCACGAATTCGTGGAAGCCAAGAGGCAAGGCCAAGTTCAGGATCAACGAATACGCGTTCGACGCCGGCCTCGCCCCGATGTTTGAGTGGATCGACGCGCAGCACAAAAAGCAGCCTGCCGACGTGTACGAACGCCTGGTCGCGAACATCCGCGCGCTCAGTCCGTCCGCTCGAGGACGCATGCGGGAGTTTGCCGGGGCGCTCGTCGATCGAGCCGTGGCGGGCGAGTCGTGAGCGGGCCGAAGCAGTGCCGTTCGTGCGGCGCGGCGATCGTGTTCGCGAAGAACATCAACACCGGCAAGGTCGCGCCGTACGACGCCGGCGGCAGCCTGACCGACACGACCGGCTTCGAGCTGCGTCGCAGCGGGTCGCACCTGACCGCGAGCTACGTCGATCGACGGAAGCGGCCCGAGTTCGACGGGCGGCTGCATCAGACGCACTTCGCGACCTGCCCGAACGTTGCGAGGCACCGGAGATGATTCACGTGAGCGACGGACAGCTGCCGCGGTCGAAGATGCGATTGACGTACGAAGAACGCTCACCGAGCTCGCACGGTTGGCGTGTGCGTGTCGATGTGCCGTCGAAGCGAGAAAGGTCGCGTAGCGGCAGCTGGTACATTGCGTACTCAGGGCAGCAGCTTCCGACGGGTGAGTTTCCGCCCCCGCACCGCTACCACGTCACCGGCGTGCGCCTGGTGCTCACCGCCAAACGAGAAACGCTTGCTGATGCCCTTGAAGTCGTCTACGGCATTGCCCGCAGCATGGGCTGGGACCCAGAAGCCTCCGACGAGGAGGTTTGCTGATGACCGAGTCGATGAGCGCATCCGAGTTCGTCGCCAGCCATGGCCGACGCTCGGGCGCGACAAAGCGTGTCCTAGCCGGAGGGTCGGCAGCCCGGATCGGCAGCCGCTTCGAGAAGGACCTCGAGGCGACGCACACCGTGTACGACATCCGGGGCAATGCGAAGATCTGGCGGGTGCCGGTGAACACCGCACCGCTTCCGCCGAAGGCGCTCGCCGACAAGTCGTACATGGGCCGAGCTCGAGTACTGAGCGAGCCGGCACCGTTCGACTACGTCGGCGTGCTGGCGAACGGCGTCGCCTGCGGGATCGAGGCGAAGGCCAACCAGGAGGAAAAGACGAGCCTGCCGATCTCGGGCGCGTTGACGAAGACGGGCAAGAAACAGCAGAGCCGCGGCGGCGTTCGGCTGCATCAGCTAGAGGCCTGCGTCGAGATAGCTTGGCAAGGCGGGATCGGCATCATCGTCTGGCGTCACGGCAACAGGCGCGGCGTGCTGATGCCCGACCGCGTTCGCGAGGCGATGGAGCTGTACCGGTTGGGAAACCGGAAGAGCATCCCCTGGTCGGCGTTTACCGAGTACCGCTGGCGTCGAGATCTCGAAGGCCGCGTGCTTGAGGACTGGCTCACGCCCGTGCTCGAGTGGCATGGCAAGCAGCCGGCAGGGGGGGCTTCGTGAAGCGTCAGATTCCGGCGTCGGTCGTCCAGGTCGCCAGCGCGATCGAGCAGGATCGGCCGTGCGGGCTTCGCGTGCACGCCGACCGGAGGAGCGAGTGCGTGGGCCTGTACTTGCACACGCCGGCGGGTGGCGTCAGGGCGTGGGCTGAGATGAAGAACGGCCGGCCGGTGCTGATTGTCGACGCGCCAGAGGACTGGCCCATGGTGCGTCTGCACCCCGACCGAACCAACCAGGAGCAGCAGCAATGAGCGTGAAGAACATCTCGTGCGACGCGATCGCGACGACGACCAACCACCGCGAGAAGGGCAAGGACCGACGTCTCGACGAGCTGAAGAAGTCGATTCAGCGGAATGGCCTGCTCCAGCCGATCGGCGTCCGAGACATCGGCAAGGGCCAGTTCGAGCTGGTGTTCGGTCACCGCCGGCTCGCGGCGTGTATTGAGCTCGGACTCGATCAGATTGCGGCGACGGTCCTGAACGTCACCGATGGCGGGGCGTCGGCCGTCCAGGCCTCCGAGAACCTCGACCGGGCTCCCGTGTCGGCCATCGAGGAGGCGACGGCGGTCGCGAACCTGATCGAAGCGGCGAAGCGGGAGCAGGGAGATCTCGAAGAGGATCAGCTGATCGCGTTCGCTGCCGAGCGATCGGGTCGGTCGCCGCGGTGGATCCGCGACCGGCTGTACCTCACGCGGCTGAGCGCCGCATCGCGGTCGCTCGTGCACGAGGGGCGGCTGGGCATTGAACAAGCCCGAACCATCGCTCAGCTGGCGGACCCGGCGGCGAGAGACGAAGTCGCCAAGTACGCAGCCAAGACCGAAGAAGGCCTCGGCGGGTACACCGTCAATGAGGTACGGCGAGCGGTCGGAGCCCGCCTGAACAACCTAAAGCTAGTTCCCTGGCGGCTCGACGTCATGTTTGCAGGCAAGCCGGCGTGCGACACGTGCCCGAGCAACAGCGCGAACGACGCGACGCTGTTTGAGGGCGGCGACGACCCCAAGCAGCCGGTGTGCACCAACCGGAAGTGCTTCGACGCAAAACGCACGTCGGCAGAGCGGTCGCTCGACGCCGCGGTCGTGAAGCTGACGACGAGCATCGGCAAAAAGAAGCCGGAGGACCGACCGCCGCTCACCGAGAAGGGCCTGGCCGACGCGTGCCCGAAGGCAGTTCGGATCGGGACGTTTGTGCGTCGCGCGAAGAGGCAGCTGGATCCGTCTAAGCCGGCCGCGGCGTCACGGGCGACCAGGGCAGTGAGCAGCGATGTCGAAGCTATACGGAAAGGACGGAACGACTACTGGAACGCGGATCGCAAATGGCACGAGGAAGTACAGAAGCTTTGCGATGACACGGCCAAGGCGCATCCGCACTTCGCGTTTGTGCTCCTGCTTTGCGACGCGGCCGTCGATGGCCAGGACCAGTGGGGCAAGCAGCGCGACAAGCAATCGGCGAAGGCGGCGAAGATCGCCTCGGAGGCCATGTCGGTCGATCCGTCTGAGCTGTGGACATGGCTGACAACGCATCTCGCCAAGGACGTCGGTAATCCACCTTTGCAGCATTTGGCCTTCGACATCGGGGAGGCCATGCTCCGCCATCTCGATGTCGACGTGCCGGCCAAGCCTGTTGAAGCCGACTTCATCGCCGCGGCCAAAGCCAAGCTCAACAAGCCAGCGGCGAAGAAGAAGCAGGCGAAAACGACGGCCCAAAAGACCGTCCGTAGAAAGAAGGTTACCAAGAAGAAGGCCAAGACGAGCAGAAAGGCAGGTGCGCGATGACCTTTGTCTTGAAATGGGCAGGCCCCGTCGGCGTGCGTCAGTGGTGGGTGAAGCGGTGGAGGTTCCGCGAGGACCTCGCCAAGATCGCCGAGACGTACGACCCCGACGCCGAGTTCATCCCGCTGTTCGTGCAGCACCTGGTCGGGGCTGGTGATGGGCCGAGCGAGGTCGGTTACACCAACGCTCTCGGGCGCTCCACGTACGCGTCCCCAAACCTCCAGGTGCTTCGCGATCGCGTGATGCCGCTGTTGACTTGGATTCACTCCGTCATGCCGCGGATCACCCACCTGCCGCTCGACTACGAGGGCGGCGTGAGCTATTGGCAATTCACGCCGGAACAGCAGGAAGCTGCGACGCGACGCAGCGGCGTAAGCAAGCGTAAGCAGATCATTCAGCACAATCGGTCTGCGTCGACGTGGAAGCGTCTGGTCCTCACCGCGACCGAGAGCATGGTGCACGAAGTCTGGGGCGACGACGTCGAGTTCAGCAACTATCTGATGCTGCCGACCGATCACTACGGCACGCTCCACGACCACAACGGCTGGCCCGTGACGGCCGACAACGACGACACGCTGGGTCTCGTTGCGTACCTGCGGACGGGCGGGAACCGGTTCCGCGGCTACGACCGTGAGGTTCAGTGGTCACGGATGACGGCCGACTTTGTCGCCCAGGTCGAGAGAGCGAAGATCCGCGGTCACAAGGTCGTCGTCTGGCTGTCGCCGCCGGGCTGGACGGGCGACGCCCTCGACAAGCGAGCCGATCCTCGAGCTGTCCCGTTTTGGAAGGTCCTGGTCCGCGCCATTCTCGAGCATGGGCCCGACACAGTCGTCATGT
This sequence comes from Planctomycetota bacterium, assembly GCA_039815285.1. Taxonomy (GTDB): domain Bacteria; phylum Planctomycetota; class Phycisphaerae; order Phycisphaerales; family UBA1924; genus JBCBZP01. The sequence continues at coordinate 12,830 of JBCBZP010000005.1, forward strand.
GGGGCACGTCGAAGCTGTGGGCCGAGCATCCCAGCTTTGAGCCGGCGGCGATCAAGGTCTTTAGTGAGTTTGGCCTGCCATGAGCACGTCTACCAAAACAATCGACCTTTCGAAAGACGCCAAGATCGATGCGCGTCGGGCGGTGACCGAGACGTACGCGTACCTGGCCAAGCGCGGCAAGGGCAAGACGTACGGGATGCTGCGTCAGGCTGAGCAGATGCTGGGCCACGGCGCTCAGTTGGCTATCGTCGACACCGTCGGCGTGTGCTGGGGCCTGAGGTGCAAGCCCGACGGTTTGCCCAGCGACCTGCCGATCTACATTGCCGGCGGGCCGCACCAGGACGCGCCGCTGGCCGACTCCGAAGAAGCGGGTGGGCAGCTGGCAAAGGCGATGGTCGAGATGGGCGCGTCGTTCGTCATCGACGTTAGCAGCTTTTCCACCGCCGGTATGCGGCGTGTCGTCACCGGCTTTTGCCGAGCGATCTACGAGATGAAGGTCGGCAATCAGAAGACCACGCCGGTTCACGTCATGATCGACGAGGCCGACGAGTTCGCGCCGCAACGAGCGACGGGCGAGGTTGCCCGCTGCCTGGGCGCGGTAGATCGGATGGTGCGCCGCGGGCGAGCGCGGGGCATCGGCGTCACTATTGCGACTCAGCGTTCGGCCGTGATTAACAAAGACGTTCTGACGCAGACCGAGATCTTGATTGCCATGGGTGTCACGGCCCCGCAGGACCGCAAAGCGATTGAAGACTGGGCTTCGGGGCACGGCGACCCGAAGACGACGAAAGAGGTCGTGAGCTCGCTAGCCCACTTGGCCCAGGGCGAAGCGTGGGTGCTCGCCCCGGACCACGACATCTTCGTCAAGACCAAGATTGCAAGGCGATCGACGTTCGACAGCTCGAGGACGCCCGAGCCGAACGAGAAGCGGAAGCCGGTAAAGCTCAAGCAGCTCGACGTGAAGAAGCTGGCGAAGGCGCTGACGACCGAGGTGAGCAAAAAGGACGAACAGGGAAAGTCGAGCAGCGACACCGCGAAAATCAAGCAGCTCAACGACAAGGTAGCGAGGCTCCAGGCAGAGCTGGCCAACGCGAAGCGCCAGGCCGCCCAAGCCAGAACGTTCGCGTTTGAGGAGACGATAAAGGCGATCAAAGATCTTGCGGGCACGCTCAAGCACCCAATGCCGCATCCCAAGCCCGACAAACCGGCTGCTACAAAGCCCGTGCAGACACAGGCGGTTGGGCAGGAGCCCGGTGAGTGTTCAACTAGCAAGGGCGTGCAGGCGATCGTCAATTCGATCGCGTGGTGGGAATCGATCGGCGTCGAGCAGCCGACTGTGCGGCAGATGGCAGCGATGACGCCGTACTCGCCGAAAAGCTCCACGATGCGAAACTATCGCAGTTGTGCCAAGAAAGGCGGGCTGATCACGACCGCTGGATCAGGCAACATGCTCACTTCGGCGGGGCGTGCCACGGCAGATGTCCCGGCCAGTTCGCGGACTTTGGAGCAACTGCACGCAGAAATCTTGTCTCGTCTCGATAAAGGGCCACGAGCCATGCTGGCTGCTCTTCTTGGGGGATCCCGGACGCGAGCAGAGATCGAGGCTGAGACGGGCTACTCGATGACCAGCAGCACATTTCGCAACTACCTGAGCGTTCTCAAGACCCTCGGCTACATCGACGTGTCCGGTCAGCACGTCAAGCCGACCGAGGTGGTCATGCCGCCATTGCTGGTCTTGGCGTGACACACGGCAATCTGATGTGCTATCGGTGTGCCGGCATGCTTGAGTTCACCAAATGTCCTTGCTGCGGGCACCTGCCGCCACAGCGGTCTGGGCACCGTTGTCAGCACTGCGGAGACATGGGCATGCTCAGGTGGTGCCCCGTGTGCGACGCACACCTCGTCGACAACGAGAGGGTGCAACGACGAAGCGAATACTTGCGTCGCCAGGTTGAGGAGTACAAGAAGCGCGCTTCTCGGCGCCGCAGGCAGATGTAAGGACGGATGTACACGTCGACGACGGCGTAGTGTTGACGACGGCGCGAGAGCGTCGAAAAGGTGGGGGCCGGGTGCCAACACACCCGACCCCCTGAAGCCCATGCCCTTCAGAGGCAGCCATGGACTCCAACGCCAAGCGTAAGGGGTCAAGGATGGCCGGCAGCAGGGTTCAGCTTGTTCACGGTGACAGCCTGAAGGAGCTGCCCACCCTTGCTGACGGTCAAGCCAAGCTGGTCCTCACCGATCCGCCGTATGGGATCGGCTACCGGGACCATGCTGGACGGGACGTCGCCAACGACGACCGACCGTTCATCTGGTGGCTCGCCGAGGCGTACCGCGTGACAGCTTCACGCGGTGCGCTGTTCTGCTTCTGCCGGTGGGACGTGCAGGAGATCTTTCGCCTAGCGATCGAGGCGGCTGGCTACACGGTCCGCTCACAGGTCGTGTGGGTGAAGCGTGGCGGCGGCCAAGGCGACACCCGCACGCAGGCGTCCCCCAGCCACGAGGTGGCATGGTTGGCGACCAAGGGGAAGTTCCGGTTCCCAGGCAAGCGTCTAGACAGCGTGCTCGAGGCCAGGCCACCCCACGCGAACGTCAGGACCCACCCAACCGAGAAGCCTGTGCCGCTGCTCAGGACGATCCTCGAGTCGACGACCGTGCCGGGTGACCTGGTCGTCGACCCGTTCGCCGGCACCGGCTCGTCAGCGGTCGCGGCGGCTCGGACGCACAGACGATTCTGGGGGTGTGAGCTTGAGGAGCATTACGTATCGGTCGCACGCATGCGAGTCGCGTCCGTTTGTTAGGGTATCCTTTTGCAAAACATCACCGGTGCTAATCGTCGAGGCTGGACGTGAAGCCGCTCTGCTGCGTTGCGTTGACGGACGATGTTTGCATTGGCGACCTGGTTGCCGACGCATCAACACGCCGACACGCAAGGCCTGTCATGGTGTTTGCGGGTCCTCCCTGGCGGCCCCCGGTGCTGTCATGACGCGAAGCATTGTGCGCGCGAATTTGTTAGGGTCCAAAATTCTCAATTGCGCGGTGCGTTGCGCGTTGACGCCGCGTGAATCCGGCATCTAACCTCCGCTGCTTGCCTGCCTTGCGGAGGAATCTCCAATGCGAGGCACGTCGAAATTCACCCGCGCAATCGCCCGTTGCGCGGCTCCGATCGTTCTGGTGTTCGCCCTTTGCGCGACCGCCGCCCCCTCGTCAGCTCAGACCGACGCCGATCGGCTTGCCGTGATCAAGGACTCAGTCCTCGAGATCGACGCGAAGATCGAAGAGGTCACCCGGGCGTCCGAGTCGTTCCGCGAGCTTGCTGATCTGCTGCCCGCCGGCAACGCCGGCGACAAGGCTCGCAAGTTCGTGGGCGAGTTCAACCAGCAGCTCGAGGGACTCCGCGACGACCGAGCCGACCTGATGTCCACAATCACGGCTATCGCGCCCGAGATCGTGAACGACGACGGTTCGGTCGATTGGGCTCGAGGCCTCGAGATGCTGGCGGTGCCGGCGATGGGCATCCCCGTCGTTGGCCCGTATATCGCCGCGGCGATCGGCGTCGGCGTCGGCGTGTGGCGGCTGTTCAACCAGATCCGCGATCGACGAGCGGTGCGTCGCCTGCTCGACGACACCCGCCGAGGCCTGCGGGCGATCGACGACGCCAAGCGTGCGGAGCCCGATGCCTGGCAACGGCTGAAGTCGGTGGTCGAGAACCGCATGCCCCGGGGTGCTCGGAACCGGATCCGAGCGATCCGCGGCAAGGGTCACGACGCGGACGTCGAGCGGTTCACCAAGACGAAGCCGTAGCACCGCGCCCGAGTAGGCCAGGGGCACGAGCACACCAAGCACCAGGAGATCCGCCATGAACAGGCACCTTGGATCGCAGAAGAGTCAGGGCGACGTCACGCTGCCGACGTCAGCGTTCACCAACCTCGAAATCGCGTACGCCAGCCTTGACGAGTTGAAACAGGCGCTCCTTGTCAACGGGAATGAGACCGGAGTCGTTATACCTTTGCAGCTGCCCTCACGCAGTGACATCCCGTTCCGCTTTCAGTTTGGGCTGACCAGTAACGCCAGCGAGAATGCGACGATCGACGAAATCTGCTACCGCGTCGTTCTGAACGGCGACGCCGAGGGAGGCGTCGAGCTCCACGAGCTGTACCAGGCAACGTGGACGGTGAGCACCGAGGACTCGCTCATCACCGACCAGCACTACTGCGACGTCGTGACGCTCAGCGACGCCGGCCTGTCCGAGGCCGTGACGGGCGTGCCGATCGGCAGCGTGAACGGCCCGCCCGCTCTCGTGTGCGCCGCCGACCCGGGCAACGCGTCGGCGTTCGTGCGTCTGTTCAAGCGGGGGGGAACCGGCACGGCCGGGTCTTGCATCCCGCGCGGAGCGCTCGAAGCCTGATCCAATGTGGCGAAGCGACGTCAACCATCGCGCAGTCTCACCGCGGCCGACGTCGCGACCGAGACCGGACGCAGCAAGCGGGCCGTCCAGCTCTGGGCCAAGGACGGATGCCCGCACGCTCCGGGACCGAAATTCAACCTCTCCGAGGTGCATGAGTGGCTCGATTCACGCGGGCTGGATCGGGTCAAGCCCGGGGGTGGCGGCGGAGCGCGGCGACGGACATCGAAGAAGGCCACCGCGAGGCCTAAGACTCCGAAGCCGAACACAGCTCCGCCGCCACCCGCAACAGGCCGCGGTAAGACGAAGCCAAAGAGCGACGTCCAGCAACCGAGCGACGCGCCCGCCGCCGATATCCCAACAACGGGCGACGCCGCGTACGACCAGTTGCTCCGCGAGGCGTACGAGCAGGTGTACCGGCTGTCCGCGCGTGCCCGCCGGATGGCCAGCAACAACGACGCGTCGATCCGCGAGATCGGCATCGTCCAGGGCGCGATCAAGCAGGCGAGCGCCGAGTACCGTCAGCTGGTCCGCGAGGGCGAGCGCGTCCGCGAGGTCCTGGCGGCGTGGGTGCCTCGGGCAGACGCCATGCGTGCGATCGCCGGCATCCTCGACGCGTGCGCCGGAGATCTCGATAAATCGCGGGCCGCGATCCCGCCGGCGGCCACCCGCCAGCTCATCGACAGCGGTCTCGTCGACGCCGCTAACGCGTCCGAGGTCGAACGCGTGATCGGCGCTGAGTTGCACGCCTCGTTTCAGGACACGGCCCGCAACCGCCGGGCGATGGGAAGCATTGCGGAGCGCGAGCTGTGAGCGTGCCCGTCCACCCCGACATCGAGTGCCCCGTCATCGCCGACGTCGTGCGGGAGACACGCCAGGAGATCCTCGGTGAGCTGGAGCCGTGGCCGGCCGAGCGGGCCATGCAGTGGGCGCTCGGCTTCCCCGAGATCGCCCGCGTGTACGACGACCGCTACGTGCCACCCGAGCGCGTCCGGCCGAGCGAGTGGGCGGCCGAGAACGTCATCGTGCCCGACGGCCCCGGCCGCGGTCGGTTCGACCCCGATTTCATGCCGTGGACGCGTAAGCTGCTCGACCTCCAGTACGACCACCCGCACAAGCAGGGCGTGGTGCATATCAAGCCGAGCCAGATCGGTTCGAGCCAGACCATGCTGACCTGGATGGTCTGCATGCTCGCGACCGACGGCGGGCCGACCCTCTACATGACGTCGACCGGTGACGAGGCCAAGAAGTTTGCATCGTCCCGGTTCAAGCCGATGGCTCGGTCGATCGAGAAGCTCCGCGACGACCTCGACCACCACAAGGCCGAGGGGCGGCGGATTCTCACGCAGTCGATGCAGCTCCGCAGCGGTCTGGTCGACTTCGAAGGCGCCGGCTCCGAGCGCGGTGCGATCTCCCACCCGCGGCGGTTCGTCGTGCTCGACGAGTTCGAGCTCGCCGAGCGCAACTTCGCCAGCCAGGGCGACCTCTACACGATCGCGTCGGACCGCATGAAGCTGTACCGCACCAACAGCTGGATCAGCGTTTTTGGCCACCCCGCGATCGCCGAGCAGGATCTTGATCGGTTGCAGGCCGAGTACAGCGACCAGGGCCGGTGGGCGTGGGCGTGCCCCCATTGCAGTGAGATCGTCGACCCCACGCAGTGGGAAGAGCTGATCGATTGGAAAGGTAACAGGCGCCCGGGGTTTGGAGCGACGCCCGACGACGCCGTGATCGCTTGCCGGTCGTGCGGCTGCGAGATCTCCGACGCCGAGCGCCGGCGTGCGGTGCTGTCGCCGCACAAGGGCGGGACCGGGCACCGCCACGTGCCGATCGATGAGGACGAAGCCCGCACAAAGCCGCTGCTCGGCTTCTGGGTCACGCAGCTTTCGAACCCGGCGGTGTCGCTCCGCGACCTGGCCGCGGGCTACCTGTCGAAGCAGGTCGGCAACGAGCGGAAGGCGTGGTTCAACAAGTCATTTGGAGCGCCGTACCGCGAGGCCAAGACGTCAATCACCAAGGGCGACGTCGAGGCCTGCGTGCGTCGCGTCGAGTCGCTCGAGGTCCCGGGCGGTTCCGAGGGTGCCGCGTTCGTCGCCAGCGGAGCGGACGTCCAGGCCCCGCTCGCCAACCCGACGTTGTACCACGTGGTGGGGGCGTTCTCGCCCACGGGCGTTCGGTACATCGTCGACCTCGCGGCGATCTCGGGGTGGGACGGCTTCAACGAGTACCGCCGGCGATGGTCCGTGCAGCGTCGCGACGGCGACACGCTCGACCGTCTGCCGATCGCCGGCACCGGCGTCGACGCCGGCTACGCCACGGTGCAGGTGCTTGAGAACACGCGGCGAGCGATCTACCCCGAGATCGGCAACCAGGTCATCCGCCAGGTCGCGTTTAACTACAACGGCAAGTGCTCACTCGACCTGCCCGTCGCCGACGTGCCGCGCGAGAAGTGCATCGACAAGCTGAATCCGCGCCTCGGCCCAGTCGCCCGACGCTACCTGCACCGCCACACCTGGATCGACCGCGTCATCCGGCTGTTTCGCGAGGGGCGGTACGTCATCCTGTGCGACGTCCCTGACGGGTTCTTTGCGCAGATGACCAACCAGTACGAAGCCCCGATCCGCAAGCAGCACCAGCTCGAGCAGGAGCGGTTCGAGTGGACGAAGCCCAAGCAGGGCCGCGACGACTGGCTGCACGCCTTCGCGATGATGGAGGCGATGGCCTCGATCGCGCTTGGGGCCGACCAGCTGTACGAGAAGCTCACACCCAAGACATCCGCCACGACGGCGGTGTCAATCGACATGCCCGAAAGGTACTGACATGGCACGGAAGCGCAACCAGAACACACCACCGAACACGTCGCCGGCACCACCGCCGCCGAAGGCGAAGCAGGATGCGCCTGAGCAAACCGACGAGCATGCCGACACGCCGCCAGCACCTCCACCGCCGAAGGCGAAGCAGGATGCCCCCGAGCAATCTGAGAAGCAGACCGACACGCCGCCGGCACCACCGACGCTGACAAAGGACGCCGCGCCGCCCGTCGAGGTAAAGAAGCCTGAGGGTGTTGCGTGTCCGGCGTGTGGACATCGCGAAAGCAGGGTGACAGGAACACGACGACATCGTACCTTTATCCTTCGATACCGCCAGTGCTTGTCTTGTGGGCATCGATTTATGACACGGCAGTACTTCAAACAGGATGGCACGTACGGTCCCGAGCAGCTCTTCAACCCGTAAAAACAGTCCAGCGATGGACGGTTTCTGCGGTGTGACGCGAGACACTGATTGCCTTGGCCTGCGTTCTTGCTGTAGCGTCGACTATGACTGCTAACGCTGTGTGGAAATCCACGCCGGACTGGATCAAGGCCGTAACGGCGATCATACTTGTACTCGGCGGCGGAGGCGGGGCACTTGCTAAATATGCTTATCGACCTGCTCCATCAGCAAGCGATATCAGCTCCATTGTCGCAGACAAGCTTTCGCCGATCGGGAAGCAGCTGGATGAGGTTGCTGAGGATGCTCAGGCCAACCGCGAGCTCATCACGTCGCTCCAATCTGAGTTCCGCATCGAGGTCATTCAGACCGACAACGCCGAAGAAGACCTTGACGAGCTGAAGCGGGACGTTCGCGTGCTCACGGACGACTTCCGCGAGCACGAAAATAACCAGTTCAACCGCAACGATTTTGATCTAGGCGTCCGTCCGTTTCTTGGTATGGTCGAGCGACTGACCATCACGGTAGAAGAGATACTTAAAGAGCAAAAGGACCGGGCTTCGCGACTCGCTGATCTCCAGTCTGACGTGCGTTCGTTGCAACAGCGGGTTGCTAATGTCGAACGGCAGACACAGTAATGCCCGTCTTCACCTTCTCCAACCGCGCCACGCTGTTCGGCAGCTACGGGAGCATGCCCGGGGCTGGTCCGTACCACGATCAGTTCGAGGATCTTCTGGACGAGCCCGGTCCGGTTGATTACGCCATCCCGACCGGACCTGATCACGCGAACCCATCGGACGGCTGCTACGCCAAAATCCTTGGCAACGGAGACGGCACATCCAACCCGTACGACGGTGATGCCTACCAGACGCTCCCCGACCACTACGCCGCCAACACCGCATCGTGGAACGCGGTCGGCGTCACCGGCTTTGACAGCAAGTCGAGGCTCATCACCGAGACCTTCGGTTCCGCTGTTGACTCAGCAGAGGACGACGCAGGCGAGTCGTTTCACATCAAGAAGGTAGGCAGCACATGGGTCATGACCGGCCACTCAAAAGACATGGCCTCGGCCACGATTGGTCAGGGTGACGACGCTTCAGTCCAGCAGCAACGGACGTGGCGTGCAACGGCGAGCAGTTTCTTTGGGCCGTGGACCTACGACGGAATCATCCTCGAAAACAGCGAGTCGCTGGGCAACGGGCACACCGGTTACTTCCGTTGGGGGCTCAACCCCGGTCTTGACCAGCCGTACGCGTATATCGGCTATTCGCTTGGCGGCGGCGGAAGTAACAGCCCCGGCGGCATCATGTGGGGCACGAATGACCCGGTCGCCGGCGACTGGACGTTCATCGCCCACGTCGGGAAGTCCCGCGGCGCGATCGGTGAGACCAACGGGCAACAGACGCTGTTCCAGTCCATCGACCCCGAGACGATGATGTTCAAGCTGCCCACCGGCGAGTGGGCGGCGTTGACACAAATGACGGACATCAACACGGCTGGCGAGGTCGGCAGCAACGGTCGCCTCGCGATGATCGTGCTCGATCCAACGGGTACCGAGTTCACACGAGAAGTCGAGGTCGTGTTCGAGCAGGGCGCGACCGGCGACGACTCGGAAGAGATGCAGTACCCGCACCTGTTCCCTGATCCAACCGATCCCGGTGCGTTCGTATGCATCTACCAGGGCGGAGCGAACGGCGTCAATACCACGATGATCGCGAAGTGCGTCGTCGATGTCACGGCGGATCTTCCCCCGGTCCTCACTCGCCCTCGGCATACGAAGCTGGAGTTCGATCTCACGGGGGCCACGCTCCCTTCGGGCGTCTCGGCCGTGACCAACGGCTCGGCCACGGTCACGTCGCAGGCTGGCGTCGGTGTGCTGCTGAGCCCCGGAGGTAACGGCGTTGGTCAGGCGGTCGGCCTCGAAATAGACACCACTGTTGACCTTTCGGACACCTACGCAGAGATCGAAGTCGACGGCTTCGAGCAGGTCGACAGCACGCTTGGGCAAGCGGTCACTCGCATCGGCTTTGCCGCGGACGGAGACGCGCCGGGCAATCCTGATGACGGCGTGCAGATGATCAGCTTTGCGTCGAACAACCCACGTGCTGACATCGTGGTCCGTGCGTCGGGATCAGACGTCGAGCGACGCGACGATGTGTTTGTACCGTTTGGTAGCAATGTCGGCGACGGCGGCGTGGCGAACCCGAAGCGGCTGAGCTTCGCGTGGGATCCTGACAACCTTGAGTTTGTCGCCCGGCTCGGCCAGAACGCTTCCAACCCCATTGCCCGCGTCACGCAAAAGGGCAGCGGCAGCGGCTTCGACCAAGACGGCGGGGCCTGGTCTTCGATCGCCTCGGGCGACCGCAAGGCGTATGTAGCGGTACAGAATGAGGACTACCGCGTCACGCGGATGACCTTTCGAATCCAAGACGCGAACGGCGACACGGTTCCAACGTTCACCGTGACGGCTACTACAACAGAAGCAGAGGTGACTTTCGACCGCGATGTTCTTGGCGCATCGGGCTTGGTGGCGTTTGGTTCGTCGTCTGGGCTGCTGGGCACGGTCGCCCAACGCCAGTCTTCCAGGGTTTATCGCATCCTATTTTCCTCGCCGGCCGCTTTGGGCGAAACCGTGACGGTGACCTACGGCTCCAGCGTCGGCGACATTGTGTCTCAAAGTGACCGAGTCGAAGTCGCAAACATCACGTCGGCACAAGCCATCGCGATTGTTTCACAAGCAAAGTCCTTTTCTCCAGGCCTTCGAAATCGCTTGCGGCGTCGAGCCTGATGCAAAAACCGTCCAGCGCTGGACGGTTTTTGCCGTGCCCATTTGAATTCATGTGGGCGTCGGTTTGACTTCCCAATAGCGTCAGCCATGGCAAGCGGTGCTGTCACGATTGAGCAGGTCGACGAGGCGATCCGCCTCGCGACGCTGAACCAGTCGTACACAATCGGCGGCGAAACGTACACGCGACAGGACCTGACCAAGCTTGAGATGCTTCGGGACCGGATCAGGGCAGAGCAGGCCGACGCGCGCCGCGGCGGCAGCTCGTACGGCCGCATCGGGTTTGGGGGCGTCGAGTGAGCCGCCCCGGTCCCATCGGTGTTGTCGCGTCGCTGTTCTCGACGGTTGCCTCGGCCGCTGGTTTGGCTCGCCCGGTCCGCCCGCAGGGCCTCAACGGTCGTGAGATCCGCGAGATGAGCAGCCGCGGATACGCCGCGGGCCGAACGCTGCCGACCGATCTCAGCTTCAACTTGAACCCTGTCGGCCCCAACGCGCTCGCCGAGTCGTCGAACATCGGCCGCATCAAGGCCCGCTCCCGGATGCTTGAGGCGGACAACGCGATCTACGGCGGAGCGCTCGAGACGCATGTCAGCCACATCGTCGGCCGCGACGGCATCGGAAGCCGGGCCGACACGGGCGATGCCGAGCTCAACGAGCAGATCGACGAGCTGATCACCTGGGCGGCTCGGGCCGTCGACAAGGACCGCCGGCAGTGCCTCCGCGACAGCCAGGAGCTGTTCTACCGCGAGCTGTGGCAAGGCGAGTGCGGCGTGCGGTGGATGCTGGCCGATCACGGCGACCTCGCTGCAGCGCCTGCGATCGAGCTGGTCGAGGACGCCCGCATTGACTTTAGCTTTACAACCACGACCGACGAGGGCAATCGCGTCCGCGAAGGCGTGGAGTTCGACGCCGAGGGCAAGGTGGTGGCGTACCACGTGTACCGCGACGACCCGACCGACAACGTACCGGGCGCTCAGACGTCAAACGGCAGTTGGTTCGCCCGCGGCGACGCGGAGCGCATCCCCGCCACCGAGATGGACCTGGTCCTGATCCCGAAGCGGCTGCGTCAGATCCGAGGCCTGCCGCGGATGATGTCCGCGACGCTGCCGTCGCGTCAGCTTGGCGAGTTCAAGCACGACACCACCGTGCAGGCCAGGATCGCGACGCTGCTGGGCGTTTTTTTCTCGGGCGACGACGGCACCGGCGTCGGCGTCCCCGGCGGCGACAACGACCAGGCGGCTGCGTACGACGCCGCGGGCAACCCGATCACGAAGCTGGTCTCGGGCATGGTCGGCTTCCTCCGCGGCAACCGCGACATGAAGGTCGTGCAGCCGAGCATCCCGGGTCCGCAGTTCGAGCCGTTCACCCGCAGCTGCATGCGCGACATCAGCCGATCGGCCCGCACCAGCTACGCGGATCTTTCGGGCGACGGCTCGCAGCAGAATTACTCGAGCCTGCGGGCCGAGCACAACACGCTGCGGACCTTCCACGAGCAGATGATGATGCTGATCTGGCGTCGGCACACGGAGCCGTGGCGTCGGCGCGTGATCAACTGGGGCATCGCCAACGGGTACATCACGCTCGACGCCGAGATGCGTCGCGACCTGGCGAACCCGATCAAGGCAGAGCGGATGTTCCGCTGCCACGTCGACCTGCCGCCGCAGCCGTACGTCAACCCGCAACAGGAGGCGGCGGCGTACGGCGAGGACCTCGAGAATGGTGTGCGTTCGACGCCCGGCGTCATCCGTCGCCTCGGCCTCGATCCCAAGGCGGTCATCCGCGAGGAGGCCGAGCACGAGGCCGCACGCCAGGCGGAGTATGAGAAGCACGGGCTGGCCGCGCGGAAGCTCCGCGAGAACCGCGTGCCCACGCCGCCGGCGGACGACACGCCGCCCGAGCCGAGCAACGGGCAAGACGACGAAGAGAACAACGACGGCGGGCGCGGCAGCCTCCGCCTGGCAGGAGCCAGCTCATGATCACGGCAGGAACGCTGCTGTCTCGCTTCGCGGGTCAGCCCTGGGCGATGCACCGCGACACGCTCAACAACTTGGCGGCCATCCTGACGCGTCGCGAGCTTGACGATTCGATCTCCTCGAACGAGATCCTGGACATCGTTGCTGCTCGCGACAACCGCCTCCGCGTCAACGCGGCCCGCCCGAGTCAGACGCAAAGCGAGAGCGGTTACACGTTGCACGGGTCCGTGGCCCACATCCCGATCGTCGGCGTCATTGCCCGCCACGCCAGCCAGGTCAACGACGTCAGCCAGCCGCGTGGCACCGGCTGCGACGCGGTGCGTGCCATGCTCAACGAGGCTCTGGGCGACGAACGCGTCGGCTCGATCCTGCTGCACGTCGACAGCCCCGGCGGGAGCTGCGCGGGCCTTGAGCTTCTGTCGGATGACCTCGCCGCGGCGAGCGAAACAAAGCCGGTGTGGGCGCACGCAGAGTCGATGATCGCGTCGGCCGCCCTGTGGCTCGGCGTTCAGGCCTTGCGCCTGACGACCAGCCGCGACACCATGGTCGGCTCGATCGGCGTGTACGCACCGCTCGTCGACTACGAGGAGCACTTCAAGGCCGCCGGCATCAAGGTCGAGGTGCGGGCTTCGAACGAGGGCAAGGGCGACGGCCACCCCGGCACGCCGATGACCGACAACATCAGGGCCGAGACCGACGATATCGTCGGCAAGATCGCCGAAACGTTCCTTGCTCACGTCGCGCGAGGCCGCGATATGCCGCCCGAAGCCGTGAAGCAGCTCGGCCCGTCGCGCGTCTGGCTGCCGGCCGACGCCATGGCGATCGGGCTGATCGACGCAATCGTCGACAGCGTGGACAAAGTCGTCGCGGACATGAATCAGCAGTTCCCGGCGGAACAGCCGCCGTCACAGATCTCGGTGGGCACCGGACGCGCCACCGCTCACACGCCGCCAGCAGCGGCACCGCAAGGAGATGCCCCCATGCCGATGGGAAGCGAAGCAGAGGCCCCGGCCGGGGCAGGGAGGTCCCCCGAGCAGATCGCGAGGGAGGCGACGCAAGCGTTTTCAGAGCGCCTCGAAAACCTCCAGGTCCGAGCAGGCCAGGCGAAGAAAGTGACGCCTGGCTCAGCCGCGGAGATCGACAGGCTGCTTGCGGACGCGAGCCAGCACGACAGCACGATCACGCTGGAGGCGTTCAGCGGTCAGCTCATGAACGCCATGGCAAACAACAAGGCGACGAAGCCGAGCCCAAACATCCCCCCCAACACCGCCATCGGCGGCGACGACCAGAAGGACAAGCTCCTGGGTCAGATGGGTATCGGGCTCCTGACGGCGATCGATCCCGGCGTCGTCGCGACCATCATGAACGGCGGGGACAACGCAAACAAGGTCGCCCAGGCCGTTGGGTTCGATTCGCCAGACAAGTTCCGCAAGGCACGCGCCGGCATCGATAAGCGTCGCCTGGCAAGCGGGTCGATCAAGTCGATGGCCGCCGAGTGCGTTGCCGCGGCCGGCGGGATGTCGCTCCAAGCCGTTGACAACCTCAGCGACCAGCAGCTGTTCGCCCAGGCGTTCGGCACGACCTCGGATCTCCCCAACCTGCTGTCGAACATCGCGACCAAGGCGATGGCGGGCCGCGCCATGGACGTTCCGACGTACTTCGAGCAGGTCGCCCGGATCGGATCGGCGCCCGACTACAAGGAGATGTCGATCATCACGCTCGGCGTCGCCGATAACCTCGAGCTGATCCCGGAGAACGGCGAGGTCAACAGCAGCGGCCTGACCGATCGCGCGGAGGGGATCAAGGTCGACCCGTTCGCTCGTGAGATCAGCTACTCGATTCAGGCGTTCGTCAACGACGACCTGAGCGGGCTGGCCGAGATCTCGCAGAAGTTTGCGGACTCCGGCGCTCGCGTCCCCGACCGCCTGATCACCGCGCTGCTTGCCCAAAACAGCGGCGACGGCCCGACCCTTACAGACGGCAGCCCGTTGATTTCAACGGCACGCGGCAACAAGCAATCGGGCACCGCTGCCCTGTCCTACGACGTGATCCGCGCGGGTCAGCGGGCGATGCGTTCGCAGAAGGACTTCGGCAACGAGGCGGTGCGGGTCAGCGTCGAGCCGACCGTGCTGCTGACGTCGAACGCCCTCAGCTCGACGGCCGAGGACCTGACCGAGCAGGAGTACGTGCCGGGCAGCGCCGTCGCGGGCAACCCGCAGCGGAACACGCTCCGCGGTCGGATCCGCTCGGTGTACTCGGCCTACCTCGACGACGTCAGCCAGGCCCGCTACTGGCTGTTCGGCAACCCCAACCAGGTTGAAGCCTTCCGCGTCAACTTTATCAGCGGGCAGCGAAACGTGCAGATGCACACGCACGTCGACGGGTCGCCGCTCGCCACCAAGATGACGTTTTACCACCCGGGCATCGGTGCTGCTGCCGTAAACCCGCAGGGCATCTGGTCGGGCACCGGTTGATTCTTTCTCTTTCTTCAACGGACGCCGACCGAAACGTCGGCGTCCGGATTCCCGCGGGCACGGTCGCCAGCGGCATTTGAAAGGACTCAGCAATGTCAAAGGCAGGAGCCGTGCCCTTCGCCAGTTCGCGGCGGATCCACTTCACCGCGACGGGCGCCATCGCGGTCAGCGTTCCGTTCCTCAGCGGCGGCATGTGGCACATCCCCCTCAGCGCCGCTACCGAGGCGGGCCAAGTCATCTCGTGTGATCTGGGCGGCGCGTTTTACCTGGCGAAAGCGTCGGGCACCGCGATTGGCCAGGGCGCTCCGGTCTGGTGGGACGCCGCGAACAGCCGCGTCAGCGCCACGCCTCTGCCCACGCCCCCGCTTGGGCGTGTCCGCGAGGCCGCGGCGTCGTCCGACACCGAGGTGGTCGTTGCACTCAACGAGCGGGTTGCGATCCCGATCCAGCACGCCGTGACCAGCGCCGAGGGCACCTCCAACGCGGCCCAGCTGACATCGGGGCTTGCCGCGGCCCCGACCGCGTACAACCTCCAGATCATCAGCACCGCGACGCCGAGCGTTCCGCGCCTGCCCGACACGGTCACGCTGAACGCCAACGGAACCGTCCAGGTCAACGACACCGCCCTTGCCACCGGCGAAGTCATCGTCGGACACCTGTTTGCCTGATTGTCGGGTTTGGGTCAGCCGCCCGCCCGGGTCACCCCGGGCGGTGCGGTTTTCATGTCACAGCTCCCAACACGCCAGCCCACGCCGCTCGAGCTGTCGGCCCGCGCTGACCACGCGAGCGCCGTCGCCGAGAACGGCTGTGACGCGCTCTACCGCGCGGGGGGGGCCGAGGACGGACAGCTCATCCGCGTCGGGATTGACGCGGGGCAAAACCGCCAGGGGACCTACAGCCCGCGGTCGCACTCGCTCACCAACCAGCAGCAGCGTCGCGAGCTGCGGATCTCGATGACCGCGTACCCGGAGGGCACTGACGCCGGCAGCGGTGTAACCGTCGACGGCGAGGTGATCGAGCTAAAGCAGAACGACACGCTCGAGGTCCGCAGGGCCGACGTCGGTCTCGGCGCATCCGGCACCATCAAGCTCACGATCCTCAAGCATCCGACGCTGCGTCACCACGCGATCTGGGAAGCCGAGGTGGGCGTCGCATGAGCCAGCCGCTGCTCGATGTCCAAGCCAAGATGGGCGAGGCCGTCGCCGCGATCGGCTACCTGCCCGCCATTGCGCCCGCCGTTGTATCGACGCGGATTTATGATGCCGCCAGCTACCACCGCTCGAGCGTGCTCAAGGACGCCAAGGGCCGCTACCCGAGCGGTCGGCGGATGCAGAAGTTCCTCGCGGCCCGCATGTTCGTGTACGGGCGTACGACGGGCCGGGCGCTGCCAACAAAGATGTCGCAGGTCAAGGGCGAGTCGTTCGCTGCCGAGGGCCGCGACGGGCTGCTCCGCCGCCTCGAAGAGGGCGGCACGACGACGACCGCCAAGCCGATGGCGATCAAGATCGATCGCTCGCTGTCGCGAGCCAAGTTTGACCAGATGCTCAAGTCCAACGAGCTCGAGGTCGTGCCCGGGCGGGGCCTGCTTATCAACGTGACGAATCGCCGCCGGCGGATCGCGGGCAACAGCGCGGGGCTGCGGTCAGAGATCGTCGGCGTCCTCCGCCGCCGCGTGCAGTTCGATGGGCGCCTTGGCTTCACGGACAGGTGGCAGCAGAATCTGCCCAAGGTCCTAGCGAAGTTCGACGCCGACATGCGGAAGCTCGTGACCGAGGCCGGACGCGCGTCGCTCGAGTATCGGGAGCAGACGTCGCAGCGGGCCCGCGCAGCCGGAAAGGCCGCGTTTGACGCGTTCCTCGGCAGCAACCCCGGCAACGCCCGCGGGGCACGCAAGGCCGCGGCCGCGGCCAGCCAGGCCGTCAGGCGCGACCGCCTCGCCCAGAGGAGGGCCTCGCTGTGACAACCCGCCAGAACATCCTCACCGCCATCAACGCGGCGGTACTAGGCCTCGACCTAGTAGGGGCGGTCGTCGAGGCTGGCCGTTTCAACGAGGGCGAAGAGGTCGCGACAATCTCCGAAGCAATTGCGTCGGGCAAGTACGCCGTCGAGATGCTGATCGGTGACGACGAGGTCCGCGACGGCGACGCCCGCGTGTCCGGCACGGTCAACAAGTCGTTTACGGTGTTCTTCACGGTTCACTGCCCGCCGTCGGTCGTCGACGCGGATGGAGCGATCGCGGCGACCGAGGCGATATACGCCGCCCTCGTCGCGTTGTACGGCGGTCAGGATCCAGACGCCGGCACGTGGGGCGGGCTCGCGATCCGCACTATGGACCAGGGCGGCGGTGGCGTCGGCGTCGACCCGTCGCTCGGCACGTGCATCACGCTGGTCGAGGCAGAGGTTCACTACCGCCACCCATGGGGGCAGTTGTAATGGTTGCCGCCATAACTACAGGGACAATTACCGACACGGTAATTGCTGACTTGTTGCCGGACGCCCGTAATTTTGGAACGTTTACGGCGGTCACCAGCAGCACAGGTGGGTCCGGCGAGCCCACCGATAACCCGCCTGATTTAGATCCACCGACGCCACAGAACACCGCATGCGCCCTGACGCTTAGCGTCGATCGCATCGGTGTGTTCATTGTTGAAAAGCCGTAACCCAGACCCAAAGAGCACCGCATGATTACGCAAGTCGATATAGAGAACGCCGACCGCAACCTAACCAACGAGGTCCTCGTGCTGTCGCACACGGTCACCGGCGGGCCGTTCAAGCTCGGCGCATTGCTGGATCTCGGCGACGGCAGCAAGGGCTTGGACGGCACCGGAGGCTCGTTCGAGTACCGAGTCGTTATCAACTCGCAGAGCGTGGGAGGCGGCCCGCAGGCCGTGGTCCTCGGCACGCAAAGCCGCGCCAGCATCACGGTGCCGGAGTTTTACGTACCGCCGGGCGGCACCGTTCAGATTTACGCCAGATCTCCGAACGCTGCTGACACCGACGTTGACGTCACGGCCCGCCTGTTTGACGCCTCGGTCGATGGTGCCAATCTCAGCAACGTCACGCTGGCGGACGACGCGATAGCCGCGTCCAAGTTCGACGAATCGACGGCGTACCCGCTGCGGAGCAACAACGTCAATCTGTCGGCCGAGGGCATTGTCACGGGGTCCGCTGTCACCGGCACACTCTCGACCACCCAGCTGTCGACCAATCTCAGCGGATTCGATAACGGGCGGCTGGTCGGACGCAGCATCGTGTTCACAAGCGCGCCGCTGAAGGGTGAATCGGCCGACATCAACGCGTACGTCTCGTCCGGCGGTCTGATCACGCTGGCTCAGAATCTCAGCGAAGCACCCATTAATGGAACCACGTTCGTCATCGTCTGATGCCTACCGCTACTCCAATTTCACTGACCACGCCCGGCCTGCAGGGTGTTCCGGCGTCTCGAAGTGGGCGCCACGGCGGTTTACTGCCGGGTCACGCCTACCGATCAGGAGATGATCGGTTCACACGGCTGGGGCTGCAGGGAGTACCTACGCGCGTTGTAACACCCAGCGTCGTCCCGGCGGCCGACACGCGGCGTCTGACACGGCTGGGGCTGATGGGTCTGCCTGGACGAGCCGGCGGCACGGATTCGCGTTTGGGCGGAGCCACGTTCGCGCTTGCAAAGCAGGTGCAGGGCTTGATGCTGCAGCGGACGGATCGCGACACGGGGGCCGACGCCGATGTCCTCGAAGGCTACCGAGACGATCCGGATGACTTTGACTCGTTCAACGGTGCCGGCACGCTTGAGCTGCCTCCGGGCACTTGGACGCTGTCGTCAATCGGTGACGCTATCACCGTGGCGATTCGCTGGCGGATGACAGGGGGCGACCCGACGGGGCTAACCGGGCCGGTGGCCAAGGAGCAGCAGCTGATCGGGTTGCCCGGCCGTTATCAGGCGAATCCAGAGCTTGAGGCTGGCCCCAGCTTTGTAATCCCGGACCCAGCGGCCGCCCTTCCCCGCATCGCGCTCCGTCGATACAACGCCGGACTGCCGAGCACCGAGGAGTTTGCCGGCGTCTCGATTCCCACCGACATCGCCTCGCTGTTCGTATTCGTGCTGACGCGGGTGTCGGACGGCGTCAGCGTCGCGATCCACCTCAATGGCGTGTCGGTCGGGTCGTTCACGACGATCCTCGACCCGGTCAGTATCGACCTGACGCGCGTGGTGTTCGGCGACGCGATCGAGTCGGATGGTTCGTTTAGCCAGGCGGCCGCGTGGGCGCGAGCGCTGACCGCGGCCGAGATCGCATCGATCGACCTGAATCTCAACTGCGACAACTACACGGAGCCGACGGGCGGTCCGCAGACCTCGAACCCGATGATTGCTCCGGACGGAACGTCGCTCATCAGCCCTGACCTGACGACGTCTCTGAGGCGGCCGGTCGACGTCGTCGAGTCGGAGCCCGGCCGCATTGAGCGCCGCCGGCTGAACGAGTACGTGCCGCGCGTGTACGAGCTGAGTTGGGAGGCGGCTCCCGCCGACGAGGTCGAGCGTGTCACGCGGGCGTACCAGCAGACACGCCAGGCGGGGTGGACCCGCTGGCGGCACCCCCAGGACGACCCGCCGGCGGCGGCGGGCAACGCGCCGCGGTGGCGGATTGTCAACGAGCTCGAATTAACCCGCGACCGAGCGGGCGCGACGGCGGCCATGCGAGTCGTCCTCGAAGAGGTAGTCAGCTAGGAGGGCACCATGGCACTGGCACGGACACGGCAGATCGGTCTCAAGCTCGAGAGCACGGCAGGCACCGCGGAAACGCTGGTCGCGGCCGACTTCTCGATGGAGATCAAGGACCACCAGGGCGGACGCGAGTCGGCCACGTACGAGCGTGAGTCGGTCCGTGGCACGCTCAGCCGCCGACCCGACGCGCGGGCGGGGTCGTCGCGGATGGGGTCCCAGTCGTTCGCGATGGAGATGTCGGGTGGATCGGCGGCGACCGTCGCGAAGTGGGGCGAGGCGATCCAGGCCCTCGGCTACGGCCGCGAGGCGGTGAAGCAGATCGCGATCAGCAACACCGACAACACGGAATCGCTGCGGATCGGCCAGGTACTCGGAAACGCCTTGGTGCAAAGCTCGGCGACCAAGACGGCGATCTTCGTGCACGCCACGGCCGACACGATCTGGATCCTGCCGACCGCCGGCGAGTTCGCGAGCAGCGACACGATCTACAACTACGAGTCGACGCAGTTCAGCGCCGACCTTGACGGAAACCCGACCGACGGCGGTCACGCGTTCCGTCCGCTCTCGACCACTACGGCCGCTCCGCACAAGACCGTGACGATCCAAGAGCTGAACGACGGCCTTAGCTACCAGCTGATCGCGGGCGCTCGCGGCACGGGCGCGATCATGATGCAGGTCAATCAGCCGCCGACCCTCTCGATCGAGATGCAGGGACCGCTGATTACTGCCGGGAGCGATGCCACGGCCGCCTCGGCGTTCGTCGTCGACGTCCCCGTGCCGCCGGTGGTCGACAACTGCCGAGCCGGAACAATCAGCGTTAGGATGTCGGACGGCACGCTTAAGACCCCGTTGGTCACGCAGGTCGACTTCACCCTGAACAACAACGTGGTGAACCGGCCGACCGCCGGCGGTGAGCAGGTCGGCACGAGCGGCTACGCGCTTCCGATGATCACGGACCGCACTCCGACCGTATCGCTGGATCCTGAGGCCAACCTCAGCGATCTCGACCTCCACCAGCTGGTGCTCACCGGCGACCTGTTCAGCGTCGAGAGCGCGGCGGGCACGCCGGCGGGGGCCAACGGGCTGATCAAGGTCTGGTCGCCTGCGGCCCAGCTCAACGCCGACCTTGAGCCGACCGCCCGCGACGGGCTCGATTCGTACAACATCGAGGCCAAGCTCACCGGCGACGACGACAACGAGCTGTACGTGTTCCACGTATTCGCGTGAGGAGCTGCATGACGCCGCGCATCCCCAACGCCGCCAGCGTGCGGCTGCCCGAGGTCCGGTCGCCGCGGAGCGTCAGCACGACGCTGCCGCGCGTGACCAAGCCCCACACACCCAAGCCCACCGCCGGTTCGAAGCCGGCCCCAAAGGAGAAAGCCTGATGACCGAGATCCTGGACCAGAGCACGCGAGTGCCGATCGTGAACGGCGTTGGCGCCTTCCACGCACGCCGCCTTCCTCGCTTTCAGCTCGACGGCATCATCGCCGCCACGGTCGAAGCCGGGACGATGGCTCTGATGATGGCTGTGGCCCGGGCCGCGATCACGGGAGCCGAAGACCTTCGCGTCGACGCCAAGGCAGGCAACCAACCCATCGAATACTCGACCGACCTGACGTCGACCGGCAAGGTCGCGGCCGAGGCCGTGTTTGAGGCTCTGCCTCAAGACCTCTCATCGCGGTTTGAGACGTACGCGAAGATCGCCACGATCGCCGGCCTCGAGACCAACGTTGAGGTGGAGCAGGGAAAGTCGTCGAGCTCGCCCGATGGGTCTGGGACCAGCGAGCCGAGCAGCGGGACCTGAGCCAGAACCGGACCGGACGGGCCGCAGCAAGGAGGCTCCAGCCATGCCCAGCGTGCCAGGGCGTCACACCGATCCAGGGCTGCCCGACGTGCGACAGCACGGGCGCCGTGCCGCGCGAGGACGAGACGCCGGCGCTGCTGAACGAGTCGCCGTGGCTGGTGCGGGTGCTGTCGATGATCGAGGCGCACGGCCCGGCCGAGACGCTCACGCTGATGGGGCCCGACGCCGCCAGCCGTGGGTTCCACCCGGTGTTTGTGCACGACACGCTGCCGGCGTACCAGGCGGAGCTCGCGCGGCTGGAGGCCGAGGAGTCGAAGAAGAAGGGTTGAAACGATGAGCAAGAAAGAACTGGGCATCGTCATCAAGGGCTACGACTCGATCTCGCCGGTCTCGAAGACGGCCATACGGGGCATCAAGAACCTCCAGCGGACCGTCCAGAAGCTCGGCACCATTTCCAAGCGATCTCTCGGCGGGCTCAGCCGTCAGCTGACGTCGCTGCCGGTCATGATCACCGGGGTCGCCGGGGCGTTCGCGGCTGGCCGGTTCGTGCAGTCGCTGCGGGCGACCACGCAGGAGCTCGATCGGCTCAACAAGCTGTCCGGCGACACGCAGCTCACAGCCGAGCAGCTGTCGACGCTGGCGGTCGCGGCCGACCGGTCGGGCGTGTCGTTCGGCGAGGTTGAGCAGTCGCTGGCGAAGTTTCAGAAGCGGTTCAGCCTGTTCGTTCAGGACGGCAGTGGTGCAGCGGCGCGGGCGTTTCCCGTGCTCGAGCAGCTCGGCGTGTCGCTCCGCGAGGTCGACGGCTCGAGCCGCGCGGTCAACAGGGTGTTCGACGACACGGTGACGGCGCTCGGGAGCATCGAGGACTCGGCGACAAAGGCCTCGCTGTCGTTCCAGCTCTTCGGCGACCGCACGGGCCAGAAAGTCAACCGGTTCCTGGCCGACTACCCGACCTTCGCGAAGGAGGCGTCGGCGCTCGGCGTGCGGTTCACACAGGAGCAGCTCGACATCTCGTCGCAGTTCGTCGACGCTCAGGGTCGGGTGGCCGACGCGTTCAAGGGCGTCAAGGTGCGGATCGTCGAGGCGCTCGGGCAGGACGCCGTCGACATCGTCAACAAGTTCGCGTTCGCCCTGGCCAAGGTCCCCGAGATCGTCGGCAAGATCGTCAAGACCATCGACCTCGCGTTCGACCCCGTGCTTGGCGAGGAGACGCGTCAGAAGATCCAAGAGCTCGTGGGGGCGATGGGCAAGGTCGTCGTGGAGGGCATCCTCGGCGTTGCGCCGCTCGTGTTCATGGCGACCTCGAACGTCATCGAGGCGACGATCAACAGCCTGGCCGGCTACGTGCCGACGCAGATCGGGCGGATGCTGGTGAACAGCATCGCGTCGGGGCTGCGGATCGCCGGCACCTGGGCGAACGACAACCTCGATAAGTGGCTCGCTGATCTCATCGGACCCGGCATGCTCGACGCCGCGGACAACCTGACGTTTGCCAGCGACATCATGGCGCCGTCGCTTGAGGCCCTGGAGCACGGGCTGACCGACGTGTCGTTCCGGAGCAGCGACTTTGCCGACCAGCTCGGCGTGCTTCAGCAGCGGGTGGGCGACGCGTCGAAGCGCGTGCCGCAGCTGGCGGGTGAGCTGGTGCCGGTGGGGGAGATCCTGGCGGATATTAACGCGTTGATTGCGGAGATGCGTGGAAACGGCACACCTGGCGACGACACAGTTAGTGCCTGGAAAGCTTTTAAAGAAGGTATTGGTGAGGTCGCGTTTCAGTTTGAGGAATTGGACGATTTTACAAATCAACTTGGATCCACAATGGCGGGTTCTTTTGCTAATAACGCCGCCTCAGCATTTCTCGCATTTCAAGATGGCAGCAAAAAGGCTAAAGAGGCATTCAAAGACTTTGCGGGAAGCGTGCTTCGTGATATTCAAACGCTCGCGATTCGAGCCGCCATTCTGAACGTGTTCACAGGCATCGGCATCGCGCCGCCAAGTAGCTCTGGTGGCGCAAACACTGGTGGCGTCGCAAACCGTTTTGGTGTTCAGACGTCCGGAATACGCCGTTTCAATCGTGGATCAGCCGGTGTAATCCCCGGGCCTCCGGTCAATCGCGATCGCATTCCGGCACTGGTTACGCCAGGCGAGCGCATCCTGAGCAGAGCAGAGAATCGGCAATACGAGCGGGGTGGTGGGTCGCCCGTAAACATCAATGTGCAGGTCGATGCTCGCGGTGCCCAGTCACCGACAGACATCGGCGATGCCGTCGCGGCAGCATTGGTCCGGGTGCTTCAGCAGCGTCCTTCAGTTAGAGCGTCGGTACGACAGGCGCTGGCATGACAGCAAACTGGTATCACACACGGCGACTAAAACTGCGTACTTGTCCACGCAACAACACGACCGTCGAGAAGAGTGAAGGTTGTTCGGTATCGGTCGTACAGGAAGCCATAACGCCAGTACTCGTAGTTCCCCAAGACGGACGACGACTCCGACCGCGTTGCAGGAAATCCTCGAGCAATAGAGAGCAGTTCGCTGGTATCGCCCTTCTGCACGGTGCCGTCCCGAAGCATCTCCACTTTGTCAGTCGACCAGTTGTTTCGTGCAACAAGTTCGTCGAACATCGTGTCGTCAAAGTCGCCCTGAGTTCTCGCCATAGCAAACGATCGAACGATGGTCTCAGTGGGCAGCTTGGCGATCTGATCTGCTCCCGCGAGCTGATGCCGCTCAAACTCAGCACACCCACCCAGCACCACCGCCCACGCCATCAGCGCCACAGCCATCACCGCTCGAGTCATGCCAGGCCCCTTTCGGTTGCAGTATCAGCAGCGTCTGTCAGTAGGAGCATCGGTCCGCCAGGCGTTGACCTAGCTACTCAGTATGAGCTGTACCACGAGGTGACCACATCATCAACGAGGTAGAACGTCTTAAAATCAAACCTGCCACGACGATATATCCAAGATTCTGTATATCCAACTAGTGGCGTAGTAGATCGGGTGACGCGATTAGGATGACCGCGAGCAATAATAAGATGCGTTCTGGTGTAGCCGGGATACACCGTCCCCTTGCGCAAGGTGGCCTTGGTCTCCTCGTTCCAACCCTCCCGCTCGGCCAACTCGTTGAGAATCGTGTCGTCTTTGCGGCCCAGACGCCGAGCATTCCCGTACGACGCCACCAGCCGTTCCGTCGGCAGCTTCGCGATCGCCTCGGCCGACGCCAGCTCATCCCGCTGGTACTGCAAACACCCACCCAGCACCACCGCCCACGCCATCAGCGCTACAGCCATCGCCGCTCGAGTCATCCCAGGCCCTTTTCAGTTCTACCCCGTGTCCAGGTCATCGCTACCGACATGATAGCGGAATCCGCAAACCAGCTCAAGGGAAATCGGCCGTGATCAGCTACCGCGATCTCACGCAGGGTCCGGATACCCAGACGCCTACTGACGTCGCCCCCGTGCCCATCCTCGAGCCCGGGGCGATCAGCGAGCCGCCCTACCCGCCGGCGTTCGTGCGTGGCGTCAGGGCCGCGTACCGCCCCCGGATCACCAAGACCGCCGCCGGACGCACGCGCTCGACGTCGCTCCAGACCCGCCCTCGGGGCTCGTTCGAGATCGTCTGGGACGGCCTCAACAAGGCCGAGCGTGACGAGCTGTGGGCCTGGCTGACCGAGACTGTCGAGGGTCGGCTGCGGGCGTTCACGTTCCGCGTCGACGGCCAGGACGAGACACCGATCACCGGCATCCTCGTCGACGAGCCCGCGGAGGTGCAGGTCCACCTAAACGGGTATCGCATCTCGGCCAACGTGCAGGAGACCTTCGCATGAGCGTGTACCAAACCATCGGCAGCGGCCAGAACCTCTCGCTGTTTATCGACGATCTCGGTGTGCAGCAGCAGACGATCCGAGCGCACGAGCGGGGGCCGACCACGCCGCCGCTGGCGATCTCGGGGCAGCTGTGGGCCTGCACGAGCAGCCAAATCATCGCCAACGCCGGCATGCCGGGCGTGACCGAAGCGTTTCTGTACCGCCAGAACGCCCCCGAGGAGTTCACGGCTCTGATCGACGTCGCCCACCCGCAGATCAACGCCGGCGGCACGGTGCCGTTCGCGGCCGACCAGGACCTCGGCGGGTTCAAGCTGACCGGTCTGGGGGCAGGCGCCTCGGCTTCGGACGCGCTCCGAAACGACCAGATCATGCGTCGAGACGGGGGCAACGCGGCGACCGGGAACATGAACCTCGGCGGGTTTGCTCTCCTGGGTCTTGCCGCGGCGGCCGACCCCGGCAGTGCGATACCTCGCAGCGAGTTCGAGGCCACGGTCGCCGCGCTTGAGAAAGAAGACGCCGGCGATCTGTTTATCTCGCAGGTGACGCGTGAGCCCGATGGCACAATCGCCAAGAATCTGATCCCTGGTCGATGGGTTGTCTTTGCACGCGGTGCCTCTATTTTGAACGGCACGACCGGCCAGAGTTTGGTTGGGCAGTACGGAGAGGCCCGAGCTGCTCGTGTTCACGTGCTGACCGTCGACGAGGACTTCAACACACCCGGCCTTGGAAAGATCGTCGACAGCGGTCTGGTGCCCGGCGTCGGCACGACCGAGAACGACCGCGTCGACTTCGTCGCAGCGCTCCGGTACCGAAAGACCGGCTCGGACCTCTGAGTGCCTCGTCAGCTCTCCAGCCCGCTCCACGTCGCCCGCTACCTGCTGCAGCGGCAGGAGGCGTGGCTGATGTTCGTCGAGATCCCGACGCGTGCGGGCGGGTTCTACAGGCTTGTGAAGAACAACACGCACGTGCCGTTCAACGGGCTCGTGTGGACGGCCACGTCGATGTCGATCGAGCTGCCGGAAGAAAACCAGGACGGCCGCGTCGCCGGCGTGCAGATCGCGATCCCCAACGTCAGCCGCATCCCGCTAGCGCTCGTCGACCAGCCCGCGGGCGACTCGCAGTTCGGCGAGCTGCTCGGCCAGCTCATGACCTGCTACCTGGCGAACGAGTCGCACCTGGCGTCGGCGACCAACGCGGTGACCTGGCGGAGCCGCATCACGGACATCACCGCGACGGCCGAGGTCCTGTCCGTGTCGGCCGGAGCGCCAGACGGCGTCGCCCGCGTGCCGTCGCGGGTGTACGACCGGGAGCAGTTCCCGCAGCTGCTGCCGCCCGAGGAGGGGCTCCAGTGATGAGCGACCCGCTCGCCCCGCTCCTGAACCTGACGTACGAGGAGGCCGGCGGCTGCTGGGGACTCGCCGCCCGCGCCGCGCAAATCATGGGCCTGGTGCTGCCGGAGTCGCCCGAGGACGCGCTCGCCCGCCGCACGGCGCTCGGCACAGTCGTCGACGGCCGCGCACCCGCCCGAGGCGACTTGGTCGTGTTCGACGATGCGGACGGCCGCGCGGACCACGTGGGCATCATGGTCGATCGGTTCCGCGTGCTGCACGCGTCGAGCTCGGCGGGCGTGCTGCTGCAGCGCCTCGAGCACGTCGCCGCGGCCCACCCGATTCGGAGCCGCGTGCGGCTGGAGGCCCAGTCATGAGCACGCACGCGACGCTCGTCGCCCTCGACGACCTCGTTACCCGCGCGGGCGCACGACGCATGAGGATCACGCCCTGGCAGCCGGTAGACCAGGCCGTGCAGCGTGCCCAGTGGTGGCACGGCATCGACGACTACGTCGTGACCCACAACGGCGTCCGCGAGGCGTACGACCCGGAGAGGATCGTCAGGTCCGGCGACACGATCACCGTCGCGCCGAGGCCTCGAGACGGTGGGGTGATCCTGACCTCGCTGGCGGTCGCTGCGGTGGCCGGGGCGATCCAGTATGCGTTTCTCCGCCCAAAGCCGCGAGCGTTCCCATCGACGGCTCGAAACGACGAAGAAAGCCGGTTCTCGTTCTCGGCGTTCTCGAGCAACGCGTTCGCCGGCGACACGATCCCGGTCATCGTGGGCGAACGCAAGCGGTACGGCGGCAAGGTCATCTCCAAGGTGCCGGGCGAGGGCGAGAACGGCGACCAGCTGGTGCGGATGCTGATCGACTACGGCGAGGGACCCATCCAGCAGATCGGCAGCCTGACGTCCGACGTCACCCGTGTCCTGGCCAGCGACGTCGAAGGGCTCTACATCAACAACCAGCCCATCGCCAACTTCCAGGGCGTGCGTGTGTCGGTCCGAATGGGCACTCAGGACCAAGAAAGCATCCCGGGCTTCGAAGACACCGAGACTGTCCGCGAGGTCGGAGCCGGCGGCGCCAACCTCGTGAACGACACCGGGTTCGACGTTACCGACGAGCAGGCAGGGCCGGCTGCGGTGTCCTACTCGACGGCCGATCCGGTCGACGCCGTTGTGCTTCGCGTGCGGTTCCCCCAAGGGCTGTACCAGATCGGTTCGACGGGTCAGTGGAGCCCGCGGTCGGTCGAGTTGCGGTATCGGTACCGTCTGACCGACGACGGTTCCGGGCCTGGCGAATGGTCGGCCTGGGCGAGTTGGACGGTGTCCCGATCGATCCAAAGCCAGTTTACCGCATCGCTCCGCGTCGACGGCCTGAACTCTGGCGGGCAGCCGCAGTCCTACGACATCCAGCTGGAGCGTGTCAGCGTCGACCTTGCCGATTCGACGGTGCTCGATTCGGCCATCTGGGACAACGTGGTCGAGGTGCGGTACTCGGAAAACACGTACGCTGGTCAGGCACTGCTGGCGCTCGAGCTGATCGCGGGCGAGCAGCTCAGCGGTATTCCCAACGTGTCAGCTGATGTCAGAGGTCAGGCTCTGCTGCCCGTACCCGACGCGCTAAGCGACGCCGACGCAACCGGGACGACGCTTGGATACTCAGACAACCCGGCCGTGTTTGCCCGCGCGGTCATCGAAAACACCCGATGGGGCGCGGGCGCTGCGTTTGGTGATACGACCATCGACAAGACCAGCTGGCTCGAGTGGGCGATGTACTGCGGCGAGGCGGTACCCCGTGCCGCCGGCGGGCAAACCCGACCCCGGTTCGCGTTCAACGACGTCCTGGACGCCGCGGAGGACGCATACGACCTGCTGGTGCGGGTTTGTGAGGTGGGTCGCTGCACGCCCCAGCGTGTAGGTGACTTGTGGAAATTCATCTTTGACCGGCCTCAGCTGCTGCCGTCGGAGACGTTCACAGACGCGACGATCGCCGCAGAATCCGACAGCGGGGTGCCTCGGTTTACGTACACGCGCCGGTACACCGAGAAGGGCCTCAACGCTGCCAACCGGCTGATCTGCCAGTTTGAGAACAACCAGCAGGACGGGCGGACCGACGTCGTCTCCTGGCCCGCCCAGGGGGAGCTTTGGCTTGCAACCGAAACCGAGAACCCCCGGACGATCCAGGTCCGCGGCGTGACGGATCCGGAGCAGCTGGTTAGCCAGCTCAAGTACCTGCTGAAGGGCGAGCGGTTCCGGACACGCGGCATCACGTTCGAGACCACGGTCGAGATCCCGAATTGCCTGCCGGGCGAGCTGATCAACGTGGCGATGAGCGTGCCTGGCTACGGCCTCGCATCGGGTCACGTACGAGAAGGATCGTCCAGGGATCGCGTGCTGCTGGACCGGACGGTGACGCTTGAAGCCGGCAAGGAGTACACGCTGCGGATTGTGCACTTGGACGCAACGGTCGAAGTTGCGGCCATCTCAACTCCGGCAGGCAGTGTTCTCATAGACGCCGGTATGGAAGTAGCCACAAGTTTCGCTCAGCGGCCGCGTGAGGGAGCTCAGTACGTGGTCGGCGAGACAGGAATCGACGTCAAGCCGTTCTTGGTGCAGGCGGTTCGGCCTGTCGGCGACGATGAGCTTCGGTGGGAAATCGACGCACTCGAGTACGCGGAGGACGTGTACGACGACGCGGCGGATGTTGTTGATTTGCCCAACTATTCGACGCTTAGCGATGCCACGACGCCCCCCGGCCCGGTCATCAACCTGCGTTGTTTCCAGCGCGGGACCAGCGACATCGAGCACTTCGTCGTCAGCTTCGACCAGCTCCCCAAGGACCGCGAGATCACGGTGATGTTCCGGGTGTACCGTCGGCGCGTCGGGGACGCTTCTTGGTTGCTGATACCAGGAGCTGTGATCTCTAATCACTCTGCGATCATCGGCGAGGTGGATGAGCCTGGTGGCGGTTTCGAATTCCTCGTTGTTGCTGTGAGCGCGTCCGGAGCTTTCCTGTCGCCGAACGACGAGAAACATCCGACGTGCACCGGCGTATTCGGGCTCGGCGAGGCGTACCCCGACCCGCCGGCGTTCGCGTCGCTGGACCAGCTCGAGGGCAACACGTACCGGCTTAGCTGGAATCCGGTTCCTGGCGTTGACGGCTATCAGGTGCTTGCTGGCGGCAACCCTGACTCGACGCTGCCAAACGTGGGTGCGGAGGGGTGCTTTGTGCTGCAACGCACGAGCGACACACAGATCGACGTCGAGCTGACGCCCGGGCAGTCAGAGCAGTTCTGGGTGCGGTCGGTCGTCGCGGGGCGGCTCAGCGTGTGGCAGAACGGCACGCCGGCAGGGCAGACTGCCTCGGTGGCGTCGGCCGCGACGGCGGTGGGGCAGTCGATCCGAGGAACTGAAGTGTTTGATCTGAGCAGCGAGGGGACGCTCGAAAACGCGGAGTACACGGACGGCGAGCTGCAGATGATCAACCCGGGCGAGGCAGCGGTGTGGACGTCGCCCGAGGTCGACCTGATCACAGAACAGGTCACGCAGCTGACGGTAAAGCTCGAGACCGCCAACGACACGGACGACCCGATCATCAGCACGGATCCGTTCGAGCTGCCGTCAGTTGAGGCAGACCAGTGGGGCGTCGTGTCTGACTCGCCAATCCGCGTCGGCATGCTCACTCCGCCGTTTCCCGATAACGAGCTTGTATGGACCAGAGAGGTCCGCACGGCTGGCAATCGCGATAACCTGGGGCCGTGGCAGACCCTGAACGCCATGGCCAGCCTGGAGGCGTCCATGCGGAAGTACCAGATCCGCATCACGATGACAAGGCAAACCACGCCGTACCGCCCATCGCTTCGCGGAGTAACCGTCGTGGTGACGTCGTGAATGCTGCGTCGGGTGCCAGTGACGCGATACGCGCGAACCTCGAGAATCGTGGCGTCGGCCATGAAACGACTGATTTACTCATGCAGGCAATCGAGGATGCCGGCCTGACGCTGATTTCAGACGTTCACGCATCAGGTCCCGTGCTTGACCAGCTTCCGTCCAAGCGATACTCGATTGCAGGTGTTCGCGGCGTGGCGTTGCTGCAAATCGAAACACCTACGGGATCGCTGACGCTGTTAGAGCATCGTGCAGGCCGGGAGATCCGCTATATGGCTATTTGACTACGATTCCGTGAAAAGTCTTGCATGAACAGTTAGTGGGAAGTACGGTGTATCGCTGTCGTAGCAGAATGCTGTGGCAAGACACGGGAACTTAAAGAAAACGTGAAAGCGAGCTGTCTCAGTCCGGCGCGATTCGTGCGGACATCCTGCGCGAATTGCCGCTGTCGATCTGAAGGTCATCGATGGCAAGGTGATGCTTGCCGTCCGCGTCGATGGGATCAAAGCCGAAGACGTTTTTGTCAGGATAACCCACGAACAGACGTTGCAAACGGGGTCTGAAGCTGGTCAGAATGCCGGTGCGATGACCTACGAAACACAATCGGCCGAGCTGCCAGTGAGCGATGCGGTTGCTCACTGGTCGTCGGAACGCAAGTACTCGGGCACCCATGACGTCGTCAGGCAGCGGAACGCCGTTGCCCGTTTGTGTGGCGATGCGGGATGGGAGACGGTGTCGGACATGACGCTCGAGAGCACGCGGGCCGTGCTGATCGCGTTGAGTCAGGCCACGCCGACGCCGGCCCCGAAGACGCTGAAGAACAAGCACTCGTCGCTGGCGTCGTTTCAGGCATGGTGCGTGAAGCAGGGTCTGCTGGACGACAACTTTGCGAAGATGGTCCCGATGCCTCGCGGCGGTCGGCTGAGCACGGGCGTGCGAGCCGCGACGCCCGACGAGGTTATGCAGCTGATCGAGAGCAGGCGCATTTACGAGGCGAGCGGGGACCGCCGCATCCGCGAGCGACGCTCGGAGATCTACGAGGTCATGTGGCTGACGGGCCTGCGCCAAAACGAGGCCTCGAAGCTGCGGTGGAAGCACGTCAACCTGACCAAGCAGACGCTGGACCTGACCAGCGACCTCACAAAGTCGGGCCGTTCGGAGTCGATTCCGATGCACGGTAAGGTCGCGGAGATCTTGCGGTCGCGGCTTCCGACGCTGGTGCAGGCCGAGGGTTCGCCCTGGCGGTCGTTCCCAAAGTGGGAGACGCTGATCAGCGATCTTGAAAAGGCGGGCGTGCCGCAGACGAACGCGCGTGGGCCGTTCGGATTCCACAGCTTCCGGAAGGGGCTGGCGACGCAGCTCGCGAAGGATGGGACGCCGCCGCAGGCGACCCGCGACATGCTCCGTCACAGCGATATCCGGTTGACCATGGACGTGTACGTCGACGCTCGGATGCTGGAATTAGCGTCCCACCTGGACGAAGTGCCCTCAACCAGAAGTCCGAAAAAAACTCTTGACACGCCGGCTCCCGCAGCCGATAGTCATAATGCGATGACCCAAACCGCTCAAATCCAGCCGAACGAGTCGCGGGGGGCTGCACAGTCCGATCGCGCCAGGTCATCGCAAATCTTGCGTGAGAAGACAGGTGCGGCCCCCGCGGGCCGTTCGGCGAAGGGCGAGAGCGCGAACGACCGCCAGGGTCGTTCAGGAAAAAATGGGAATGAATGCCGGAGGGGGGACTCGAACCCCCACTCTGTTTCCAGAAGCGGATTTTGAATCCGCCGCGTCTGCCAATTCCGCCACACCGGCCAAGCGGGGACCTCGTCCCGCCGCATCGTACCGCCCGGGCGAGCCTTCGCCGTGCTTTGGTTCGTTGTTCGCCGTCACGCGGGACGGACTGCCGGGAGATGGCCCGGCCGCGTTCAGGACGACAGCGATCGGCCCACCGGCGCGGTCAGCCGGACGAGCCGACCGATGGGCGCGTGATCGATGTCGACGCGCCACCGGCTCGCAGGGAGCGCCCCCTCGATGCGATCGGGCCACTCGACGAGCACAACGTGCTCCGGCGTCACAACGCGGTCCCAGCCCAGCGAGTCGACGTCCTCGGCCGACGTCAGGCGGTACGCGTCGACGTGGCAGAGGTCCGGGCCGCGGTCGTTCGGATAGACGTTGACAAAGACAAACGTCGGGCTCGACACGATCGCCGGATCGATCCCCATCTCAGACGCGACGGCCCGGACCAGCGTTGTCTTCCCAGCCCCGAGGTCGCCCGAGAGCGCGACGACATCGCCTTGCGTGAGCGAACCGGCGAGCCTGCGACCAACCGCGTCCATCGCCGCCAGGTCCAGCGTTTCGATCTCGATGGTCGGGCTCTCAGGAGCCATGGTCCCAGCCCCGGTCGCTCGCGTCGATCACCCGGTCGTCCGGCGTCAGCACGCGGCAGCCTCGATCCTCGGTCACGCAGCCGACCGGCGTGATCGCGACGCCCGCGAGCGACGCCGGCATCGGCCGCGACGCGGTGAAGAGAAGCTCGTAGTCCTCGCCGTCGGCGAGCGCGTTCGACCAGTCGCACCCGTCGTGGCACGGGAAGCGTTCCGCTTCGAGCTCGATGCCCACGCCCGACGCCGCGGCGACCCGCCCCGCGTCGCGGCCGAGCCCGTCTGAGAGGTCGATGCACGCGTGGACCGACTCGTCCCGAGCAAGCTGCCGGCCGAGTTCGACGCGTGGCTCCACCGCGAGGTGCCGCCCGCTCTCGAGCGAGCCACCGAGCCGACCGGAGACATAGACCGTGTCGCCTGGCTCGGCCGCACCGCGCTTCAGCACGCGCCCGCTCGGCACGCCGCCGACGGTCACGGTGAGCACCAGCGGCCCCTCGTGGAACGCGATATCGCCGCCGACCAGCGGGCAGCCCCAGCCGTCGGCCCATCGAGCCATGGCGTCGAAGAGCGTGTCGCCGAAGTCGCAGCCGGCGGGCAGCAGCCCCGTCGCCAGTCCCCACGCGGGCGTGCCGCCCATCGCGGCGATGTCGGAGACCGACCGCCCGACCGTCTTGCGAGCGATGAGATCGACGCCGGTGCCCGGCAGGAAGTGCCGGTGCTCGACGAGCTGGTCGACGGTCAGGAGCGTGCCGGCGTGTCCTCCGCCGCGGACGAGGGCGCAGTCGTCACCGGGCCCGATCACGACGCCGCCGCCGAGGCCCTCGGATCTCCGGTAGATGTGGTCGAGCAGGTCGCTCTCGGTCGGCATCATCTATTATGACGACCGAATCCGAGAAAGGGTGAGCGATGCCCGGAGCCGAACTCCAAGCCGACCTCTGGGTCAACGAGTACATCACGCCGCACGACATCTATTCGCACGGCATCGAGCGCGTGCTCTGGTCGCGGCGGACCGAGTTCCAGGACGCGATGGTTGTCCGGTCGGGTCTCTACGGCACCGCGCTCGTGCTCGACGGGAAGTGGCAGAGCTGCACGGGCGACGAGTTCGTCTACCACGAGCCGCTGGTCCAGCCCGCGTGCGTGTCGCTCGCCGCGGCCGGGCACGCGCCTCGGACCGCGCTGATCCTGGGCGGCGGCGAGGGCGCGACCAGCCGCGAGGTCCTCCGCTGGGCGTCGATCGAGCGCTGCACGATGGTCGACATCGACGGCCCGGTTGTCGACGCCTGCCGCGAGCACCTCGCCGAGATGCACCGCGGCGCGTTCGACGACCCACGGCACGACCTCGTGATCGACGACGCGCTCGAGTACGTCAAAGACGACTCCAAGACCCCCGGCGGCCCCCGCGCGGTCGGCGGCGGGTGGGACCTGATCGTCAGCGATCTGTCCGACCCGATCGAGGACGGCCCGAGCTTCCCGCTCTTCACAAGGGAGTATTTTCAGGGGCTCCGCCGCGTGCTCGCCGAGAAGGGCGTGCTGGTCGTGCAGGCCGGCCCCGTCGCGCCGCACGGGCTCCCGACGCACGCCAAGCTCGCCGCGACGCTGCGCGACGTCTTCGCCCACACACGCTCGATGGTCACCGTCACCAACTCGTACGGCGCCCCGTGGAGCTACATCCTCGCCTCCGACGAGCCGCTCCAGATCAACCTCGAGCCCGCCGCGGTCGACGCGATACTCGGCGAGCACACCAGCGACCCGAGCGAGCTCCGGTTCTTCGACGGAGTCGCGCTGCGGTTCCTCGCCAACCCGCCGAAGCACGTCCGGGCAGCGGTCGCCGTTGAGACCGAGGTGTTCACGATGGAACGCCCGCCAAAGTTTTTCGGCACGGGCGTCGCCACCGCCTAGGACAGCTCGCGTCGCACGAGGTCGACCGCCGCGGGCAGATCGTCCGCCGTGTCGAACGGCGTGCCGGCGCTTCTGAGTCGCTGTTCCTGCTCGTCGCGGAGCGAGCGCGGCCCGACGAGCACACCTCGCACGCCGACGGCGCGCCCCGCGAGCAGGTCGGTCGCCGAGTCGCCGACGATGACCGACCGCGCCGCCACGATCCCGGGGTGATCCTCCACGGCGAGCTTGAGCATCCCCGGCTCGGGCTTTCGGTCCGGCCCGTCGTGGTCCGGACAGCAGTACACCGCGTCGATCCGGCCGCCCGCGCTGTCGACGGCTTCGATCATGCGGCGGTGCACCTCCCGCACGGTGTCCAGCGGCACATACCCCCGGCTCACGCCGCGCTGGTTCGTGACCACAACAACCCGCCAGCCCGTCACGCCCGCGAGCGCGTCGAGCACGCCGGGCAGGAACGCGAACTCGTCCCACGCCTTGACGTAGCCGTCGGGTCCGGGCCCGATCGGCCGGGCGTTGATCACGCCGTCGCGGTCGAGGAAGAGCGTCGGGGCCGGCTCGCCCGGCGCGATGGGCCCGTTGTCATAAACGATCGCGTCGATCACGGCGACGACTGTACCATCTCGGCGTGAACAACCTGACCGCCTGGATCCGGAACGAACTGCAAACCTCGCGCGACGCGGTCGACGCCGCGCTCTCCGATGAGGCGTTCGTCGGCTCCGTCGAGCGGGCGGGCGACGCGATCGCTGCCTCATACACCGGAGGCGGCAAGCTGCTGGCCGTCGGCAACGGCGGCTCCGCGGCCGACGCGATGCACCTCTGCGAGGAGCTGACCGGACGCTTCCGGTTCAACCGCCCCGCGCTTCCCGCGATCCCCTGCACGGACCCCGGGCACCTGACCTGCGTCGCCAACGACTTCGGCTACGACCGAGTCTTCGAGCGATTTGTGGAGGCGCACGGCAACACGGGCGACACCCTTGTCGCGCTCTCGACCTCGGGCAGTTCCGAGAACGTGCTGCGGGCCGTCGATGAAGCGGCCCGACGCGGGCTGACGACCGTTGGGCTCACCGGCCCGGCCGGCGGCAAGCTCGCCGAGCGAGCCGGGATCGTGCTCCGCACGCCGCGGCCCGAGGGCGCGGGCGACTTCTTCGCCGACCGCGTGCAGGAAGTCCACATGCTCGCGATGCACATCCTCGTCGGCTATGTCGAGCGGAAGCTCTTCGGTCCGTCCGGCAGCACGCGCCACTCCGACGCGTGACCGCCGCCCGAGGCACCCCTCACCCGCCCGGCCGCGGCATCCGCAGGTACTTCGCAAGCGCCCGGGCCCCGAAGATAAACGCCGGCGTATCGACAAGCGCCGCGATAAATTTGAACACATAGCCCGTCACGATGTAGAGCAGCAGCTGCAACGCCAGCGGCCGATCTTCGGAGATCGGGAGCGCCCCGGCGTAGAAGTGCGTGATCAGGATGACCGCCGTCGAGTCCACGAGCTGGCTCACCACGGTCGAACCGTTGTTGCGGATCCACAGGTGCCGGCCGTTGGTCAGGTTCTTCCAGAAGTGGAAGACGTGCACGTCGACGAGCTGCGCCGCGAGGTACGCGACCATCGACGCGGCGACCGCTCCGAACGCCAGCGCCCGAATCTCGAAGAACACCGGCTCCCGCCCCGCGGCGTCGAGGACCAGCTCGCCCGTTTCCGCCATCCGCTCCTCGCCGCCGGGCAACACGCCACCGAGCCACAGGATGAACACCACCCACACGTTGAGCACGAGCCCGGTCCACACCACGGCGTTTGCGCGCGCCTTCCCGTACAGCTCGGAGATGAAGTCGGTGCAGAGAAACGTCAGCGGGTAGGGAAGCACGCCGACCGCAACCGCGAATACCCACGGCCCGCCCGCGTCGTACAGCGTGATGAACCGCGAGATGCCCAAAATGTTGAGCATCGCGAGCGTGCCGAGGAAAAGCCCGCTGAGCACGAGGAACACGGTCTCGCGGCGGCGGTAGAGCTCGGCTTCGTCCAGTCGGGGCAGCCCGTCGTAGGCCGTCTGCTCGCTCGGAATCATCCGCCAGTCTAGAGCCCGCCGCCCGCGGGGCGGCTCGTTTATGATGGACCGATGACCCAGCAAGACACGACGGAAACCGCCGGCTCGACCGCCGTGCTCGGGCTGCACGCCCGGGACACTCCTCTGTGGGCCGCCGTCGAAGCGATCCTCGCGACCACGGATAAGCCGGTCCCCGTTGGTTCGATCCGCTCGGCGGTCACCGAAGCCGGGCTCGGCGAGCCCGCGGCCGACGATGTGCACGCGGCCGTCGGCCACCTCAACGAGCACTACGAGCACGCGGGCAGCGCCCTCCAGGCGGTCAAGATCGCGGGCGGGTACCGCCTGATGACCCGGCAGTCGTTCGCCGGCGTGCTCGCCGCGTTCCACGGCGTCCGTCAAGCCCAGGGGCTCAGCCGCCCCGCGATCGAGACGCTCGCCGTCGTCGCCTACCGCCAGCCTATCACCCGGGCCGAGATCGAAGCCATCCGCGGCGTCTCCAGCGGCGAGGTTCTCCGCTCGCTCATCGAACGCAAGCTCGTCACCATCGCCGGCCGGGCCGAGGAGCTCGGGCGGCCCATGCTCTACGCCACGACCAAAGAGTTTCTCGAGAGCTTCGGCCTCGCCAGCCCGGCCGACCTACCCGAGGTCGAGGGCACCGAGCCGGACACCCTCCTCGTCGAAATCAACAATGAACCCGCCGCGGCCACGCCGTCAACAACCGAGTCGCCCGAGCCGGCGACGGAGGACGCTCCGTGAGTATCTCAACCCCGGTCGCTCGCACAGTCTCCAGAACGGCATACCTCGCGATACTCACGGCGTGTGCTCTGCTGGCCGTGGGCTGCCAGTCGACCGTGCTCCGCGGACGCGTCGTGCGAGGCCCGGTGAACCTCGTCGCCATCGTCCCCGCCGACGACCAGCGGCTGGACGGCACCCCGATTGCCGCAGCGAACGTGTCGGTGTCGAGCTCGGTCAGCGACCGGCCGACCGTCGCGGTCAGCGATGAAGACGGGGCGTTCAAGCTCTCGCTCGACCGCCGCATCCGCACGAACCGCCCGCTCGCCGTCGGTGCGGTGGCCGACGGGTTTTTACCCGCCGACGCAACAACCCCCTTCCCCCCGAAAACGTACAGGATCCTGATCGTCCTGGAACCCAGATGAAGCATCGCGCCGCCCCGTCACAAGCCACCGCCCTGCCGGGTGGCTTCAGAGTTGCAAGGGAGCGGGCCTGGCACCGAGTCCGCGGCGGATCGAGCAGCAGTGTTCAACGCCGGTTTGAGTTCACGCTCACGGGCATGCTGTACACCCTGGTCACAACGCTGCTGGTCTTCGCCGCGGTCAACAGCCAGAGCAACCTGCTTTTCCTTGCGTTCGGGCTCGCGATCGGCGGGCTGCTCGTCGGCGGCGTTCTCAGCGGGGCCGGCATGATGTCGCTCACGGTTCGCCGCCTGCCACCGACGCACGCCACGGCCGGGGAACCGATCACTGTCGAGTACTCGCTGACCGACCGCTCGCGCACGATCGCCGTGCTCGGGCTGACCCTGAGCGAAGTCGCCGATATCAACGCGCCGACGGGAGCGTCGGTGACCACCGGGTGGCTGCGGTCGGCCCCGCGTGGTCAGACAACGAGGGTCGAAGGCAGGCTCCCGCCGAAAAGACGAGGCCGGCACACGCTCGCCTGCGTCGAGCTCGCGAGCACCTTCCCCTTCGGAATCGCCCGCAAGGCGGTCCGCTTCGAGCAGCACCACGACCTGCTCGTGCTCCCCGCCGAGGTGAGGGTTCCCGATGACATCCTTGAGCATGTCACGGCCGGTGTTCACGAAGCCGAACGCGACGAGGCTTCTCGTCGTGGGAACGGGGATTTCTTCGCGCTCCGGGAGTTCTCACCGGGCGACTCACCCAGCCGTGTTGCTTGGAAGCGTTCGGCCACCCTCGGTTACCCCGTCGTCCCTCTCCACGGCGAGCTGTTCGAGCGGCGTGTGACGATCGAGGCGTACACCGCGGGGCTCTCGCCCGACGCCGCCGACCGGGTCCTCGGCGCGGCGCGGTACGCGTGCCGCGTCCTGGGGCAACGTGGCATCGACGTCGGGCTCCGGGCGGGCGGTCGGGAGGTACCGCCCTCGCGAGGACCGAGGCACGAACAACGCCTCCTCCGGCTGCTCGCGACCGCCGATGCGGCCAAGCGTTCGCGCGAGAGCCCGGCGGACGCCCGCGGGTTGCTGACGCTCGGTGCCGCCACGCCCGGTGCCGCCACGCCCGGTGCGGCTCTACCCGGTGCCGCCTCGTTTGGGCGGCGCACCGGCTACCGGGTGCCGCTCAACACCACGCAACCGCACGCGGCTGCCATGCCGAAGGGCCCGTGATGCCGATCGCGTCTGGCTTCCGCTGGTGTGTCCTCGGTGCGGTCCTGACGTCGCTCGTCGCCTACGTCGCCGCGTCGGGGGATGCCCTGCTCGGGCTGCTCTCCTTGCCGCTGGTCCTGCTGGGATGGTGGGTGACATCTAGCTCTCGCGGCGAACGGCTGCCCCGACCGCTCGGCTGGGCGCTGCTCGCGGCCGCGTTCGGCTACGCCGTGCTCGCCGTAACTGGCAACGGGCAGGGGCTGGTCGTGCTCTGCCGGCTCGTCGCCGTACTGATCGTCTTCAAGAGCTTCGACCGAGCCAAGCTGCGCGACCACGCGCAGCTCCTGCTTCTCTCGGTGTTCCTCGGTTTGGCCACGCTCGTGACCAGCGTGGCGCTCGTCCCGAGCTCGCTCGTTGGGCTCGGGGTGCTCTTGGTCGGGCTCGGCGTGATGCTCATGCAGATCGAAAACGCGAGGATCGCCGCGCCGCACACGCACACAGAGTCTTCATTCGACGCTCCGACACGCAGCGCGGTCCGCGACAACGCCGTGTTGCTTGTGCTCGGGTGCGGCATCGTCACCGTGGTCGTCTTTCTGCTCATCCCAAGGGGTCTCGCCGGACGTGGTCGGCCGAGCATCGGGGGCGGGGTAGCGTCCGCGTCAGAGGTTGGCTTCACGGACCGAGTCGACCTCGGCGAGGGCGGCATGATCCAGGGCGACGGCTCCGTTGTGCTCCGGGTCGAGCCCTTGAGAGAAGATCCCGTCTATTCCGCCGCGGCCCCCATTCTTTATCTGCGAGGCGCCGTGCTTGAGCGATACAGCCGCGGCACCTGGCGGCGACGGCTCGCCTGGGAATCCGACACCCGAGTCGTGAATCTCGAGCTCTCGCAGAATCTTCGCTTGGGTGGCGAATCAACGTCCGCAGTCCGCGTGACCCACGAGGCTCGAGCAAACGGCCCGGGACAGCTGTTCTGGCCGGCCGGCACGGCCGTCGTTAAGACAAGCGCTCCGATGGATGTTCGGCTCGATGAAGCCACTCAGACCGCCCACGCCGCCGCGCCGGGGCGGCTCATCGAGTACGAAGTTGGGTTCTCGGGCAGGCTCGATCGCCTGCCCTCGCCAAGCAGCCTCAGCCCTCCGGAGCGTCGCCAGATCGATCCACGCGTCCGAGACCGTGCCCGAGAGATCGTGCAAGCCGCGAACATCCAATCGAACGGGCCCGTCTCACCAGCGGCCGCGAGCGGCGCCGTTTCTGAACTTCAAACCTACCTGCGCAACTCGTTTACGTACACGCTCGACCGCCCCCCGGTGCCGCTCGGCGAGGACCCGACCGGCTGGTTCCTCGAGAACGCCGATGCCGGGCACTGCGAGTACTTCGCGTCATCGCTGGTCCAGATGTGCTGGGCGATCGGGCTGGAAGCGAGGCTCGTCACGGGTTTCCTCGCCGCCGAGTACAACCCATCGACCGGCGAGTACGTCGTCCGGTCAAACAACGCTCACGCGTGGGCGGAGGTCTTTCTGCCAGAATCGGGATGGATCCGTGTCGATCCGACACCAGGGCGGGAACTGCGGGCCATTCATCAACCCGAGCCGGGGTTCGGCCTCTGGGCCCGGCAGATGTTCGATGTCGTGAACGCCGGGTGGATCGGAACCGTGGTGTCCTACGACGAGAAGAGCCAGCGCCGCCTGTTCGGTTCGGGTCTCGACGCGGGCGGCTCAAGAGTCGCCAACTTTTCAGAACGCGTCGCTCGCATAACCAAGCAAGACCTCGTCCGTGCGCTTCTGGCAGGGCTCGCCGCTGCGGGCATCACCGCCGCGGTCGGGTTCGGAGCGGTCGCTCTGTTCAACCGTGCGAGGCGCCGTCGCGTGACGCCGAACGCCTGGCAGCACGCCGCCACGGCGGCCAGGTACCGAAAAGCGCTTGCGATCGCCGGTTCGATGGGCAACCCCAAGCCCCCGGGCACACCCCTGCTGCGACATGCCCAAGCGACGCTCCGCTCTCGGCCCCTCGCGTTGGCTGTTGAGCTTCTCTACGCGGCCCGCTTCGGCAAAGCGGTGCTCGAGACCGATTTGGTCGACCGGCTGCTCGCGGAGGCCGAAGAGCAGGCGCGTTCTCGGACCGCGGAGGTCGGGCCGCGTGTGATGCAACGGACGTAACGCGCAAGCCGCTCGCGCACGAGCAGCCCCAAGATCAACAAGATCACGCCGACCGCCGATACGCCTCCAGACCGCACAAGCGTGCCGATACGGAGACCACGATGGGCCCGAACCGCTCCAAGACGCAGAGATGGCGTAGCACACTCAAACAGCTCTGCGAACGTCAGGGCACCATCGAGATCTCGATCGAGGGTTCTGGCGACGATGCCATGCTCCGCGATCTGGTCTGGCGGGTCCGCCTGATCCGCGTGGCCGATGAACACCTCGTCATCGCCGCCCCGGCCGCCGCCCGCCGCACCGTCCAACTCGAGCCCGGCTGCCCACTCGTCGCCGCCATGGCCGTCGGTCAGAACCGCTGGATGTTCCACACGCGCGTTCTCGACGACCCGGCCCTCCGCGACGGGCGGCCCCCTGTCCTCGGTCTCGAGATGCCAACAACCGTCGAGCGGTGCCTGCGGCGAGCCTTCTTCCGCATCTCAACCGTGGAACTCAAACTGCCCTCCGTCCGGCTCTGGCCGCTCCACGAGCGGGCGTCCGCGGTTCCGGTCGAGATCGCGAGCCGTCACACGGAAGAAAGCCCGCACCTCATCCAGCCCGACATGGGGCAGGAGTTTGAGGGGACGCTGCTAAACATCGGTGGTGGGGGCCTCGGCCTCCTCGTGCCCTCTCAGCACGCCGCCCGCCTCAGGCAGAAATCTCTCATCTGGATCAACCTCGATCTCGGAGACGGCCTGCCTCTGCTGCTCATGACCGGCCGGCTCAGCCACGTCCGCCTCGATTCAAACGGCGATCTCCATTCCGGCGTCGTGTTCGACTTCTCGATGGATCCTGCGCACGAAGCCTTCATCGGTGAGAGGATCTGCGCGTACGCGGGTTCCCTTCAGCGCCGAGACTCCCAGAACACCGCGGCCTGACCCGGCCTTGACCCCACGACCCCAGCCGCCGTTCACCCACACATCAACCGGCAGCACGGGTACTATCTCAAAGCCGCTCGTACGGAGCGGGTGTGGATGGTTCGCGCCCGGTAAGCTCCCGGCCGCCTCCTGAACGCGACGAACTTCCTGGCCGCAAGGCCGTTTGGGTTCCGGCCCGACATCGCACGGCAGACACACGCCGCCGAGCCGGCGTGGCCGACACACCCGGGCTCCGGACACACCGAGCGGTCGGAGCGCAGCGTGGACGCACAGGTCTTGGCAACGGTTTCGGGTGGGGGAGCGGCTGGCGGCTGGATCGCTCCCGCGATCGCCGCGGCTCTCTTCGCCGGAGGGCTCGGGGTTGTTGCTGGCGTGCAGATGTACCGCTACGCCACCAAGCGGACGATCACTCGCGCAAGAGAAGAGGCCGAGGACATCCGCCGGACCGGTGTGATCGAGTCCAAGGC
The DNA here is from genome assembly GCA_039815285.1 of Planctomycetota bacterium. GTDB lineage: Bacteria > Planctomycetota > Phycisphaerae > Phycisphaerales > UBA1924 > JBCBZP01. Next base: position 55,428 of record JBCBZP010000005.1, read on the forward strand.
CGCCGCCCAGCAGGCCGAGCTCGATCTGGAGCGGTCCCTCCGCGAGACCCGAGAACGGTTCGACCGAGAGTCCGAATCGAGCCGGAACGAGCTCCGCGAGACCGAGCGGCGACTCTCCAAGCGTGAGGACAAGCTCCACCGCCAGGAAGACGACATCGCCGCGAAGCTCGAGCGGTTCGAACAGCGGGCCGCCGAGCTCGACGCCCGCGACGCCGAGACCGTCGCCCGTCAGGCCGAGCTCGCCGAGCAGATCGAAGAGCAGAAGCAGCAGCTCCTCCGCCTTTCAGGGCTCAGCCAGGAAGAGGCCGAGCGACGCGTGCTCGAGCGGGTCGAAGAAGAGTGCCGCGAAGAGGTCGCCCACCTGACGCGCGGTCTGGTGGAGAAGGCCGAGGCCGACGCCGAGGAGCGCTCCCGCGAGATCCTGCTTACCGCGATGCAGCGCGTCACGACCGAGACCGTCAGCGAGGCGACCGTCCGCAGCATCCAGATCCCCTCTGACGACATGAAGGGTCGAATCATCGGGCGCGAGGGCCGGAACATCCGAGCGATCGAGGCCGCGACCGGCGCCGACATCATCGTCGACGACACCCCGGGCGTCATCGTCGTCTCGTGCTTCGATACCGTCCGCCGGGCGATCGCGGTCGAGTCCCTCGAACGCCTGATCAAGGACGGCCGGCTCCACCCGGGCCGCATCGAGGAGACCGTCGAGAAAGTCCGCGGCGAGGTCGAGCAGAAGATCATCAAGCACGGGCAGGACGCCGTGCTCGAGTGCAAGCTGCGGAACGTCAACCCCAAGGTCTCCGAAGCGATGGGCCGGCTCGCCTACCGCACCAGCTACGGGCAGAACGTCCTCCGCCACTCGGTCGAGGTCGCCCACTTCAGCCAGATCATCGCCGAGCAGCTCGGGCTCAACGGCCGCCTCGCCCGCCGGGCCGGCTTCCTCCACGATATCGGCAAGGCGATGGACCACGAGAACGAGGGCGGGCACCCCAAGATCGGCATGGACTTCGCCCGCCAGCACGGCGAGAAAGAGCCGGTCCTCAACGTCATCGGCGGGCACCACGGCGACATCCCGTCAACCTCGTTCTACACGCCCATCGTCATGGCCGCCGACGCCGTCAGCTCCGCCCGACCGGGCGCCCGCCGCGAGTCCATGGAGCGCTACGTCCAGCGGCTCAACGAGCTCCAAGACCTCGCGCTCTCCCACGACGGCGTCACCGAAGCCCACGCCATCCAGGCCGGCCGAGAGGTCCGCGTCATGGTCGACGCCAAGCACGTCTCCGACGACCGCGCCCACGCGATCGCCTGCGACATCGCCAAGAAGGTCAGCGACGAGATGACCTTCCCGGGCGAGGTCAAGGTCACCGTGCTCCGCGAGACGCGCGCGGTCGAGATCGCCCGCTGACGCGCAGCGATCGGCCCGGGAAGTGGCCGGCCGCGGCGGTCAGAGCATCGTCAGCCCGCCGTCGACCGCCAGCGTCTGCCCGGTCACGAAGCCCGCGTCGTCGGCCGTCACGAACGCGACCGCCGCGGCGATGTCCTCGGGCTCGCCAAGCCGCTTCACGGCCATCGCGCCCTTGACGCCCTCGGTCACGCTCTCGGGCAGGCTCGAGGTCATGTCGGTTTGGATAAAGCCCGGCGCCACGACGTTCGCCGTGATCCCCTTGGAGCCAAGCTCCCGAGCGACCGTCTTGGTAAAGCCGGTCAGCGCGCTCTTCGCCGCGGCGTAGTTCGCCTGCCCGGCGTTGCCCACCAGCCCGGAGGTCGACGCGACGTTGACGATCCGCCCGAAGCGGCCCTTCATCATGTGCCGCGCCGCCGCCCGGCACGCCACGAAGCACGAGGTTAGGTTCGTCTCGAGCACCGAGTCCCACTGCTCGTCGCTCATGCGGAGCAGCAGACCGTCGGCCGTGATGCCCGCGTTGTTCACGAGGATGTCGAGCGACCCTCGTTCGAAAGCGATGCTGTCGACCGCCTCGGCGAACGCCGCCCGGTCCGACACGTCGACCGCCCGGACCGACGCCGACCCGCCGTGCTCCTCGATCTCCGCACGCAGGTCGTTCAGCGGGCCCTCCGACCGCGACACCAGCACCACGTGCCGCCCGTCGGCCGCGAGCCGCGTCGCGATCGCCCGCCCGATCCCCCGAGAGGCCCCGGTCACCACCGCCGTGCGTTGTTCCGCCATGTCATTCCTTCCAGTGTGCTCTGGGTGTCTCGAAGCGACGCGTCACGCGGCCGGAGCGTCGTGCGGCTGCACCTTCAGCGACCGATCGATCCGCCTCGCCAGGCCCGCCAGCGTCTTGCCCGGCGCCAGCTCGTGCAGCTCGGCGTCCGGGAAATCCTTCACGACCGACCGCACGCACTCGGCCCACCGCACCGCGCCCGTCAGCTGGCCGACCAGCCTCGACCGCACCCCGTCCGCGTCCGCGTCGTGTGCCCCGCCCGTGAGGTTGGCATACACGCGGCACTCGGTCGGCGTCAGCGGCATCTCGTCGAGCCGCGTCTTCACCGCGTCCGCCGCGGGCTGCATCAGCGGCGAGTGGAACGCGCCCGCGACCGCGAGCTTCGTCGCCCGCAGGCCCAGCTCGCCGGCGACGCCATCGGCCCGGTCCACCGCGGCCATCGAGCCCGACAGCACGATCTGCCCGGGAGCGTTGAAGTTGGCAGCGACAAGAACGTCGTCCCCGCGGGCCTGCTCGACCACCGCGTCTGCCTGCTGCTCGTCGGCCCCGATCAGCGCGACCATGCCCGACGGCGTCGCCTGCGCCGCGTCCTGCATCGCTCGCCCGCGCAGCAGCACCATCTCCAGCCCGTCTTCGAACGAGATCGCGCCGGCCACGTGCATCGCGGTGTACTCGCCGAGCGAGAGCCCCGCCGCGGCCACGACGCCTGCCTCCCCCCCGGCCCCAGCACGCGAAGACCCCGCGCCCCACTCGGCCAGCAGCCCGCGATAGCTCGCCACTCCCGCGACGTACAGCGCCGGCTGCGCCGCGTCGGTCCGGTTCAGCGTCTCGGCCGGCCCCTCGAAGCACAGCTCGGTCAGCGGCCGGCCCAGCCGATCGCCGACGACCTCGTCGGCCCGGTCGAACACCGCCCGCGCCTCGTCGGATCCGTCGTACCAGTTCCGGCCCATCCCCACCGACTGGGCGCCCTGCCCGGGACACAGCATGACTCGTTGCACCATCCCCGATGCTAGCCGCGACGATCAGCCCTCTTCGCACCCTGCCAGGAAGCCCGAGACCCACGCATCAAAGTCCTCGAAGGTAAGCAGGCCGTCGCCGTCCTGGTCGGCCCGGAGCGAGCCCACGAGGAACGCACGCAGCCACGCGTTGAAGTCGTCGCCGCCGACTTGTCCGTCACTGTTCACATCCGCCGGGCACGCGACCTTGCACCCGTCGAGCGAAGTCACAAGCAGCGCGTCGATAGCGGCTTCCACGGTCGCGCCGAACCCTTCGTCCGCGGCGACGAACCGGAGCTGAACCGCCTCGCCCGCCGGCACATCGACACCGATCGTCAGCCCGTCAATCCGCCACCGCGGTTCGGCCGTCTGGTACGTGCGAACACGCGACCACGGCCCGCCGTCGACCCGCGCGTCGACCGCCAGAAAGTCCTCGTCGCCAATGGAAAACGTGCTGCTGTCGTTCAGCCAGTACGCGAACGTCACCCAAGCCCCGTTGGGTGCCGCGAACTCGGGTGAGACGAGCGTCGTCGAGCCGCCGTCGACGTCGCCGGTGTCATCAACGTTCCCGGTGAGGTAGGCGAAACCGTCGCGTTCGAAGTCCCGCTCGGGTTCGCCCGAACCGGTGAACTGCGGGACACCGCGTTCCCAAGCCCCCGACGAAGCCGCGGAAGAAACCGTCCAGCCCAGATCGGTCGAGAACGAATCATCGAACGGGACCAACGTTACCGCGTCCGCTCGCAGCGGAGCGGCCGGTGCGCCCAGCGGGTGCCGGTACACCGCGCCGGCCGTGGTTTCGATCTCGTAGTACACGTCAACGGCGGATCGGCACGCCACCGCGGGCAGCTCCGCCGAGAACACGCCGCCCCCGCGGTCCTCCGCCGGCACCGCGTGCCACGCTCCACCGTCGGTCCGCGTCCAAACCCGGGCCGTCGAAGGGTCAAGCGGAGCCGACCCGAGCGATGCCGCCCGGAAGGTCGCGTCGTACGCACGGCCCGCCGGAACACCGGCCGGGAGCCACGCGTCGAACGAGACCGCCTGCGCAACCGATTCGCCCAGAGACAGCATCGACGCGGTCAGCTCTTCTCCCGTCGGCTCGATCTGGTCGGGCGGCAGGATAAACCCTCCGATCCCCGCCGAGCCAGCCCCCGGGCGGAGTTCCACAGTCCACGCAAGGGCCCCCTCGCCCGCGAACGCCCAGTCTTTGGTCGTGCCCGACGCGAGGTACAAATCGTGCGACGGCTGGTCCGTGTACAGCTCGCCGAAGAGCGAGCCCATCGCCCGGCGCATCGCCGAAGACATCGTCTCGATCGACGACAGCTCGGGCTCGTCGGGGACCGCGTCTGTGAAGCCGAACGGGTACAGGATCAGCTGCGAAAACGAATGGACGTCAACGAACGCCGCCACCGTCGGCTTCGCAGCCACGGCGTCGCGGATCGCCCGCGACTCGGGCTCAGAGAAGGGCTCCGGGCCCCGGTAGATATCTGAACCCGCCCACCCGCTCGATCCGGGCCCGCCGAACGCCTCGTCGAAGTTCCGATTCAGGTCGACGCCGAACGAGCCGTTCGCGTTCAGACGCCGGTTCTTCCGCCAAAGACGGTTGTCCGAAAAGGTGTACTCGTAACCGTCCGGGTTCGAGACCGGCACCACGAAAAAAGACACCGAGTCGAGCAGCCGCGTGACGCGATCGTCGGTGCCGTAGCCATGCGCGAGCCGATCGATCATCCAGCACGCCGAAGACGGCGAGATCCACTCACGCGCGTGGATACCCGCGTTGACAAAGACCATCGGCTTGTCCGACGCCGAGCCCCCGGCAGGACCGTACACGGTCACGCCCAAGATCTCGCGGCCCTCGACACTCAGCCCGATCGTCTCACTCGAGACCACGCCCGGGAACGAATCCACCATGCCCTCAACGAAGTCGAGCACCGTCAGCCCGCCCCGCTCGGGCAGCTGGTCGTACGGCCGGTAGTCGGCAAAGAACGGCTCCTTCGCCGCCAATGCTTCATCCGGCAAAGGGTCGGCCAGACCCACCGCATCAATACGGGCCCGCTCTGCAACAGACCTCTCAGACAAACCCTCGTCGACCAGCGCGAAGCGCACACCAGACTGTTCGAGGCGATCCAGAGCCTCGCCCGTCGCGAGGTACAGCGTGTTGTCAACGCCGACCGCTTCCCCGTACAAACGGAGCCCCATCTCCTCGGCTTCGCCGACCGACAAACCTCTCGTCGCGATGCGTACCACAGCGTCCGGGACCGCGAAAGCGTCAACCCGCTGAGCACCCGCGATCCCGCAGAAGGTCTCAAGCCAGCACGCGAGCGCCAAGCCCGGCAACAAACGGTGGATGGTGTGTCGATGCACGGCAGTTCCTCCAGATGCCCCGCACCAACCGCAAAGCTCAGTGTAACGTTTTACCGCTGCGCGCCCTCGGCGTCATGCGTGCCGTCCGAACGCACGCCCAGATACCCCATGCCCGCCGAGGTCAGCGAACGCCCCCGCCGCGTCCGGGCCAGGAAACCGACCTGAAGCAGGAAGGGCTCGACCATATCCTCGAGCGTTGACGCGTCCTGGTTCATCGTCGCGGCGATCGCCTCGAGCCCCACCGGACCGCACTCGTACGTCTCGGCGATCGTTCCGAGATACGCCCGATCGAGCCCGTCGAGCCCGAGCTCGTCGACGCCCTCAAGCTCGAGCGCCCGGGCGACCGCCGAGAGCGAGACCGTGCCGTCGCCGCGCACGTCCGCGAAGTCGCGCACGCGCCGCAGCAGCCGGTTCGCTACCCGTGGCGTCCCGCGCGACCGACCCGCGATCGAGCGCAGCGCCTCGCCGTCGGCCCGCTCGATCGACAGCAGCCGCGACGAACGCTCCAGGATCGCCGTGAGCTCGCTCTGCGCGTAGTACTGCAGGTGATGGTTCAGCCCGAACCGCGACCGCAGCGGCGCCGAGAGCAGCCCCGCACGCGTCGTCGCGCCGATCAGCGTGAACGGCTTGCACCGCAGCTCGACCGACCGCGCGTGCATCCCCGCGTCGATCGTCACGTCGATCTTGAAGTCCTCCATCGCCGGGTAGATGAACTCTTCGATCGCGATGGGCAGCCGGTGGATCTCGTCGATGAACAGCACGTCGCCCGCCTCGAGCCGCGTCAGCGTCGCCACCAGGTCCGTCGGCCGGGCGAGCACCGGGCCCGACGTCGTGTGCAGCTTCGAGCCCATCTCGCGAGCGACGACGTGCGCGAGCGTCGTCTTGCCGAGCCCGGGCGGGCCGTGCAGCAGCAGGTGCTCCAAGGGCTGCCCGCGCCCCTTCGCCGCCTCCACCGCGATCGACAGACGGTCGATCAGCTCCGACTGCCCGACGTACTCCCCGATCGTCTCGGGGCGCAGCGCGTGGTTCGTCCGCTCTTCGGTCGGGTCGCCCGAAGCCGTCGGCGAGATGATCCGGTCCGTCGCGATCGCAGCCCTTCCTTACGCAGTCAGTTCCAAAAGAGCCCGCCCGCCACCGCGTCGATCACCGGACCGTCGCACCGCCGAGTGGCCCATCACTCCCGCACGCCGATCTGGGTCTCGATCGAGTCCTCGCTCTCGGCCTCGCCGCTCGAGCTCCCCTCGCGAGGGAGCAGCCCCGGTGCGCACGCCAGGTTGTACGCCGTGATCGCCATGTTCGTCGCGCTCTGCCGCAGGTACTCGGGGACCGCCTGGTCGATCGTGTCGTGCTGGGTGTGCCACGCCTCCCAGTAGTTCGCCCGCCCGACCTCGTCCCAGAAGAAGCCCGGCACGCCCACGTCGTTAAACGCCGCGTGGTCCGAGCCGCCGTGCGTCTGGATCCGGTCGCCGGTCGGGCGCACGTTCACGTTGATAAACCCGTCGTCGTTCCACGGCTCGTCGTCGGTCAGCGCCCACTCGGCGTGCTCGTCCGACGTGAACACACCGTTGGTCGGCGCCGTCGCCGCAGCGAGGTAGTCGACCATGAAATCGGCCGCCGGCAGCCCGCCCTCCGAGTTCGTCCCGCCGTCGTCGACGAACACCGCCGAGATCTTCGACAGCTCGTCCTCGCCGAGCGTCGCGACGTACGCCCGCGAGCCCATCAGCCCCTGCTCCTCGCCCGTCCACAGCGCGAACCGGATCGTCCGCGCCGGGGCCGTGCCGCCCGCGGCGAGCACCTCCGAGAGGATCCGCGCCGCCTCGATCGTCACCGCCGAGCCCGTCCCGTTGTCGACCGTGCCCGTCGAGCCCGGCCCGTTCCACGAGTCGAGGTGGGCCGACACGATCACGACCTCGTCAGGGAAGGTGCTGCCCGTGACCTCGGCGAACGTGTTGTACAGCGGGATCGGCCCGCCCTCGAGCGTGTGGTCCAGGTCGAACTCGAGCTCGACCCCCAGCCCGTCGGCGAGCCGCGAGTTCACGTGGTCGTAGTCCGACCGTCGCACGTTGATCTCGATGTCGCTCGCGACGTCGTCGGGCGTGAGCGCGAGAAGGTCTTCCCCGCGCACGGGCGACGACGTCCAGACCCGCTCGTCGGACGACGCCGAGACAAACCCCGCCGGACCCGCCGCGAGGATCCGCCCGAGCGTCGACCACTCCCGCCACGCGTCTCCGGCCCCGGCGGGCATCGGGTCGTCGAGCGCGAGCTCGATCTCGTACGCCTGGCCACCGAACGAACCGGTGCCCGTCATCGAGTCGCCGTCGACCGTCAGCGTGTACTCGAACCGCCCCCGCGGTGCGAGCGTGGTCATCGTCAGCGTCGAGCCGTCGATATCAACTTCGATCGCGTCGTCGACCGAAAGCTCGCTCGCGCCCGCCCGCACGATCGGCCGACCCGAAGCCTCGAACCCGACGCGCAGCTCGAACGCTTCGCCGCCCTCGGGCAGGTAGGGGCCGGTGATTGTGCCCGACCACGCGCCGCCGAACGGCGTCAGCCCCGCGACAGTCTCGTCGTCGACCGCCGGCCCGGCGTCGAGCCACGCCCGAACGTCCTCGCGGAGTCGCGTCCTCGCCGCCATGCTCCCGGTTGTGCCCCGGATGCCTTGCCGGCCGCCCACCTGAGGTGTCAGCAGCACCCACGCGCCTTCAAACGCCGAAGCATCGAACCCCTCGCCTTCATCCCCGCCAGCCACCGGCATCTTCATCACCGGCCCGCGCACCGGCCCGTCCGTCCCCCGCGTCCACGCCAGCGTCGTGAACTCGAGCGCCCGCTCCGAGCCCTCGCCGCCGTCGACGACCACCAGCCCCGTGCTCGGGCCGCGGTCGAACCGCAGCCCCGCCTCGCCCCATTCCGACAGCTCAACGTTCGATAACCCCCACTCGGTGAAGCGGTCCGCGGCCCACCGGTTCGCCGATTCCAGCGCCGACGAAGCCGTCAGCCGAGCACCGAACTCGCCCGTGAGGTGCTCCAGATGATCCATCACCTGCGACCGGTCGCGGCCCTCTTTGACGATCATCGAGACCGTCCGCGCATCGCCCATCTCGATCGCGGGCACACCGACCCGCTCACCGCCCACGATCGCGAACGGCGACCCGCTCGAACCAGTCGAGCCCTTCTCCCGCTCCGCCGCATACCCGGCGTCGCCGTCGGAGGGGCCGGCCTTCTCGGACGTCCCCGCGCACGCCGCCAGCGTCGCGGGGACCAACACGGCATAGACGCCCATCGCTGCACGAGCCGCCGCGAACGGCCGGTTCTTCGTCTGACTCATATCAAGCTCCATCGCCCAGAGAGAAATACCGGGCCGTCCGTTCGGGTTGTGTGAAGCATGGTACAGCCTTCATCGCGGCCGGTCCGCTTCGTCGCACTGCCGGTCGACTTTCGGCAGACATCCACTAGGCTGTCGGCATGACCGCCGCGATCGTCCCCAACGCTGAACAGCAGGGCTCCGCCCTCGAAGCCACGCTCGCGGCCGGCGTCTGGGAGGGTGCCGCGCGCATCGCGACGGACGCCGCGTCGTCCCTCTGGTCGATCCTCGTGAGCACCGGCCCGTGGCTCCTCGGCGGGTTCCTCATCGCGGGCGTCCTCCACGTCGCACTCCCCACCGACTGGGTCCGCAAGCGGTTCGGCGGCGGCGGCTTCGGCTCCATCGTCGGCGCCGCCCTCATCGGCGCGCCGCTGCCGCTCTGCTCGTGCAGCATCATCCCCGCGGCCGCCCAGTTCCGGCGCAGCGGCGCCTCCAAGGGAAGCTCCGCCGCGTTCGCCATCGCGACGCCCGAGATCGACGTGCCCGCCGCGTCGCTGACCTGGGCCATGCTCGGCTGGCCGATCGCCGTTGCGCGCGTCGTCGGAGCGCTCGTCTCGGCCGTCGTCGCGGGCGTCTCTATCGACGCACCGAGGCACCCCGGACAACCGTCCGAGCCGGTGAGCTCTCGCTCGACCGAGACCGGCCCGCCCGCCCCGTGCTGCCACGACCACGATTCGGCCGCGATCAAGCCACCGGCCCCGCTCGCCGCCCTCCGCTACGCGTTCTGGGATCTCCCGCGCGACCTCTCGGGGTGGATGACGGTCGGCCTTGTGCTCGCCGCCCTCGTCGCCGCGTTCGTGCCCACCGACGGGCTCGAACGCGTCGGGTCCGGCTGGCCCGCCATGCTCGCGATGCTCGTCGTGGGCATCCCCGTGTACGTCTGCGCCGCGTCGTCGACGCCGCTCGCCGCCGTGCTGGTCGCCAAGGGGCTCGACCCCGGCGCGGCCGTGGTCTTCCTGCTCGCCGGGCCGGCGACCAACCCCGCGACGATCGCCTGGGTGGTCAAAGACCTGGGCGCCCGCGCGGCGGTGCCGTACCTCGCGAGCATCGCCGTCGTGTCGCTCGCCGCGGGCTTCGCCGTCTCATCGCTCGGGCTGTCGCCCACGATCATCAACCACGCGGGCCACGACCACGCTTCACTCCTGCCCGAACCGGTCGCAGCAGCGGGGGGGCTGCTGCTGGCGGTCGTCCTCGGCGCTCCGCTGCTGTCTTCGGGGGTCCGTTCGCTCAAGCGTGTCTTCGTGCCCCGACCCACCGAGCAGGGCGCGGCAGACCAAGCTTCCCCGTCGTGGTGCTCGCACGCGCCCGCGGCAACCCAGGCCCGGCCCGCCCCAGCCCCGACCGCCCGTGTCAGCCTCAGCGTCTCGGCCGCCGGATCGCCCGACCGCCCGGGCTCAGCCTGACGCCTCGGGCGTCAGCGTCGCGAGCGTCCGCCGGTCGAGCGGGTACGTGCTCGCCACACGCCGCAGGTCGTCGAGCGTGACCGCTCGGATCTTCTCGAGCTCCTGCTCAAGCGTGGTGTACTCGCCCAGCGTCGCCCAGCGGCGGCCGATCCGCTGCATGCGGTCGCCGGGGCGCTCGCCGCCCACGGTAAACGCCGTCGCGAAACGGCTCCGCAGCTTCTCCAGGTCGTCCTCGGTCAGCGACGCCGCGAGCCCCGCCGCCTCCCGCTCGACGACGCCCCGGATCTCGCCGAGCCGCTCGGGGTCGCCCGACGCGTAGATGAACTGGTCGCCCACGCCGTCGTGCGATTCCATCGACGCCTGCGCCTCCTCGGCTAGCCCCGTCTCGATCAGCGACCAGTGCAGGCGGCTGTTGTCCGACCCGCCGAGTACCTGCATCAGCAGCGCCGACGCGTACCGATCGGCCGACGCCACGCCCGGGCCCGGCGCCAGCCACAGCAGGTACCCCCGGCTCACCCGCTCGCTCGTCAGCGCCAGCTCGCTCGGCTCGAACTCGGTCTTCGCCGGCCCGCGTCCCGGGCCCGTCGTCTGCCACGACCCGCAGACCTCGCCGATCCAATCGACCGCGCGGTCGAAGTCGACCGCGCCCGCGAGCGCGACCGTCGTGTTGTCCGCCGAGTACCGGCTCTCGAAGTACGACCGCATCCGGTCGGCCGACATCGCGCTGACCGTCTCGCTGGTCCCCAGCACCCGGTGCCCGAGCCCGTGCGTCGTTCCCGACGCGGCGTCGCGGTAGTGGTGGGCCATCGCCTGCTCGTACAGGCTCCAGAACGGGTTGTCCTGGTACATCGCGATCTCTTCCAGGATCACGCCCTTCTCGGTGTCGAAGTCGCTGGTCCGAAGCGCCGGCCGCATCATCGTGCCGGTCAGCTTCGTCGCCTCCTCGATCGCCCCGGGCAGCACGCTCGCGTAGAAGCAGGTCATCTCGGTCGTCGTGTACGCGTTGTTGCGCGCACCCAGCCGGTCGTACCCCCGGTTGATCGCGTCGGCGTCGAGCGTGTCCGTGCCCTTGAACATCATGTGTTCAAGGAAATGGCTCACGCCCATGTCGGCCGGCTCCTCGTCGCGAGCACCGGTGCGCACGAAGAACCCGACCGCGGCCGAGTGCGCGTTCGGATCGGCCTCGGCGATGATCTTGAGCCCGTTGGGGAGCGACGCTTCGCGGAATTCAACCATGGTTCATGCTATCGGCGGCCGCCGCGTCCGGGCGTCCGGCCCGGTCCGCTCCTCATCCGAGCGCGTCGATGATGCTCCGGCACCCCGCTTCGGGGTCGGCCGAGCCGCAGACCGCCGATGAGACCGCGACCCCGTGCCCCCCCGCGCCGAGCACGCCCGCGTTCTCCGCGGTGATCCCCCCGATCGCGAGCCGGGGCACCGACCCCGCGACCGGGTCGGCCGCGACGGCGTGCAGGAGCTCCGGCCCGGCCGTGCTGGGCTTGATCTTCGTTCGCGTCTCGAACATCGCGCCGACGCCGAGGGAATCCGCCCCGTCGCGGACCGCGTCCCGAGCCTGTTCGACGGTCGACGCGCTCACGCCGACGAGCAGCCCGTCGCCGCCGATCCGCCGCGCGTCGCCGACCGAAAGGTCGCCCTGCCCGAGGTGCACCCCGTCGGCCGCCGCCGCCAACGCGACGTCGACGCGGTCGTTGACGACGACCGCCGCCCGCCCGCCCGCGAGCTCGACCAGCCGCCGGGCGCGAGAGACCAATTCCCGCCCGTCGAGCGATTTCTCGCGAAGCTGCAGGCAGTCGGCCCCGCCCGCCACGGCCCGCCGCGCGACCTCGTGCCACGCGTGCGCACGGCAGAGTTCCTGGGTGATCAGCACACACAGCCGCCAGCGGCACGCGGAGCGGACCAGAGCCGCGTCGAGCCGGCGTTCCAGCTCGTACGCCCGATAACGGATCGCTTCGATCGCCGCCGCGCCCGGCCCCAGGAGCTTGGCCGATTCCTCGATCGCTCGGAGTGCTTCGGTGAGCCGAGACGCCGCCGCGGCCGCGACACCTCGCAGCCCGACGCGGCCCCCCTCAGCGTCGGTCGAGAGCGCCGTGCCGACATCGCCGGGTGTGTCCCTCGAAGCGATGAGCGCGTCGCGGGGGATGCCGAGCCCGTCGATCGCTGCTCTGAGATCGTGGCGGAGGGCCTTGGCGGACCCGGAAAGCTCGGCGTTGTCGAGCCCAAACCGTGCGGTGTCTTCGAGCACCCGCGCCGCTTCGCGGGCGCGGTTGGCGTTGGCGTCGATGATCCGGAACGCCTCGTGCATGGGACCCATCCGTCGGAAGCGCGAGCGTGCGGAACGCCGCCGGGTGCGTCGCTGGGCGGGGAAACAACGCGGCGGGGCGCCCGGCTGGCCCCGGCGTGCCCAGCGTGAGACAATACCCATCGACCGCCAGACGAACGAACCGAACCCGTACGAGCTCGCGCCGGACGGCCTGCCCGCCGCCACGCCCGAGGGCTATGTCGTGCGCCGCGACGCGGACGAGCTGATCGATGCGCTGGCGTCGGACCTCTACATCCACGCGCACAACTGCGTGCGCACGTTCGGCGACTTCCATGTCGCGCTGTCGGGCGGGCGGACCCCCCAGCCGCTGTATCGCCGGCTGATGTACGACCCGCGGTTCCGCGACCTGCCCTGGCCGCGGACGCACCTGTGGGTCACGAGTGGGACGAGCGCGGGCGAGCCGGTTGGCCCACAGATCATCGAGACGATCGCGCTGCACGCCGACGTGCCGCCGTCGCAGACCCACGCGTTCGCCGAGACGCCCGGCGACTACGCCGCGGAGCTCCGCGAGCACCTCGGCTGGCGCGAAAAGGGCCACGACCGGCTCGACTTCGTGCTGCTTGGGATCGACGCCCGCGGCGGGCTCGCGGGACTGCGGGGGTCGGACCTCGGGTCGACCGAGCCCGCGACCGCCGGCGACGGCGGGCCCACGCTCTCGCTGGGCATGATCAACGCGTCGCGGTTCGTGGCGGTCATGGCGCTGGGCGGCTCGAAGCGTCCGGCGCTGGCCGACCCGTCGGGCCTGGTCGCGAAGGTCCGCCCGCTGTCGGGCGAGCTGCGTTTTTATACCGATACCGACGCGTGCCCGCCGGCGCCGGGGGGTGATTCTTGAGCGTGCTGCCCGGAACGATCGAGCCCAATCCGCGGGCGACCTACCGCGTGGCGCACGCGGACGACGCGCTGCTCGTGGTCGAGAAGCCGCCCGGGCGGGTGACGCTGCCGGGCCGCGGGCACGAGACCGACTCGCTGCTCAACGGCCTGTTCGTCGACCACGCCGCCGCGCTGCAGCGGCTCGGCAAGGAGCGGTCGTTCGGCGTGATGCACCGGCTCGACCGCGAGACCAGCGGGCTGGTGATGGTGGCGAAGTCGATCGAGGCGTACGACGCGCTCGACACCCAGCTCCGGGCCGGGGGGATCGCCAAGTTTTACTACGCCGTCGTCAAGCGGGCGCCCAACAAGCCGGTGGGCGCGATCGACCGCCCGCTCGTCGAGTACCAGGGCGAGGCGCGGACCCCGCTCGGGCAGCGGGCGGAGAAGCTCAAGCTGGTCCGGGTGGCGTCGTCGGGCAAGCGTTCAACGACGGCGTACCGCGTGCTGAGCTCGTCTGAGGGGGGCGCCCTGCTGGAGTGCCGCGCGGTGACCGGGCGGCTGCACCAGGTGCGCGCGCACCTCGCGTCGATCCGCTGCCCGGTGCTCGGCGACCGGTTCTACGCGAACGCGGCCGTGGCCGACGCGGCCCCGCGGCTCGCCCTACACGCCCACCGCATCGTCCTCACCCACCCGGTCACCGGCAAGCCGATCGACGCGCGGTCGAAGCTGCCCAAGGACATCCGGCAGGTCTGCCGACGGCTCGGGATTTCCCTGCCGAGCTCGGGCGGTGGGAGTGGTGGTGGTGATGGGTCAGGGGTCGACGGTGAGCATGGCGTCGGCGCAGACCCGGTCGGCGATCAGCAGGCCGGCGTCTGAGAGCGTCCAGCGGCCTTCACGGATGTTGAGCGAGCCCTGCGTCGATGCTGCGTTGGCCCAGGCGAGCAGCGCGTCGTCGAGCCCGGGCTCGATCGTGGCGGCGGCTCGGAGTATCTCTGGGGTGGCGAGCCCCTCGCGCAGGCGCAGCCCGGTCATGAGCCGTTCGGACAACGCCCGGCGTGGGTCGGGTATTTCGACGTCGGTCACGGGCGCGAAACCCTCGTCGTCGAAGTCGAGGTAGTCGCCGAGGCGCGGGACGTTCTTCCAGCGGACGCCGGCGAAGTGGCCCGAGGCCGACGGGCCCGCGGCGAGCCAGGGCTCCTGACGCCAGTACGCCAGGTTGTGCCTGCATTCGGCCGACGGCTTCGCGAAGCTGCTGACCTCGTAGGGGTGGAGCCCGCGCGCTTCGAGGAAGCGGCGCGTTTCGATGAACATGTCGGTCTCGGTGTCTTCGTCGCAGGGGTCGAAGTCGCCTCGCTCCATGCGGACGGTCATCGCGGTGCTGGGCTCGTAGGTCAGGGCGTAGCAGGAGAGGTGCTCGGTGCCGAGGCGGACGGCGGTGTCGAGGTCAGAGAGCCAGTCGTCGAGCGTCTGTCCGGGGATCGCGAAGATCAGGTCGATGGAGACCCGGTCGATGCCGGCGCGGTGGGCGTGCTCGATCGCGCGTGGCACGTTGTCCGGGTCGTGCCAGCGTTCGAGCGTCTTGAGGTGGGTCTTGGAGAACGACTGGGCGCCGATGCTCAGCCGGTTCACGCCGCCCGCGGCCAGCACCGCAAAGAGCTCCTCGGTGACCGTTTCTGGGTTGCACTCGACGGTGAACTCGGTGCGGTCGGTGATCCCGTACGCGTTGTTGAGTGCCTCGAGGAGGCGTGCCCAGAGGTCGGGGCGCAGCAGGGTGGGGGTGCCGCCGCCAACAAAGATCGTGTCGAGCGTTTCGTCGGCGTAGGGGGCGAGAGAACCGAGCTCGCGGACGATCCGGTTGGTGAACGCCGGCTGCTGGTCGCGGGTGTCGACGAAGCTGTAGAAGTCGCAGTAGTGGCACTTGTGGAAGCAGAAGGGGACGTGGAGGTACAAACTCCTGACAGAGCGGCGGGTGCCGGGGTCGGTCCGAGCCCTGCTCAGCGTTTCTCTGGCTGAAACGGCTGGGCGTTGCCGGAGCGAGACGGGCGGCTTATCGTTTTGTCTTGTTTCGGGTTCGGTCATGTCTGGTCGGCACGGCTCAAGCGAGCGGGGCCGCGATCGGTGGGCTCCGGTCCACCCGACCCCGGTCCACCGGAGAGGATACACGGCCGTGCAGCCCTTTCTCATCGCGATCAAGCAGGACGGCACGAGCAAGCGGATCCCGTTTTCGGGCGATGACATCACGGTCGGGCGCGACCACGGGTGCAAGCTGCGGCTGCCGCTCGCGAGCGTTTCTCGCCGGCACTGCGAGTTTGTTGCGGACAACGGTCGGGTGCTTGTGAGGGACCTGGGTTCGAGCAACGGAACGTTCGTCAACCGCCGCCAGGTCCAGGAGTCTGACCTGAGCGACGGGGACCTTGTGGCGGTGGGTCCGGTGGTGTTCCTGGTGTCGCTGAAGGGGGACCCGGACGTCGAGGATCCGTCGAGCACGTACGCACGCGGCCGCCCGGAATCGCGTGGGAAAACCGCGGACCATGCTCCGTTGGCCCCGCCGGCGTCGGGCGTGCTCGATTCTGACGACCCGTTCGCCGCGGCCGCGGGCGATGACGGCCCGAAGCCGGCTTCGAGCGACGACAGCAGCTTTGCTGACTTCGACTTTGACTTCTCGGATGAGGAAGACCTTCCGAGCCTGTGACGCCCTGAGGCGCGATAGGAGAGCTCGATGTCGATTCCTCGAGAGGCTCCGCGGTCTCGCGGGACTAGCCAGATTGTTTGCGCGGCCCGCTGCTCTCGGGCGTGGTCTGTCCGCCCGGGATTCGGATGCTTGTCCGACAGGTGGAGCATCGGACCATCTTGCCGCGGGCCTGCTCGGGGACCGCGAGCACGCGGCGGCATCCGAGGTTTGGACACATGATGCGGATGGTCTTGCTCATGACGCGACTGGCGCCTCCGGGGCCTTTGTCAGACATCGGACGGGGCGATGACGGGCTTCACCGCGATCCGTGGCGGTTGACCCGCGGCACTGATACGGGTGATAAAGCCGAACCAGCCGTCGCTGGTTTCCGGACCTGCGGGAGCATCTCGTGATTTCCAGGGCGTCGGCGGTGGTTGGGCTTCAGTGGGGTGACGAGGGCAAGGGCAAGATCGTTGACCTGCTGACTCCGGGGTTCGACGCGGTGGTCCGCTACAACGGCGGGGCGAACGCGGGTCACACGGTTGTCGTCGACGGCGAGAAGTACGCGCTGCACCTTGTGCCGTCTGGCATCCTGCACGGCAAGCTTTCCGTCATCGCGCCCGGGGTTGTTGTGGATCCGGACCAGCTCCTCCGCGAGCTGGAGGGGCTGAGCGCACGGGGGGTTGATACGAGCGGGTTGGTCGTCTCGGACCGGGCGCACGTCGTGATGCCGTATCACGCGGAGGAGGACGGGTTCCGCGAAGCGGCGCTCGGCCGGGGCGCGATCGGCACGACGCGTCGCGGGATCGGGCCCGCGTATGCCGAGAAGGTGCAGCGGGCGACGGCGATCCGCGTGGGCGACCTGACCCGCCCCCAGACGCTGGCGGCCCGCGTCGACGCGGCGGTTCGGGCCAAGCGTCCGTCGTTCGAGCGGGCGGGGCTGACGCTCGACCCCGAAGCGTTGCTCGGGCGGGCTCTCTCGTGGGGCGAGGCGCTCGCCGGGCGGGTGTGCGATACAACACCGCTGCTGCACGGGATGCTCAAAGACCAGAAGCGCTTGCTCGTCGAGGGAGCGAACGCGACGCTGCTCGACGTCGACCACGGCACGTTTCCGTTCGTGACCAGCTCGAACTCGAGTGTGCTGGGGATCACCGCGGGGAGCGGGCTGCCGCCTTCGGCGATCGGTCCGGCGCTCGGGGTGTTCAAGGCGTATTGCACCCGCGTCGGGGCGGGGCCGTTCCCCACCGAGATCGTCGGGACGCTCGCCGAGACGATTCGCGAGCGGGGCAACGAGTATGGGACAACCACCGGGCGCCCGCGACGGGTTGGGTGGCTCGACCTGGTCGCGCTGCGGTACTCGGTGATGCTCAACGGCGTGGGCGAGCTCGCGATGATGCTGCTCGACGTGCTCTCGGGCCTCGACGAGATCCTGGTCTGCACGTCGTACCGGGTTCACGGCGACGAAACAACGGCGTTCCCCAGCCACGCCGACGATCTGGCGGCGGTCGAGTGTGTCTATAAAGCCGTGCCGGGCTTTTCTGAGATCGAGCCTGGGGCTGTCGCGCCGGCCGACCTGCCCGCCGGGGCTCGGGACTACATCGATCTGGTTGAGTCGTTCGTCGGTGTTCCCGTATCGATCGTGAGCGTGGGGCCCGGGCGTCGCGAGACGATCCGCCGCGGGTCGGGCGAGATTGCGCAAGGGTTCGTGGTCGGAGCGGGCGGATGAGCCGGTCGGCTTCGACGGTCTCGAACGGGTCGGTGCGCAGCTTCGCGGAGGATCCGGCGGCGCTCGCGTTCGTGGAGAAGCTTCGGGCTCGCGACCCGCGGATCGACCCGTTGTCGGCGGTGCCCGAGGTCAACCCGGCCCGCATCCCGCGTCACGTCGCGATGATCATGGACGGCAACGGGCGCTGGGCGGAGCAGTCGGGGCGGCCGCGGCTGTTCGGGCATCACAGCGGCACTGAGACGGTTCGGACGGTGGTGAAGGAGGCCCTCAAGCTGGGGGTCGAGCAGGTGACGCTGTACGCGTTCAGCACGGAGAACTGGCGGCGTCCCACGGCGGAAGTCTCGGGGCTCATGGAGCTCTGCGCCGCGTACTGCACGGGGGAGGCGCCGTTGCTGCTGGAGGAGAACGTCCGTGTGCGTGTTATCGGCGATCTAGAGCCGATGCCTCGGGAGGTCCGCGAGGGGCTCTCGGGCTTGGAGCGGGCGACGCGTTTATGCACGGGCGTGACGATGTGTCTGGCGGTGAACTATGGGGGTCGGCAGGAGATCGTGCGGGCGGTGCGCCGGATCGCGGAGCGGGTCGGCCGCGGGGAGCTCGGGGTCGGCGCCATCGATGAGGCAGCGATCGAGGCCGAGCTCGACACGGCGGGGATGCCGGAGCCGGATCTTCTGATCCGCACCGGCGGCGATTCACGCGTGAGCAACTACATGCTCTGGCAGATCAGCTACGCGGAGATCCACGTGACTTCGACGCTGTGGCCCGACTTCGGCTGCGAGGATTTCCGCGCGGCGGTACGGGACTTTGCGTCGCGTGAGCGGCGGTTCGGGGGGCTGGCGGGCGCCGCTCCGGTGGGAGGGTCCTGATCGCGTGCTTGTCAAACGCCTTTTGTTGGGGCCGGTGTTGGTGCTCGTGGCCGCGTTCGTCGCGTGGCTCGACGGCGCTCTCGGTGCGGCTGCCGCCGAGTCGGGCAGCGCGCTGCTCGCGCGTTGGGTGCCGGGGTCTGTCTACGGGCTGCTGGGCGCGTTGGGGGCGGCGGCGGGGGCGGTCGAGCTGGCGCGGCTCCAGCGTCTGAAGGGGGTGCCCGCGTCGCCGATCGTGACGGCGGTGGCGGCGGTCGCGGGTCTGGCGAGCGTGGCCGCGGCCGGGCGGTTCGCTCAGCCCGGTGACGGCGCGGTGCTGCTGACGACCGCGGGCGTCGCGACTCTTCTCGTGGCCGTGCTGCACTACGGGCGTGACCAGCGCCCCGACGGGATGCTCGAGGAGCTTTCGGGCGTGTTGCTCTCGTTTGTTTTTATTGGGGCTCAGCTCGGGCTGTATGTCGCGATGCGGGCCGAGCATTCTTCGTGGACGGTGCTGTGGCTGGTGCTGACGGTCAAGTCGTGCGACATCGGGGCGTTTGTGACGGGCCGTGGGATCGGGAAGAACCGTCTGGCGGCGTGGATCAGCCCCGGGAAGACGTGGGAGGGCTTCGCCGGCGGCGTGGTCATGTCATCGGCCGTGGGCGGGATCGGCGTGTGGGTTCTTGCGCAGAGCGGTGGGGGCGTGGAGCTGCCGATCTGGGTTGGGGCTGTGATCGGTGGCGCTCTTGGCGTGACGGGTCAGGTGGGCGATCTGATGGTGAGTCTTCTGAAGCGGGACGCGGGCGCGAAGGACGCGGGCAGCTCGCTGCCTGGCTTCGGCGGCGTGCTGGATGTTCTGGACTCGTTGTTGCTCGCCGGGCCCGTCGGGTTCTGGCTGCTGCGGCTCGCGGTTGTGCAGGCGGCGGCAATCGGATCGAGCGGCGGGTAGACTGTGTGTGGAACCCGGAGGTTTGATGAGCGCCAACGAGAAGCTTCTGGCCGTCTTTCGTGTCGAGAAACAGATCAGGGGCCTTAGCTCGCGCATCCGCGCGGCTGAGAGGTTTTTCGACGAGCAGAAAAAACAGCTCGGCATGCTCAGCGACAAGCTGGGCTCGCTTGGCTCGCAGCACCGCCAGCTCCAGGCGTCGATCAGCGAGCGGGAAGGCGAGATCGCCCGGCTCGACGAGCGGATGGGCGAAGCGCGGGAAAAGATGAACAGTTCGCGGACCAACAAGGAGTACCAGGCGCTTCTTGTCGAGGTGAACACGCAGAAGATCGAGCGTGGGAAGATCGAGGAAGAGGTCATCGGCAAGATGACCGAAGCCGAGTCGCTCTCGGCGGAGCTCGAGGGCGTGAACTCTCAGATCGCCGAGCGTGAGACGCTGAAGAAGCGTGCCGCGAAGGAGAAGAGCCAGCGGGAGGCCGAGTCGGCTGACCGGCTGGCGGAGCTTCGTGCCGAGCGTGAGCGTGTCGCGGCCGAGTGCCGAAGCGACCACCTGTCGCTGCTGGAGGGGCTCATCGAAGAGCGCGGCGATGAGGCGATGGCGAGCATCGAGGTCATGGACAAGCGGCGTCACGAGATCAGCTGCGGGGCGTGCATGATGGCGCTGCCTGTGCAGATCCTCAACGGGCTGCTCTCGGGCGAGGTCACGCTCTGCCCCAACTGCGGCTGCCTGTTGTACATCGATGAAGCGGCGGTGGAGAAGCTGGCCCCGGCCGCGAAGCGGTAGGGGGGTGGGGGTGTGGGGGGGGCTCGGGCTGGCTAAGCGTTCGGCTTGGACCAGTCCCAGTCGGGATCTTTGTGAAGCCTTGTTGCGCTCTGGCGGATGCAGCGTTCGCAGATCACGGCGTCGGCGCAGACCGGGCTTTGCCACGCGTTCTGTGTCCGCTCTTCGAGACACATTGTGCACGTGTAACTCGGCGGCGTGTCGGTTTCGCCCGAGAGCACGACGCGGCGGTAGGCGACGGAGAGGCAGTCCCCTGAGATCAGGCTGCCGCGGTGTCCCTCGACCATCGGGAAGGTGCCGTCCCACGGCTTGAGTGAAAAGTCGCAGACGAAGTCTTGCGGCTGCATGTTGGCGGGGTCGGCGTTGTCTCGGTGCATCGGGAAGTCTTGCCGTTGTGCGGGGCTCGGGCAATGACCGGAGGCGATCGTTGATACAGGGCGTTGGACGCGAAATAACATTTTCGATGTTGAGTCAACCGGCGGGTGATGCCCACGGAGGAGGACACCGATGCGGGTATTGATCGCAGACAAGCTCGAAACCGTGGCAGCCGAGGGGCTTTCGGCGATCGGGCTTGAGGTGATGTTCGAGCCCGAGCTTGATGCCGAGGGGCTCGAGCAGCGGACGCGTGCATGCGAGCCGGCGGTGATTGTTGTTCGGTCGACGCGTGTGCCCGCTTCTGTCTTTGCCGCAGCGCCTGGCGCGTTGAAGCTGGTGATCCGGGCGGGTTCGGGCCATGACAACATCGATTCGTCGGCCGCGGCCGAGCGGGGTGTTGCGGTGTGCAACTGTCCCGGCATGAACGCCGTCGCGGTCGCCGAGCTGACGGTCGGGCACCTGATCTCGCTGGACCGCAGGCTCCCGGCTCAGGACGCCGAGCTACGGGCCGGGCGGTGGAACAAGAAGGCGTTTTCGAGGGCGCGCGGGCTGAAGGGGCGATCGCTGATGGTGGTGGGGGCTGGCGCGATCGGGCTGGAGGTGGTGCGCCGGGCTCAGGCGTTCGGGATGCGGGTGGGGCTGCAGTCTCGGTCGCTGACGGGATCCCAAGCGGCGGCGCTTGGAGTCGACACGGTGCCGTACGCGAGGGAGGCGTTGCTGGAAGCTCTGCCGTCGTACGACGCGGTGACGATGCACGTGCCTCTCACTGACGACTCGCGTGGCATGTGCGACGGGGCGTTTTTCTCAGCCATGCCACGTGGATCGCTGTTCGTCAACACGTCTCGGGGCGCGATCGTCGACGAGGACGCTCTCGCGGAAGCGGTGCGGTCGCGGGGTCTTCGGGCGGCGATCGACGTCTACAGGGACCAACCCTCTTTCAAAGCGGGGGTCTTTGAGCCGGCGATCCGAGATGTGGTGTCTGAGTCGGGGGGGGGGGTGCAGTTTTCGCATCATGTTGGGGCGTCGACAGACCAGGCTCAGGAAGCCGTGGCAGACGAGGTGGTGCGGATCGTGCGTGTGTGGCGGGAGACTGGGGCGTTCGAGCACTGCGTCAACGCCGGGCTGATGGGGTCGCGGGCCGGGTGACCGTGCTCCGGGTTAATCGCGGCTGGGCTAGTGTTTTTTGGATCGGGCAGGCCACGCAGGGTCCTTGCCGGAAGGAGCGGGTTGAGATGACGACGGCTTCGAGCGGACCGGTGAGCCTGCCGGTGGGAACGGGTCGGGCGTTCAACTTCAGCGCGGGCCCGGGTGTGCTGCCCGAGGACGTGCTGAACCGGGCCCGCGAGGACCTCTTGGATCTGTTCGGCACGGGCGTCGGCATCCTGGAGCACTCGCACCGCGGCAAGGCGTACGACCGGGTTTTGGAAGAGGCGATCGCCGACGCCCGGTCGCTCGCGTCGATCCCGGACGACTTTGAGGTCATGTTCGTGCAGGGTGGCGCGACGACGCAGTGCTTCCAGATCCCGATGGCGTTCTTGCCCGACGGCGGGACGGCGGACTACTTCGAGACGGGCAAGTGGGCGAAGGACTCGATCCACGAGGCGGAGCGATACGGCGGCGTACACCTGGCGTTTTCGGGGGCGGAGTCTCGTTTCGGCGAGCTGCCCCAGGGTGGGGACGTGTCGCGGGTGTCGTACTCGTCGGGCCCGGCGTACGTGCACTACACGAGCAACAACACGATCATGGGGACGGAGTGGCACGAGCTTCCGCCGACGCCGCCGGGCGACGCGTTCTTTGTGTGCGACGCGTCGAGCGACATCTTCAGCCGTCCGATCGACGTGTCGCCGTACGGGCTGATCTACGCGGGCGGGCAGAAGAACCTCGGGCCGGCGGGGACGGTGCTGGTCATCGCCCGGAAGGACGTTCTCGAGCGGCAGGTCCGGGAGCTTCCCTGGATGCTCGACTACCGGCTGATCGCTCAGAAGCAGTCGCGGTTCAACACGCCGCCGACGTTCGGGGTGTACCTGATCGGTCAGACGTTCAAGTGGATCATTGAGAACGGCGGGCTCGAGGGGATGCGGGCGCACAACGAGCGGAAAGCGAAGATCATCTACGACACGCTCGACGCGTCGGGCTTCTACACGCCGCACGCGCGGGTGCAGGACCGCTCGCTGATGAACGTGACGTTCAAGACGCCGAGCGAGGATCTGGACAAGCGGTTCATCGCCGAGGGCGAGTCGCAGGGGCTGCGGTACCTCGGCGGGCACCGGTCGATCGGGGGGATGCGGGCGAGCGTGTACAACGCGATGCCGGTCGAGGGAGCCGAGGCGTTGGCGTCGTTCCTCAGAGAGTTCGAGCGGACGCACGGCTGAGGCGGTCGGTCGCGGCTCGGACGACCTCTTCGGTCTGGATCCGCTGCATGAGCGGGAGGCCGAGCGAGGGCGACTTGTGGTCGAGGGTGTCGTCGGCGGTAACGTGCTGGACGACGTCGTGGTCGCGCTCGTACGGGCCGACGGTCGCGAGGCTCGTGGGCCCGTAGAGCGCGACGAGTGGTCGGTCGAAGCCGACGGCCATGTGGACGGCGGCGGAGTCGTTGGCGACGACGAGCGCGGACCGTTCGATGACCGCCATGAGGCGGCCGACCGAGGTCGAGCCGACGAGGTCGATCACGCGTTCGTCGCGTGCCGCGAGTTCAAGGAGGGGGTCGCACTGGTCGCGCTCGCCGGGCGCGCCGACAACGGCGATCTGCCCGGCGTGGCCGCTTTGGAGCAGCAGCTCGGCGAGCTTGCGGAAGCGGTCGATGGGCCAGCGCTTGGCGGGCCAGACGCTGGTGGGCGCGAGGGTGACGCAGCGGCCGAGGATCCGTTCGGACGCCCAGAGTCGGTCTTGCTCTGAGGTGTACAGCCCGAGGTCTTTGGCGGGCTCGACGCCGATCGATTCGACGAGTGCGAGCATGCGGTCGACGGCGTGCGCGCGGCGTGGCGTCTGGACTCTTTGGTTGAGCCCGAGCCAGCCGAGCTCGCGGGCGTTCGCGTAGCCGACGCGCCCGGCGGCGCCGGTGGCGAGGGCGAAGAGCCCGGAGCGGAAGAGCCCTTGGGCGTCGATGACGAGGTCGTAGCGGCTGACGCGGAGCGACTTCAGGAACGAGAGGGTTGGCCCGACCAGGAGGCGGCTGGCGGCGCGCCCGAGCGACTTTCGGTCGAAGAGCACGACGCGGTCGACGGCGGGGTGGTGCCGGACGGCGTCGGCGCAGCTATCGCGGACGAGCCAGTCGATGCGGGCGCTCGGGAACGCGCGGCGGAGGCTGGCGGCGACGGGGACGCTGCGGCAGACGTCGCCGAGGGCGCTGGGGCGGATGATCAGGACGCGCTCGGGCGGAGTGGGGGCCGGATCGTGCGTGGCGTGCATGGGTCGCGGGCTCCGTCAGGCGAGGGTAGCATCGCCGCGTGAAGCGGCTCGGTGTGATGGTTGTGTGGGCGACGGCTTGGCTGCTGGCGGTCCCGGTTGTGTGCCCGTCTTTGGGACAGGTGCCCGGCGCTGCGGACCGGGTAGAGGGCGTTCCGGAGGCGATCCCGGAGGACGGCATCGGGCTGTGGCGGTTTGACCCGGGCCCGGGCTGGGAGCGCGACGGCCTGCACCCGTCGCTGATCGCGCTGCGGGCCGCGATCGGCGCCGGGCTGCTCACCGATCCGGATGCGTTGCTCTCGGCGAAGATCCTGCTCGCGCTCGCGCAGGTCGGTGAACACCCGCACCGGCTTGTGGTTCTGGGCTTTGAGGCGAGACCGGTCGATGCTCGGGGCGGCATGGTGCTCGAGCGTCTCGAAGCGGTGCTGGAGATCCGGACAAGCCGGTCGCACCTCGGGCTTGTGTCCACGCTCCAAGCGTTGCTGCTGCCGCCGGGTGGGACGTCGCGTCAGCGGCTCAGAGTCACGGCGGGCGTAGACGGCAAGGCGGGGGTTGAGGTTGCGGAGTTTGTCAGGTCGGATCTGCCGGAGTGGGCGGTCTTTGCGTGGGCGTCGGAGCCCGGGGTGTTCACGGTATCGTTCGGCCGCGGTGCGATGGAGCGATGGATTGCGAGGCGAGGTTTCGACGGGAAAACGCCCCGCGGGCTCTCGGCGATGCGGCGTGAGCCCGGGCCCCGCGGGCGGCGTGTGTTCGAGGCTTGGGTCGACCTGAACGCGCTGCGGCGGGGGTTTCCCGAGGCGTTCGATGAGAGCCGGTCGCTTCGGATCTTTGACGCGATCGGGATCGACCACGCACGGGAGGTCGGTGTTCTTGCTCGGCGGCTCGGCGGTGGACCCGGGCCGGTCTCGCTTGACTGGCTCGTGTCGTCGAGGAGCGACCCGCCGGGGCGTTGGTGGTCGGAGCGGCTCGCCGATGGCTCCGACCCGATCGCGGCCGAGGCGTCCGGCGGCGGCGGGCGGGCGGACGTGCTCGTTTTCAAAAACCGCCTGACGCGTCTCGAAGAGGTGGCGAGCGCCGTGTTCCTCGGTGCGCTGCGTTGGGAGTCGCACGTTGGTCAGCGCGTCCGACGACGCCGATGGCTCGCCCGGCACGGTGGTGCCCTGGCAGAGCTTGAGCGTTCTCTGAACGACCGCGTGGTGCTGGCCGTCGACGGTTCTGGTCCGGTGCGGCTGCCCGGGATCGGGGTGGTTCGGGTCGGGCTTGGGCCGGGCGTGCGCAGCGAGCGTGTCGATTCGCTGCTGGACAGGATGTTGTCGAGCTTTTCGCCGGTTCTTCGAAAGGATCGAAAGAGCGGTCTTTGGTCGATCGTGCCCTTGGGTCCCGATCGTGACCCGACCGGGCTGCTGCGGATCGGCGCTATGGGCGTCGTGGAGGTCGGTGGGCGGCCCGCGGTGGTTGCCGGCTGGTCCGAGTCGGCATTGTCCGGGCTTTGAGAACGGGCGGGCCGCGGCGTACACCCGCGTTTTGGGGCCGGGCTCTTGCTTTGCGGGCTCCCGTTGTCGGGTCTCTCGGTGAAGCTGGTTTGGTTTGGAGAGCCGGCGTTCCCACGAGGTTCTGGTCGTCAAAGACCGGGCGGGGCCTCGAACTCGTCAGAGGCAGAGGTTTCCGGGTTGAGTTCGACGCGCTTGTACTCGAGGGTGTAGTCGAAGGCTGGGCTGTAGACCTTCATGGCAACCGGCACCTTCACGCCGTCGAACTCTTTGTATTCGTCGATCCAGTACTCGGCGACGGCGACACCGGGCTGCGGCGACGTGGGTACTTGCCGGAAGGCTCGGAGCAGGTTGGTGTTGGGATCGAAGTAGAGCAGGTCGGTCGAGCCGCTCTGCCGGGTGGCGCGGACGACGGCGAGGGTTTCGCCGCGGACACGGTCCCATCTCGTCTCAGCGATTTCCTTGTAGCGTTCCTGGTAGCCGATCGCGTAGTAGGTGTTGAAGTCGGCGGTGTCGATCACGGTGACGAGTTGTTCGCCTTCGATCGCAGTCCACCCGTCGCCGCTGTTGCGCCAGGCGTTCTCGCCGTTGCAGATCAGGGTTTGCTCGAAGGTGCCCGGCGCGAGGATTTCTTGACGAAGCTTCGACGGCGCGGCGTAGGTCACGGTGACGAGCGCCCGTGTCTCGTCTCCGTTCCGGCTCATGATGACCATGTTCCCGGTCAGGAAGCGGGAGGTGACGTTCTCGAGATTCTCGCGGCCCCCGAGCGCCTCGATATATTTCTCGAAGATGACCTCTGCTTCCGGGGCGGTGTCGCCGACGTTCTGAGCCGCGGCACGGCCGCAGACGAGCGTGACCGGTGATGAAAGACCGAGTATCGCGAGCAAGAGCACGGCGACACTGGAGGCAGACGAGAAACGTGGTCGGTCGTTCATGATGTCTTTCTCGTGGTGTTGTGCGCGGGCCGGGCGGATCGGCGGACCTCCCACCGACCCGCCGATCTGACAACACGCTCGCCGCGGCTCGAACGCGGAACCTTTGGCTTCGGAGGCCAACGCTCTATCCAATTGAGCTACGAGCGCACTACGAATCGAATACTAGGTCCTGCGGGCGAGCGGTTCGTCACCATGCACAGAATGCGGGGTGTCCGTTTGGTGTGGCGGGTGGCATCGTGTCTGTCTGGGAACCGCACAACGAGTCCGCGGGTAGAGTTAGCGGAAGCTGTATTTTGGTGTTTGGGGCGTTGTGGCGGGTTCGGTGGGCGGCCGAGAGCGAGGGTCAAGATGTTCCGCGGATCGTTGCTCTGCATGGCGTGCTGGCTTGTGGGCTGGCTCGTGGCTCCGCTGGCGACTGGGCAGCTCGCGAATGGGCGGGCATTTGAAGACGGTGCTTCGTTCGGAGCGACTTCTGAGCCCGACGGGCGGCGTGTTCTTCTTGAGGCTTTCTTTGGCACGGGTATCGGGGGTGAGTTCCGCGCGGTCTCGCGGCCGAGTGAGCACCGCGGGCTGGCGTTCCCGGTCCGCGGTCGTGTGCGCGAGGTGATGGTCGAGCCGGGCGACCGTGTGGAAGCGGGGACGCCGCTGATCAAGCTGGAGGACGCGCTCGAGCGTGCGTCGCTGCAGCTCGCGGCGATCCGCGCGGCCGACGAGACTCAGATCGAGACGGCCGAGCGGCTTATGGCGTTCCGCCAGACGGAGCTCGACCTGACGCTGCAGTCGAACAGCGGCGGCGGGGCGAGCGGCCGCGACCTCCGCGAAGCGAGGCTGAACCACGACCGGGCGGTGCTCGACGTGCAGGCGGCGTACATCGCGCGGGCCGAGGCGGAGGCGGGGCTCGCGCGGGAGCGGCTCCGTGTCGAAGAGTTGACGATCGTCGCGCCGGTTGGCGGCGAGGTGCTCTCGGTCAGCAAGCGGGCGGGCGAGGGCGTCGACGAGCTGACCTCGGTCGTCACGCTGGTGAACATCGATCCGCTGATTCTTGAGCTGAACGTGCCGCCCGCAGTGGCGCTCGGCATGGAGAACGGGCAGGCAGCGCTGGTGGTGTGGGACGACGTGCCCGGGCCCGCGGAGGTCGGGCAGGTGGTGTTCCGGGCGCCCGTGGGTGATGCTGGGGCGCGCCGGATCCTGGTTCGCGTCGAGGTGCCCAACCCGGGGCGTCTGCCCAGCGGCTTGCACGCGCGGGTCCGGGTCGCCGAGGCGTCGGCGGCTGAGGTGCGCGAGCGTGTGGCGGCTGGGCTTGCTGGCGCCGGTGACGGCGGGGATGGCGCGGCCGATCGGGCTGCTGCTAGCGCTCGTGTTGGAGCTGCTCTTGTGAATGCCGGTCGAACGGTGGACGAGGGTTTGAGCGGGGCTCTTTCGAGGGGGGAGCGTCCCTAGGCTCATGGCCCGTGTGATCTCGGGCCCTCGTTGGTGGGTCGGGACGACGACGCGGGTGACGCACGCGGGCGCCTATAGGGCGTCCCTTAAGAGACTTCTTGGAGAATCCGATCATGGCCGACGAGCAGCAGCAGCAGGTTCAGCTCCGCATCGACGAGAGCAAGATGCAGAGCACATACGCGAACACGATCCGGACGTCGACGACGGCCGACGAGGTCGTGCTCGATTTCGGGATGAATCTGCCGGCCCCTCAGCAGCAGGGGCAGGCGCCGCAGGTGATCTTCGGTGTTGGCAGCCGCGTGATCATGAACTGGTCGGGCGCGAAGCGGCTGGCGATCTCGCTGGGGCAGCTGATCCGGTCGTACGAGGAGCGGAACGGCGAGATCCGTTTGCAGGGCCAGCCTTCGGCGGCTCAGCCGTCGGGCGAAGAGAACGCCGGCGACTGACGCGTCGGTGCCGTGAGGCGCGATGGACGAACGATCGCAACAGACTCAGACGGTCCCCTCAGCGGAGATCGCGGCGGCTCCCGCTTCGCGGGGGCCGTCGAGCTTGGAGGAGCTGCGGTCGTTCTTCGACCATTTGCTCGACCAGCACTGCCGCCTGACCGACGCGGACGCCGCGGCGGTGTTTTTGTTGTCCGCCCGTGCGGAGTCTTCGAGCCTGTTCTCGACGCGGCTGTCGCCGACGCGGGCGGTCTCTGGGGAGCTGCGAGCCGCGTTCGACGACGGGGCGGTCGAGCAGGCGCTCGTCCGCGTCGCGAAGCTGGCGGTGTCGTCTTCGGGCGGGGTGGCGGGGACCCGGGTCGAACCGGTGGTGATGGCGTCGTCGGGCGGGCTGTACACGACGGAGCCGACGCACCGGGCGGTGGCGACGCCGCTGATCGCCGAGGGGCGGGTGCAGGGCGCGACGCTGGCGCTGCTGCCCGGCGCGTCGGGCGACGCGGGTGAGGAGGCTCGTCTGATCGAGCTGGCGAACCAGCGGTTCGAGACCTTCCTGCTGGCGAAGCATGCGCGGACCGAGACCGAGCAGAAGCTGATGCTGCGGCAGACGCTGGAACTGCTCGACCGCGGCCAGCAGGCCGAGAGCGCGGGCGATATGGCGAGCGTGCTGTGCGACGAGCTGGCGCAGCGGTTCCGCTGCACGCGGGCGTCTCTGGGCATGGTCGAGGGCGACGAGATCCGGGTGAAGTCGATCAGCGCCGCGCCGCAGCTCGACCGTCGGACGGCGTTGTCGGAGTCGCTCGAGCGTGTGATGGAAGAGTGCGCGCAGCAGGACACCGAGATTTTGTACCCGGTGCCCGAGGCGCACGAGGCCGACGCCGCCCGCCGGCTGGTGGTCCGCGAGCACGAGCGGTTCTTCGTGTCGCACGGGCATTCGTCGCTCATGACGCTTCCGCTGCGGGTCGAGGGCGACCTGGTCGGGGTCGTGGTCCTTGAGCGTGAGTCGCACGACCCGTTCCCGGAGTCGGCGCTGCCGCTCGTGCGGCTGGCGGCGGAGTTCGTCGGACCGGCGATCTTTACGCGTCGGCTGGCCGACCGCGGGCTGAAGCAGGTTGCCCGCGACCGGGCGGGCGAGATCGCCGAGACGCTTGTCGGGCCGAGGCACACGGGCTGGAAGCTGCTCGCGGCGAGTGTCGCGGCGGCGTTCGTACTGCTCGCGGCGGTGCCGATTCCCAGCCGGGTCGTGTCGTCGGGCGAGGTGTCGGCTGAGGTGGTGCGGAGCGTGACGCCCGGGTTCGCGGGGTTCCTCGCTGAGGTGCGTTACCGCCCCGGAGACCGTGTTGCAGAGGGCGACCTGATGGCGACGCTCGATACACGGGAGATGCGTCTGCGGCTTTCCGAGACCGAGGCGCAGGCGATGGCGCTCGAGACCGAGCGGGATGATGCGTATTCGCGTGGCGAGCCCGCGGAGGGGCGGAAGGCCGAGGCGCGGTTGGCTGAGACGCGGGCGGCGATCGGCCTGCTGCGGCTGAGCCTGGACAAGGCCGAGCTGCGGGCGCCGCTGTCGGGCGTTGTCAGCGGCGGCGACCTCGAGCACGCGGCGGGTTCGCGCGTCGAGCCGGCGAAGGCGCTGTTCGAGGTGGTCGGCGACGGGCGGCGTGTCGTGCTCGATGTTGGCGAGCGGGATATCGGCCGGGTCGAGGTCGGCGACGAGGGCTGGGTCGTGACCCGGTCGGACCCCGGGCGGCGTCTGCCGGTGCGGGTGCTTCGGATCAACCCGTCGTCGGACGCGGGTGAGGGCAACAACACGTTCCGCGTGGAGGCGGAGCTGATCGACCCGGAGCGGGACGCTCCGCTGCTCAGCCCGGGGACGCGGGTCACGTCGCGGCTGCGCGACGGCTGGACGACGGGGCTGGCCGAGCTGTCGCGGCCGATCGTCGACGAGATCCGTCTTCGGCTGTGGTGGTGAGCCGGGCCGGGTGCCGGAGGACGCATGGCGTTTGACGCACAGACATTCCGCCCGCGGGTGGGCGGGACCTTCAGCGATACGTGGTACCGCGTGGCGGACACGCGGCCGCGGCTGAGCCCGCACGTCGAGATCGTGCCGCAGCAGGGACGGCTGGGCGTCCGCTACGTCGTCGAGGAGGCGGCGGGTGGCAGCTACTTCCACCTGAGCGAGTCGGCGTACCGCTTCGCGGCGCTGCTCGACGGGCGGCGGACGGTCGAGGACGCGTGGAACGCGTGCAACGCCCAGCTCGGCGACGAGGCACCGACGCAGCGCGAGGTCGTGGACCTGCTCGGGCAGCTCCAGATGCAGGGGTTCCTGCTGGGTGATCAGCCGGTCGCGGCGGACCTGCTGGCGAAGCGCCGCCAGACGTTCCGCACAAGCAAGCTACGCAAGCGGACGGGCAACTACCTCTTCTTTCACGTTCCGCTGATCAATCCCGAGCCGATTTTGGAGCGGACGCGGCACCTGTTCGCGCCGTTCTTTACGCGGTGGGGACTTGTCGCGTGGCTGTTGCTTGTCTCATCGGCCGGGCTCGTGGTGTTGTCGAACCTCGACCGGGCGGCGAGCGGTTTCAACAGCGTGCTGTCGGCGTCGAACCTGCTTTGGCTGAGCCTGGCGCTGATCGTGGTTCGGGCGGTGCACGAGGCGGGGCATGCTGTGGCTTGCAAGGCGGTGGGGGCGCGGTGTGTCGAGATCGGTGTGATGCTGGTGGGGGTGGTGCTGCCGCTGCCGTACTGCGACGCGACGAGCGCGTGGAAGCGTCCTCGGACGCGTGACCGCGCGGTTGTATCGCTCGGCGGGATCTTGTTCGAGGGCGTGCTGGCGTCGGCCGCCACGTTCTATTGGGCGTACGCGGAGCCCGGGATCGGGCGGACGATTGCGTTCAACGTGATGCTCATCTCGGGCGTGTCGAGCGTTGTTTTCAACCTGAACCCGCTGCTTCGGTACGACGGCTATTACCTCTTGACCGACCTCGCGCGGTCGCCGAACCTGGCGCAGCGCGCTCGCGCGGTGTGGATTTTCTTCATCGAGCGGTTCGGCTTTGGGGTGCGGGCGGTGCAACCGCCTTACGTCCGCGGGCGCGACGAGCTTTGGCTGCTGGTCGCGTACCACGCGTTGGCGGTGCCTTACCGGCTCCTGGTACTGCTGGCGATCTTGCTGATGATCTCGCAGCAGTACTTCACGATCGGGCTGGTGCTGGCGGCTGTGTTTGTGGTGGTGTGGGCCGTCGTGCCCGTGACGAAGTTCTGCTGGTACCTCGCGACGTCGCCCAAGCTTCGGGTGCATCGGCTGCGGGCGGCGGGTGTGACGGCGGGGGTGCTGGTGCCGGTGGTCGGGTTCGCGGCGTTGGTGCCGCTGCCCGGGGCGGTGTTCGCGACGGGGACCGTCAGCCCGGCCGAGCGGGTCGCGCTGCGGCTGCCGGTTGACGGGTTTGTTGACCGGGTGCATATCCGATCCGGCTCTGAAGTCCGGGCGGGCGACGTCCTCTTGGAACTTCGGAACCCGAACCTCGAACTCGATCTCGCCAGCGCGCGAGCCAAGCTCGCGTACGACGAGGCGGTGTACGACGGGGCGCTGCACAACGACCCGCTGGGTGTCGAGCGGGCGCGGCTCGCGGTCGAGCTCTCCGAGAGCCTGGTGTCGCGACTCGAGGCCGAGCGGGACTCGCTGCTTGTCCGGGCCCCTGCCGACGGTGTGGTGTCGACGCCTGAAGCGTTGGACATGGAGCTCGGCGCGCTCGTTGGCCGCTTCGGCTCGCGCGGGGATCGGGTGGCATGGCTGCACTCGGGGCCGCGGGTGGTCCGGACCCGTGTGAGCGACCGGGAGTATGGGCGGCTGGTGAACGCCGGGTCGGTTTCCGATCGCGAGCGAGAAGATGGTGTGGACGGCGGTCATGACGCGGGCGGGCTTGCGGCGGCGGGGGCGCGGGTCACGCTGCGGCTCCGCGGCGACGCCGGGCGGGTGATCGAGGGGCGTGTGGTGCGTCAACCTCCTTCGGGGTCGATACGGCTCGACGATCCGGCGCTGGGCGCGGCGGCGGGCGGTGAGCTGCTCACGCGGCCCGACGATCCGGCGGTGCTGCTCGAGCCGTACTTCCGCGTCGATGTTGCGGCGGTCGACGACGCCGGGTTCGCGGCGAACGCGCTGACGGGGCGTCGGGCACGGGTGCGGTTCTCTGTTCCGGCCGAGCCGCTGCTGCCGCGGGCGTGGCGCTCGGTTCGCCGGTACCTGGACGGTCGGGTGGTGGGGTGACCACGTTCGCACGGCGCGAGCTCTGGGACGACCTGTCGCGGCGGCGTCGGCGCGGCGACGCCGCCGACGGGTGGGACAAGCTGGGCGAGTGGGTGCTCGCGAGGTGGAACCGGCGGGGCTCGCGCGCCGCTCGGCTGGAGCGGGCGAACCGGGTACACGCCGCGATGACCGCGATGGACGGGCTCGACGAGTTCGCGTTCAACCGGCGGATCGCGGCGGCGCGCGAGGAGGTCCGGCTCGGGCGCGACGCGGCGGGCGCGGTGGAGGCGGCGGTGGCCGTCGCGGGTCAGGCCGTGCGGCGGACGCTCGGGTTCACGCTGCACCCCGAGCAGCTCATGGGCGGGCTGGTCATGAGCGAGGGGGCGGTCGCGGAGATGGCGACCGGCGAGGGCAAGACGGTCACGGCGGTGCTGCCCTCGGCGATCGACGGCTGGCTGGGTCGCGGGGTGCACGTCCACACCGTCAACGACTACCTCGCGCGGCGGGACGCGGAGATCACCGGGCCGGTCTACAAGCGGCTCGGGCTGACGGTCGACGCGATCCAGGACCCGATGGGCCCGCCCGAGCGGCGGCGCTGTTACTCGGCCGACGTGACGTACGGCACAGCGCAGCAGTTCATCTTCGACTACCTTCGTGACAGGGTCGCGATGCCGCTCGCGCCGACGCTGACGTCGCACCTGCTCGACCAGGTCGGGTCGAGCGGGCGCGACGCGGATGGGGTGGTCCAGCGGGGGCTGTTCGCGGCGGTGGTCGACGAGGCGGATAGCGTGCTGGTCGACGAGGCGACGACGCCCGCGATCCTCGCCGAGCGGGTGCCCGAGACGGCTGGCGCTCGGGAGCACCGGGTGGCGGTGGACATCGCGCGGCGGTTGGTCGAAGGGCGGGACTTCGAGGCGGACGTGCGCTCGCGTCTTGTCAGCGTGACCGAGGCGGGGCGGGAGCGGCTTGCAGAGTTTGCCGAGAGCCTGCCGCCGTTCTGGTCCGGGCCGCGGCGCCGGGAAGAGCTCGTGCTCACGGCGCTGACCGCGCTGCACCTGTACCGCCGCGGCGACGACTATGTCGTACAGAACGGTTCAGTCCAGCTCGTCGACCGGTCGACGGGTCGGGTGCTCGAGGGCCGGGAGTGGCAGCTCGGGCTCCACCAGGCGGTGGAGTGCAAGGAGGGGATCGAAGCGTCGGGCGATAAGCGGATCACGGCCCGGACCGGGTACCAGCGGTTCTTCCAGCGCTACCGCCGCCTGAGCGGTATGAGCGGCACGATCTGGGAGGTCCGCGACGAGATCTGGAACAACTTCGGGCTGCCGGTCGTGCGCGTGCCGACGCACCGCCCGGTGATCCGCGAGCACGTGCCCGACGTGGTTCTCGAGGACGAGGCTTCGAAGTTCGGGCTCGTGGTCGAGCGGGTGCGCGAGTTGCACCGCGTCGGGCGTCCGGTGCTTGTGGGGACGCGGAGCGTCATCGCGTCGAACCGGCTGGCGCTGGCGGTGGGGGAGGCGGGGATCGCGTGCCGCGTGCTGAACGCCGAGCTCGAGGCCGACGAGGCGGAGATCGTCGCGTCGGCCGGGGAGCGCGGGGCGGTGACCGTGGCGACGAATATGGCGGGCCGGGGGACGGACATCAAGCTCGGCGAGGGCGTTCTGGAGCTCGGCGGGCTTGTGGTGATCGCGACGGAGCGGCACGCCGAGCGGCGCGTCGACCGTCAGCTCTACGGGCGTTCCGGTCGGCAGGGCGATCCGGGCAGGGCCGAGACGTACGTGTCGCTGGAAGACGCGCTGCTGCACGAGCACGCGTCGGCGCTGGTCCGCCGGATCGTCGCCGGTGTTCTGCGGATCCGCGGCGGCTCGGGGCAGGCGGCGGCCCGGGCGGTCTGGAGTCTTGTGCAGCAGTCGGCCTCGCGGCACATGGCGACGCGGCGCGACGCCTCGTCGAGGTCGGAGGCGCAGCGAGAGCTCGCGCACCACCGCGAAACGCGTTGATTTGCGGGACGCGTAGTATGATTCTTGAGTTGCGTAGGGGCGGCCGATCGATCCGAGGCCGCGGTAAGGAGCGGGCGTGTCACACTCGACTGAAGCGGTTGGCGGGGCTCTTGGGGTGGGGCAGATCGGGTGGAGCGCCGGCGTCGCTGTGGGCACCTTCAAGGCCGACCGCGATCAGAATGGCGACTGGTGGGTGTGGCGTCGCCTATCGGCCCGGACGTGGGTCACTCACACGCGGTGTGTCGACGAGGCATCCGCCTTGGCTATTGCCGAGCGGCTAAGCCTGGCAACCGTGGGCTAAAGGCAGAGGACGACATTTGAACTGATGGTGGCAAGAAGAGGTGGCCTCTCGCTCTGGCCCGTCGCTGTCGACAGCCGGGCCGCCGAGGCCTGCTTTTTCACTGGCTTGATGGCCTGTGGCACGTGGGCGATCGTGCACAAGGGTTTGGTGTTGGATGATCATGTCCGCTCGCTGGCGGCACAAGCATGCTGCTACTCGCATGGGATTGAGCCAGCGAATCATGTGGCAAGGATGGGTCTCACCGCTGCCATAGGCGTTTGCTCCGAGATTATCTGCCGTCGCTATTTTCGGTAAAAGACTATCTGCCGTTGTTTCGACTTGCCCACACATGTTATCTACAGGCGGAACAAGTGATTCTGTGGCGACATCGGCCCTTGCCTCGATACATGAGCAGAACTAAACAAAGTTGGACTAAGAGTCAGCACTTCGTCTATGCTTATGACGTTACATGCTTTAGTAGCAGAATGAACGCTCATGAATCAGGATGGATACTTCAATTTAGAATATCAATACAAACCCTAAGCCAGAGACTGTGGTTTAAGTTTAAAGCCCGCAGTCATTGTCGCCGACGAAGAAGGCCATAAGCCAAGCATTGAAATCAGCGAAGTCGAGCAAATCATCGTTGTTTACATCGGCCTTGAGGTCTCCGTCGAGAAAGTTCCCGATCCAAGCGTTGAAGTCAGAGAAGTCTAACAGGTTGTCGTTGTTCTGGTCGGCGGGAGACGGGCCTGAAAAGGCGAAGGTGTCACTCACGGTCTCGCCGGACTCGTTCATCGCTCGCACACGCCAGTAGAACGGGCGGCACTCGGATGGGATGTTGACGACCGCCGAGGTGCTTTCGAGCTGGTCTTCACTGGCCAGCAGATCCGTGAACCCGGGGTTATTGGCGACGTCGAGCGTATACATGTCGGCGTCCTCGGCTTCCTCCCAGGAAAACTCGACGGCGGAAGAGATCCCCTTGGATCCGTCGGGCGGGCTGAGGAGGCTGAACTCACCGGGGAGGATGAAGTCCTCTGCTTGGAGCGGAAGGATGTAGTCGACCACGACGGGTCGGTGGTCCGCGGCAGCGCTCGTGGTGGAGCGACCGTCGAGGAGCGTCGGGATCGGCCCGAAGCCAACGAGCTCGGGGGGCATGAGGTTGATCGGGATGTTGCCCGAGTTGAAAACGAACTGGTTCCGGACATTGATGACCGAGTCCTGGTGCATCATGTAGTCGAGCTTGCTGCCGCCGAGCGTGGCCTTTGAACCAGTAAAGAAGTCGACCGCGGTATCGGCGACGGCGTTGGACCCGTCGGCGTCGGTGCCCTCGCCGCCTCCTGCGGGGGTGTTTTCGATGGAGATTTGAACGGGCCCTACCTTGCCGTTGGTGCTCTCGTCCTCGTTGTAGTCACCGCCCCAGATGATGGGCGTGAGCGGATCGATAACGCTTGAGGGGAAAGGGAAGTCGTTCACGAGGTTGTTCGGATCGACCGTCTGCGTGCCGGCACCGTTGTAGAAATTCCACAGGTAGGTTGCCATCGCGGTAGCGGCTTGGGCGCGTTGGCTGGCGTCGCTCGAACTTCCGCCGGCCTTGAGGTGGGCGTTGGAAACGATGATGTTCCCGGGGTAGATGCTGTCGGGCAGATCGATCTCGGCAAACTGGATGCCGCGGATGCCGCTGGTGCCGTTGACGGTGGAGAAAGAGCTGGTCGTGGCGAACCCATCGCCGTTAAGATCATCGAAGTCCCAGCGCGAAACGATCACGTTGCGGTTGAACCCGCTGAAACCATCTGTTACAGAGCTCACAAAGATGTTCTCGAGCTCGTAACCGGGCGCGTACTTCTGAACGAACTCGGTGACCTCGCCGCCGACGAAGGGATCGGGCCCGCCGTTGAAGAAGAGCTCGATGGTTGTGGTGAGCTGGCTCACGTTGTCGCCACCGCCGGGGCTGCCGTTGCCGGAGTTATCACCGGCCTCTTGAAGAATCAAGATATCAGGACGGATCGCGGCGACGGTCCGAGCCAAGGCCGCCCAGTTTCCGAAGGCTTCGTCCTTGTCGCCGTTGTTTCGGCAGATGCCGTCCTCGATGTTGTAGGTCATGATCCGGATGTCGGTGGGCGTTGTCTTGCCCCACTGGCCGTTCGCCGGATTGAACTGTGCTGACGTAGACGAGGCGCCGGCAACGGCGAGTAAAGCAGCGATCGTGGAAGTGCGGAGCATTTTCGATCCTCTAATATATGAAACGTAAAGTCTTGTGGGACGCGTTCGATTGTCTTAGAAAGGCTTTCCGCCCCTGTGAGGGGCGGAAAGCGACGGATTCAGTCTTGCCGGACCTGCTCGTTAGCGATTGTGAAACGCCTCTACGGTACCGGCCTGATGTTGCAGTCAGAAGGTCCTGACTTACGGGTTGCAGATCGGTCCGAACTGGCCAGCGAAGAACGACGTGAGCCAGAAGTTAAAGTCATCGGCTGCTATTACCCCGTCACCGTTTACGTCGGCGATCGGGTTGCTGCTGAGGAAGTTGGTGAGGAATGCACTAAAATCGTCAGCAGCGATAGCCCCGTCATTGTTCTGATCGGCACAGAGACGATCAGGTGTGACTTCCCCGGCGGGCAGCGGCTGGACATAGAAGAGGGCCCGGTAGGTCTGGTCCTCGGGGTCGGGCTCGCCGTCGATCAGGGTTGTGCCGTTCTGGTTGACGTCGTAGGCGAAGTTGGCCATGTAGACCAGGCCGCCCAGGGCGTTGTCCTCGAGGTCTTCGATCTGGGACGGGACGGACGTGACGTTGTTGTGGAAGAACCCACCGTTGGACGCGCCGCCGGCGTTGTTGCGGATGCGGAAGCCGAAGATGGTGTAGTCGAGGCCGGTTGCCGGCGAGGTGTAGGTTTCGCCGGTGGAGACGAGCGACTCGAGCTCGTAGCCGAAGTCGTTGGCCCCGTTCAGGTCGCTATCCACGCCGAGGTCGGAGATGTAGTTGGCACGAACGATTGTGTTGCTGACCAGATCGTCGTCGGTCAAGGGGAGACCGTCCTCGCCGTAGAAGCGGACGGGCGAAACGAAGTAGATGTTTCCAGCCGAATCGAATGAGACGGGCGTCTGGCTCGGGCCGGTGGCGTCACCCGTGTCGTCCTGAGCGGTCGCGATCTCAGCGATCACAACACCGTTCTCGTCAGCGAAGGGCTTGCCGCGGGTGGTACCCGAGCCTGGGACGAAAGTGAGATCGATGTAGCTGGCGACGGACCACTCGGCCTCGCCAGGATTGTCGGCGGAGATGCGGCCGACGATCACGGCTTGGAACTGGGAGACTTCGGACGCGTCAGCGGCAACCGTGGAGGGGAAGAAGTCGGTTTCAACGACACCGGCGATGAGCAGGTTGCCGTCGGCGTCACGGGCCAGTGAGATCGGCGGGTTGTTGCTGAAGAAGCCGCTGCCGCCAGTGGGGACGAACTCCCTGCGGAAGATGTCGATGCCCGTGATGGGATCGGTGACGGTGGCGGGTGACAGGTAGCGGGTACCGCCGTTGGTCACCTGGCCGGTCGCCGAAGCGCCCCAAACACTGATGGCGCTGGTCTGGTTGGCGCTGGAGGTGTCCTTGGTCAGCACAGCGGCCGTGATAGCGTTGTTCTGCCCGTAAAACGCTTCGGGAAGCACCGCGATGGTTCCGCGTTGGTCGGGAGCATCACCGAGGTGGTCCATGGTGGCCTGGGTGAGGTCGTTGAAGCGGAGCTCGGAGTCGAAGTTCGTCGTCATGATGCTCGGAGCGAGGCCGCCGTTGCCACCAACGCCGGCAGGGACCGCCGCGGGCACACCGATCTGCACGGTGTCGCTGTTGGTATCGACGATCTCGGTCGCGGCGGGCTGACCGATGCCTGAACCCGTGATGCTGTTGATCACGTCGGTGCGGGCGGTCAGATCGGTGCGTAGGGCAAGGACGCCGCTGACGGGGTTGGTGCCTTCAGAGAAGAATGAATCCACACGGAGAAGGGTGAAGCCGGCGGCGTCGACCTGGCCGCTGCCCAGGTTCGCGTTATTGTCGTTGCCGGTCGCGGCAACGATCCGGTTGACGTAGAGCCGCTCCGGGTTGGCGGGGTCGAAGGAGATCTGGCCGCCGATGTTTTCGTCGCCGAAGTCGTTAAAGGCGCTGAAGCTGTAGGTGAAGCCGGTGGTGTTGCCCGGGGCCTGAACCGTGCTCACACCGTCGACGGTGTTGAATGGGGGGTTCACGCCAGCGCTTGGGTTGTTCTCCCACAGTGAGAACCCGTTGCCGAATAGCAGGCCGTTGGTTGCGAGGCGGCTGATGGCGTGGCCGCCGTTGAGAGCGTTGTTGAAGTCGGAACCGTCGACGTTGCGGCCGGTCTTGGCGATCGGTGCGATGCCGTAGCTCTTGCCGTTCGAGGAGGTGAAGCGGGCCATGTCAACGACAAAGGCGGTCCGCTGACCATCGATGCTCTCAAATGAGTTGATGGCGTCGTTCGCGAACGGGACGGCGGCTGAGTCTTGGGCGGCGGCCGAGCCGGCAAGGCCGGCAATCGAAACGAGGCACAGCGTGCGGATCTTCATGACAACTCCTCAAAATAGTCTTTGATCACATTCTCTCGAAGGCGCGTCGAACCGTGACGACCGCCGAAGCCTTCACGCAGCCTGATCCGGCAAGGTTATTTTTGCCACATCATGCGTGAAACCTCAAACCAAAGAACGGTATACCTCTCTGCCTCAGAACCACAGCGTTCAGCGGTCTTCTTTGCGTGAAGACTTTGTGAACGTCGGTGCTCGGATGCGTCAGACGACTGCGGGAATCATGCCGGCGAGCCGCGACGCGAGTGCGATGTTGGTCAGAAGCAGA
Source organism: Planctomycetota bacterium (assembly GCA_039815285.1). Classification (GTDB taxonomy): domain Bacteria; phylum Planctomycetota; class Phycisphaerae; order Phycisphaerales; family UBA1924; genus JBCBZP01. The sequence goes on from JBCBZP010000005.1 coordinate 95,287, forward strand.
GCTTCGTTCGCCTCGATCAACCGTTCCCCGAAGGCTCGCTGAATCGTCGCGAGCATCGCGGGTGTCGCGGCTCTGCCCCGCTGCTGGAACCGCTCGAGGTGTTTGAGGGCTTTGTCCCAGTCGTTGCGAGCAATCTCGTGCTCCGCCGGGATGGGGTTGGCGATCATCAGGCCGCGACTGGTCCGGCGGAGCTCTCGTGCCACGAACGTCGCCAGGTCGCGTTCGTCGTCGAAGCGGGCGTCGCACTCCCGTTCAGAACTCGTTTGGAAGAAGGCTGGGAACGACTGTGTCCGATAACCAACCACTGGCACTCCGAGCGTCTCCAGCACCTCTCTGGTGGCTTCGACGTCGAGGATCGACTTCGCCCCGCTCGACACGATGGCAACCGGATAGCGGGCGAGGGCGGCGAGGTCGGACGAGATGTCGAGGGCGGTTGCGTAGCCGCGGTGAACGCCGCCGATGCCGCCGGTGGCGGCGACTTGGATGCCCGCTTGCGCAGCGAGTTCGAGGGTCGTGCTCACGGTTGTCGCGCCGTCTTGGCCGCGGTGCATCGCGATTCCGAGGTTGGCGGTGTTGATCTTCTGAACATCTGGGTTGGCGAGCAGTGCGTCGAGTTCGTCGTCATCGAGCCCGATGATCGGAGTGCCGCCGATGAGGCCGGTGAAGGCCGGGATGGCGTCGCCTGCTTTGCACGCCCCGCGGATCGCGTTGATCAGGGTGCGGCCGCGTTCGCGTGGGAGGCCGTGGGTCAGCACGGTGGTTTCGAGGGCGACAACGCGCGGGCCCGCGGTTCTGATCTCGATGCCCCGCATCACGACGGCTCCTGCGAGACACGCCGGAGCGTCTCGAACACCGACATGGCGCTCCCGCTTGAGATGGCTGATCGGGCGAGGTCGATGCCTTGGGCGAGGGAGTCGGCGACGCCGCAGGTGAGCAGCCCGACCGCGGTGTTGAGCAGCGCCATGTCGGTGCGGGGCCCCGGGTTGCCGTTGAAAATGCTCACCGCCAACACCGAGGCTTCTTGGACGCTGGCCGCGGCGAGGGACGCGAAACTCGCGGTGGCGAGCGATACCTCGCGTGGGTCGATGGTCTCTTTCGAGATACTTTGGCGCTTGAGCATCGCGACATCGGTGATGTCGGCCAGGCTCGCCTCGTCGAGCCCGTCGCGGGCGTGCAGGACGGCGGCGGCTTGGGTTCCGAGCCGGCGGAGGGTCTCGGCGACCGTGTCGAGAAGCGAGGGGTCGTAGACGCCGATGACCTGGTAGTCGGCACCGGCCGGGTTCGTGAGCGGTCCGAGGGTGTTGAAGATGGTCGGTATGCCGAGCGAGCGTCGCGATGCGGCGGCGTGCTTCATGGCCGGGTGGTGGTGGATCGCGAAGCAGAAACAGACACCTGCCTCGCGGAGGCATCGGGCCTGCGTTTGTGGCGACGCGTCGACGTTGATGCCGAGGGCGGCGAGGACCTCGGCCGACCCGCGGCCCGTGCGGCTCCGATTGCCGTGCTTGGCGACGTGCACGCGCGGTCGTCCGGGCGGCGGGTTGACGGCGGCCGCGATGATCGCCGAGACGGTTGAGACGTTGAAGGCTTTGGGCGTTCCGCCGGTGCCGCAGGTGTCGAGGAGCACGCCGCCGTCGGGCACGCGGAAGGGAACGGGGGTCACGTGCTTGCGCATCACTCGGGCGGCGCCGGTGAGTTCGTCGGCGGTCGGGGGCCGGGTCGCGAGGAGGGCAAGGATCGCGCCGATCTGGGCTTCGTCGAGCCCGCCCGTCAGGAGCATCTCGAACAAACGCTCGGTTTCGTGTTCGCCGAGGGTCTGAGCGGTCGCCAGGCGTGCGAGGATGTCGTGGATGTCACCCATCGGGTTGAGCGTACGGCGGGAACACCGTGCGATGTGAGGCGTTTGTTCTTGAGCGGGGCATTCGTATCCGACCTGCTCGGTTGCTCGTATATTGAAACGGACGATGAGCATTTCAGCATCAACAACACAGGCACCCGGGATCGAGTTGGAAGCGTCGGTCGCGAAGTTCGCACGCGACGCTGCGTCCGGTGCGTACTCGCAGATTCTCCGGACACGGCTGAACCGGTGGCTCCCGGTTGCGGGCGGTGCCGGCCTGCTTCTGGTGGGCTTGGAGCGGGTGTTTGGTGCGTTGCTGGGCCCTTTTTCAGAGCTGAGCAGTTCGGCTGGTGGGCTTGGGGCGTGTCTGGTTGGGCTTGCGCCGTCGGTCTTGATCCTGATGTGGGTCGGTGCGACGACGCGTCGGCCTGCGGCTCGCGATGCTGTTGTCGAGGCCGACGCCAGGCTTGGTCTGCGCGACCGGGTGGCATCGGCGGTGCGGCTCACGAGCGACGGCGCGGGCGGATCGCGCGTCGACGAGGGCTTTGCGCAGCTGGTCGCCGAGGCGGCGGTCCGGGCGGCCGCGGCGTCGGAGGCGCGCGACGGGTTTGGTCGCGTGCCAGCAACCCGCGCGGTGGTTGGGCTTGTCTTGGTCGGCGGGGCTGTGGCTCTCGGCTTCGCGCCGCGGCTGGCGTGGGGCGGGGCAGGCCCTGCGGACAACGAAGGCGCGATGGCCGGCGTTTCTGAGGAGCAGGCCGAGGAACGCGAAGCGGCGGCGGAAGCGTTGGATCAGGTCGTTGATGAGTTCGGCGAGACCGCTTCTACGACGGGTATCGAGGCGGTCGACGCCCGCGTGCAGCGGACGCTCGATGAGCTCCGCGCGCTCGAGCAAGAACTCGCGGCTGGTGAAGGCTCGGCTGACGATGTGCGGCGGCGAGCGGCGGCGGAACTGCGCGAGACATCGGACGCCCTGGAGCGAGTGGCCGAGCGTCAGGAGCGGCGTGATGAGGCTTGGCGTCGAGAGACGGGCGGTCTGAGTAGCGGCGTCGATGAGCGTGTGCGCGGCCTTGCGGAGGCGCTTGAAGCGGGCGACTTCGCCCAGGCGGCGGCGGAAGCAGAGCGGTTGCAGGGTGAGTTGTTGGGTGAGTCGGCGCGGGCCGAGGCTGCGGAGTCTCTTCGTGAGCTTGCCGAGGCCCTGCGGCCGCAGCCGGCGGAGGATGATGCCGAGCCCTCGAGCGTCGAACAGCTCGGGCTCGACGACGAGACGGAGCAGCGGCTCCTTGATGAAGAAGACCGAGACGCGGTGGCCGAGTCGCTCGAAGACCAAGGGCTGCCCCGGCGGGATGCCGAGCGGTTGGCCGAGCAGATCACCGAGGAGAACCTGGAGCGCCGAGCTCGGGAACAGGCCCGCGATCGCATGCGAGAACTGAGCGAGTCGCTGGAAGATGAGGCGGATCGGCTGGAGGAGAACGAAGCGTCGGACGAAGCTGCCGGCGGGAGCGAGCCGGACTCGGCCAAGCCAGATTCGGCCGAGGGTGATTCAGCCGAGCGTGCCCCGTCGCCGCGGATGAGAGAAGGCCAACAAGATGGCGGGCCGTCGAGTGCCGCGGGGGCGTCGGGTGAGCCTTCGGGCGACCCGAGCCAAGATGAATCTGACGATAACCAAACCGGTGGTGACCAGCCGGGTGATGGTTCTTCGGATGGCCAATCCCCAAGCCAGTCACCTGGGCAGGCACCGGACGACACGCCGAGCGGGGACGGTTCGGGCGAAAGCAGTGATTCAACGCCGTCGACACCTGGCGATCCGGGCGGGACGCCTGGTGCGGCCGGTGGCGAGCCTGGAACGCCGGGCGGAGGGGGTAAGGGTGGTGAGTCGTCTGGTTCACCATCCGGGCAGCCACCCGGCCAGCAACTTGGCGGCGAACCGTCGGAAGACGGTGTGTCACCAGGCAGCGATTCTGGAGGACAGCCAGGCGGTCAGCCTTCTGGTCAGTCGAGTGGCGAGCGGAGCGATGCGCCCGGCGCGTCTCCGGGTGGCGAAGCGGGGCGGGGTGTCGAGTCCGGTGATGGCGGGCAGGGCGATGGCGGGCAGGGCGTGGATCGTGCCGAGGGGCGGCAGTCCAGCGATGCATCCGGTTCCGGGCAGGGGTCGGGCCGGGGTTTCGCCGAGCAGCTGCGCGATATTGCGAGTGAGCCGCCGTCGGCCGGGTCGCAAGACCTGGCTCGTCGGCTGCGCGAACGGAGCGATCAGCTGCTGTCCGAGGCAACGCCGGAAGAGCTTGAGGAGGCGCGGCGTCTGGCCAATGCGCTCGCGGCGGAGCGTTCGTCGGCGTGGTCGGGCCGGACCGAGCTGTTCGACGCGCGGAGCGAGCCGACGGGGCCGTCCGAGTCAGACCGTGTTATCGGGCGTTGGTTCGGCGACGGCGACGCCGGGCGGGGTGTGAGCCGTGAAGGGTTCAACGAGACGGTCCGCGACGCGGCCCGCGGGGCGGAGCGGGCGATCGAGGAGAACGCGGTTCCGCCGCGGCACACGAGCCTGATCCGACGCGTTTTCGAGAGCTATGTATCGCGCCAGGGCGAGGGCGGCGCCGAAGCGGTTGACGACGCCAGCGACGCGGGTGATGAATGAGCCTGCGGTTTGACGAGCCGGTCTGGCTGCTGACCGGAGCGGCGGGGCTGATGTTCGCGATCGCGGGCTGGCCTTGGCTGGTGGGTTTCTCGCGTGGACGCCGCCTTTCGGCGGTACTCGCCCGGACAGCGGTCTTCACGGCGCTCGCGGCCGTGCTCGGTGGTGCGTCGGACATCCGGCACACCGATGATCTGGCGGTGATCGCGGTCGTCGACGCGTCCGGATCGGCGGTCCGCTTCGGGGTGTCGGACGACGGCCGGAGCCTCGACAGGCGGGTGGACGACGCGCTCTCGGGTGTGATGGATGACCGCGGCCCGGACGACCTGCTCGGGATCGTCGCGTTTGATGGCCGGGCGGTCGCCGTCGCATCGGCGACGCGGGGTGATCCGACGGACCGGGCCCTGGTCTCGGTTGGGGCAGAGGGCACCGATATCGCATCGGCGCTCGAGCTGGCCGCGGCGATGGTCCCGCGCGGGGCGTCGGGCCGGATCGTGCTCGTGACCGACGGGAACGAGACGACCGGGGATGCGCTCGCGGCGGCGCGACGGCTCTCTTCCCGCGCGGGCGGGGGGGATGTCGGCGGTTCATTCCCGGTCGACGTCGTCCCGATCGCGTACCGGGTCGGATCGGAGACCATTGTCGAATCGGTCGACGCGCCGCCCCGGGCGCGCCCGGGCGAGCTTGTGACGGTGCGGGTTACGCTGAACTCGACCGCCGGAACGTCCGGCGTTCTCAAGCTGTACCGGGGCGGGACGCTGCTCGACGCGGTGGGCGATCCGCCGGGTGGCGGCCGCCGGGTCCGCGTCGGTGCCGGGAAGTCACCCGTGCTGCTCGACGTGGTGCTCCCCGACGCGAGGCTGCACCGGTTCGAGGCTGTGTTCACGCCCGATGTGGTCGCGGGGCAGCCGGCGGGCGACCGGTTCGCGGACAACAACCGCGGAGAGGCGTTCACGGTCTCGCCCGGCGAGGGCAGCGTGCTGGTCGTCGACGGCGTCTCGGGCGGCGATCCGACCGGTCCGGGCGCGACGCTTGCCCGGGCTCTTGAGGGCGGGGGCAACCGGGTGAGCGTGGTGGCTCCGTCTGGGGTGCCTGCGGATTTGATCGGGCTGCAGCCGTACGACCTCGTCTTCCTGCAGAACGTTGCGGCCGACGAGTTGCCCCGCGGCGCGGCCGAGGCGCTGGTGTTGCACGTGCGCGAGCTCGGGGCGGGTCTGGTGATGGTCGGCGGGCCGTCGTCGTTCGGCGCGGGCTCGTGGCGGGGCACGCCGATCGAGGACGTGCTGCCCGTGCGGCTCGACCTGCCCGAGCGGCTCGTCGTACCCGAGACGGCGATCGTGCTGGTGCTCGACTCGTCGGGATCGATGGGAGCGCCGGTCGGGGGGTCGGTGCGTTCGCAGCAGGAGATCGCCAACGCGGCGGCGGTGACCGCCGTGGAGACGCTCGACGAGCGCGACCTCGTGGGCGTGATCGACTTCGAGTCGGACGCTCGGTGGGTGCGCGACCTCGGGCCGAACACCCGGCCGGCGGAGACCGCGGCCGCGGTCCGGCGGATCACCGCCGGAGGCGGAACGAACCTGCCGCCGGCGATGTCGCTGGCGGGGGAGGCGCTTCGCAAGAGCGAGGCGAAGGTTAAGCACATCATCGTTCTGACCGACGGCATGAGCGTGGGCGCGCAGTCGCTGCCCGAGACCGCGGCCGAGCTCGCCGCGGACGGCATCAGCGTTTCGACGATCGGCGTGGGCGACGGGTCGGACACTCAGACGCTCCGGGCGATGGCCGAGAGCGGGGGCGGCTCTTTCTACAACGTGACGGACCCGAGCGTGCTGCCGCGTGTGTTTGTCAAGGCGGTACGGGTGGTGCGTTCGCCCATGATCCGTGAAGCGCCGTTCGAGCCGGTCATTGTCGATGCGTCGTCGCCGGCGCTCGGCGGGGTGGGGCTCCCGCCGACGCTCAACGGGTTGGTTCTCACGCAGTTCCGCGACGACCCGCGTGCGGTGCGGGCGCTGGCGACGCCCGACGGCGAGCCGGTGCTTGCGCACTGGACGGTCGAGCTTGGTCGGGTCGCGGCGTTCACTTCGGACGCGTGGCGCTGGGCCGAGCCCTGGTTGGACTGGGACGGATACTCGACCCTGTGGAACCAGCTCGCGCGGCTGGTGTCGCGTTCGTCTGATGGCGGGCGGTCTGTGTTCCGCGTCACACCGTCCGCGGACGGGCTTGAGCTCACGTACACCGCGGTCGACGACCGCGGCGCTCCGCAGGACCTGCTTTCGATCCCTGCAACCATCTACGACCCGGGCGGCTCGACCCGCGAGGTGACGCTCAACCAGGTCGGCCCGGGGCTGTACCGGGCGAGCGTCGGCACGCAGGGGTCGGGGACGTACGTGGCGGTCGCGACCCCGAGGCTCGGGGCAAACCGGCTGTCGCCCGCGATCACGGGCGTGAGCCTCGCGTCGGGCGTGGAGTACGAGCGGCTGACGTCGAACACGCCGCTGCTGGAGCAGATCACGCGGGCGACCGGCGGGCGCGTTCTGGCGCTCGAGGATCTTTCGGCGGAGCGGCTTTGGGACCGGGAGGGCATCGAGCCGCGCGTGGCGACCGCGTCGCTCTGGCAGAACCTGGTCGTCTTGGCGTTGATCATGCTGGTGCTCGACGTGGGCACGCGGAAGGTCGCGTGGGATCGGGCGGCGTCGACCGGTACGGCGGCGCTCGCCGATGCCGAGAAGCGCGCGGTGGCGACACTGTCGGCGCTCCGCAAACACGGCGCGAAGCGGCGGGGTGTCGTTCCCGCCGAGAACCCCGGCGTGACGGCTGCGCGACCGGCTGCGGCGGAAGCCCGGAGGACAGCGCCCAAGGCGTCGCCACCGGCCGCCGTGAAGCCAGAGGTCATCGACCGGACCGGCTCCGTGCCGGACGACGGGCCCGGCGGGTTGCTGGCGGCGAAGCGGCGCGCGTCGGAGCGGTTCGACCGGGACTGAGCGTGGCCTGATCAGGCCACTCAGCCGGCCGGGGCGAGCAGGTGGTCTTGGTCGTGGCCGAGCGCGGCCGCGGCGGCGCGGTACCCGCTGAGCACGGCCGACTCCATCGTCGCGGGCCAGCCCGTGTCGGTGTAGTCGCCGGCGAGCAGCACGCCCGAGGGCCCGGTCGTCGAGGGGCGTTGGACGGCCGGCGTCGCGGCGAACGTGGCGTCGCGCTCGCGGATCGCGCGCGACCGCAGCAGCGTCGCGGTTTGCGCCTCCCGGAAGAGCCAGCGCGCGTCCTCGGCGACTCGGGCGGCGATGTCGTCGAGCGGCGTGTCGTCGAGGGGTGACGCGGCGCTGATCACGCCGGCGACGCGGGAGCCGCCGTCCTGTGAGAAGAACCAGTCGGCGGTGCGACCGAGCAGCACGCGGTGCGGGTCGGGCATGACGGGCCGGTCGTACCGCAGGTGGACGCAGATGATCGGGCTGCTGCCGACGGCGGCCGCCTTGTCGAAGCGGTCGTCGGTCGCGAGCGCGGGGGCTCGGAGTCGTGCGGCCTGCCTCGCCGACAGGGCGCAGACGACGACGTCGGCTTGAAGCGTCTCGCCGTTCTTGGTCGTGGCGCTGCGGGCGTCGAACGATTCGATGCGGCAGGGGGTGAGCAGGCGTCCGCCCGCGGCCGTGACGATCGGGCCCACGCGGTCGTAGAGGTCGCCGAGCGGGCGGGCGGCGACGCCGATCCGGGCGTTGGACGCGTCGGCCAGGAAGCCGCGGCGTACGACGGAGAGCGCGAGCGCCGCGTCGAGGTCGCGGCACGACAGGTTGCACGCCCCGACCGCGACCGGCTCCCACAGACGTTCGATGAGCGACCGCGACTGCCCGTGCCTGAGGAGGAAGTCTTCGAAGCTCTGGCCCGGCTCGGGCGTCGCGCCGAGGAGCGCGAGCCCGGCGGCGGCGAGCCGGGCCTTGTCGTTGAGCGAGAGGAACCGGGCGGTCGCGACGGCCGGCGCGAACGCGAGCGGCCTGGGCAGCGGCGACGGGCGGAGGGCGCTCGTGCGGCCGTCGGGCGAGACCCAGGTCTGCGCGTCGTCGAAGGACCAGTCGCCGAGCGTGCCGACGCGGTCGAGGAAGTCGAGGTGATTGCGGCAGACGCCCATGGTCACGTGCTGGCCGCGGTCGATGCGACCGAGGACGGGGTCGTCGAAGCTCGACGCTCGGCCGCCGAGGTGCTTGGCTGCTTCGACGAGGGTGACGCGGACGCCGTGTTCGGCGAGGCGGACGGCGGCGGCCATGCCGGCGAGCCCGCCGCCGAGCACGAGGGCGGATGTGGGCCGGGTCGCGGGCACGCGCTCAGCGCCAGGGTGTCGGGTTGAGGCGGCCGATCGCGGCCGACGTCGCGATGAGGACCTTGCGGCGGTTCGACACGCGCGCCCGCGGCCCGAGGACGGCCCGCTCGGGGGACCGCTCGAGGCAGCGGAGCACGCCCGAGTAGATCGCGGTCATCGCGCGGAGGACGGGCACGCAGTCGCGCGCGATGAGGTTCTCGAGGCCTCGCGATTCCTGGTAGTGGGCCCGCGCCGTGGCGGCGAGCTCGGCGACGAGCCCTGCGCAGGCGTCGGGGGCCGACCAGTTGAGCAGGTCGGGCTCGGAGAGGTTGTAGCGGTCGAGCGTGTCGGCGGCGAGGTAGCAGCGACCCTCCGCGGCGTCCTCGGCGATGTCCCTGAGGATGTTGGTCCGCTGGAACGCGATGCCCCGTCGGGTGGCGAGCGCCAGCGCGTGGGCGGGGTCGGCGCCGGGCTCGAGTCCCCAGACATCGACGCAGAGCACCCCAACCGACGAGCCGACCTGCCGGCAGTAGCGGTCGACGTCGCCCTCGGAGCGGAAGGGGCGGTGCTCGGGCGTGTGGTCGAGGTCGTGGTCGAGCCCGTCGAGCATGTCGTCGAGCGCGTGGCGGGTGAGCGGGAAGCGGGCGCAGGTGTCGGCGAACGCTCGCCACCACGGCTCGTCGTCGGAGAGGGTGACGCCCTCGAAGGCGCGGAGGCTCTTGCCGCGGAAGCTCTCGAAATCGGAGCGTCGCTCGTGGAGCGGTCGGGGGTCGTCGGCGATGTCGTCGCCGACGCGCATCCACGCGTAGAGCGCGAATAGTGCGTCGCGTTTGGCTTTGGGGGCGAGGCGCAGCCCGTAGTAGAAGTTGCGCGCGCGTTCGCGCGTGATCTCGGTGGCTTGGGCGAAGCCCTCGGCGGCGCCGTTCGCGTGCGGCTCGGCGGCGTCGCAGACATCGAGGCTCGGGCGGAGGGGGGTCACGCTCATGCCAAGGCCCTCGCGACGTTGGCGACCGCCGGGCGCGTCGTCGCGGGCAGCGGCAGGAACGCGGCCTGGCCGAGCATCGCGAGCCGGCGCGGCTTCGAGATCGTCACACGCTCCCACAGGCACCGGCCCGGGTCGCGCTCGATGACGCGGAGCAGCTCGTCGGCCGCGGCCCAGAACAGCCACACGACCCGCCGGACACGGGCGGCTCGGCCCGGCAAGGCGCGGGCGAGGCCGCGGCCTGTTTCGACGAGGACGCGGGTGCGGTCGAGGACCGGGCGGAGCGCGGCGGCGACGCGCTCGCGGCTGGCGTCGCTCGCGGGCGACTCGGCGAGTTCGCGCCAGGCGTCCGGGGAGAGACCGGTCAGGTCGGACGGCATGTAGACGCGGCCCTTCTCGAACAGGTCGCGGCGGACGTCTTGCACGTGGTTGACGACTTGGAGCGCGGTGCAGACCGCGTCGGACATCTTCTGGATCTCAGGGGAGGGTTCGGCGAGCCCGGCGAGGTGCAGGACGAGGCGGCCGACCGGGTCGGCGCTGCCGCGGCAGTAGCCGAGCAGCTCGTCCCACGTCTCGTAGGTCAGGCGGGTCTGGTCCTGCTCGAACGCGGCAAGGAGCTTGGTGAAGTCGCCGCGACGCAGCTCGCGGCGGGCGATGAGCTCATTCAGCGGGGTGAACACGCCGCGGTCGTCATCGTTCTCGGTTTCGAAGTCTCCCGACGGGCTGCCGAGGAGTGAACGCCACCGGGCGAGGCGTTGGAGGGCGACCGCTCTGGACTCGGGTGTGTGCTCGTGCTCGTCGGCGATGTCGTCGGCGCTGCGGCAGAAGCCGTAGACCGTTTGAAAGTCGGCGCGGAGGTCGCGAGGGAGGAGCGGGCTGAGGACCCAGAAGTTCTCTCGGCTTGAAGTCGTGCGGCTCGTGGCCGCCGCGCGTGACGGCTTGGACGGCGATCTGCTGCGGTCGGGTGTCACGCGTTGGCCCCGGCCGGTGCGGGCTGCGCCTGGGGGCGCTCAGCGGGCGCGGGCAGGTCGTCGAGGAGCATGCCCGCGGTGATCTGTGCGGACAGGAAGATGGTCGGCAGGCCCGAGCCCGGGTGGGTGCCGCCGCCGACGAGCCAGGCGCCGTCGACGTAGGGCAGGCGGTGCTGCGGGCGTTTGTGGAGCATCTGGTCGAGGGAGTGGGCGAGGTTGAACGTCGCGCCGTGGTTGATATTTTTCGCGGCCCAGTGGTCTGGCGTGAGCACGAGCTGTTCGCGGACGCGGTCTTCGAGATCGACGCCGATCACGTGCTTCATGCGGTCGAAGAGCAGGTCGCGGGTCGGGCCGGCCTGCTCGGACCAGTCGACGGGCGCCTTGGTGTTGGGCGTGGGGAGCAGCACGTAGACCGAGGAGTGGCCCTCGGGGGCGAGGGTCTCGTCGGTGCGTGAGGGGTTGCAGACGTAGAAGCTGGGGTCTTTGGTGAGCGAGCCGGCGGTGCCGTTGGCTCGGCCGATGTCCTCGAGGTTCTGCTCGTAGTGCGGCGCGGTGCGGATTGTGTGGTGGGGGAGGTCGACCTCGCCCTCGACGCCGAGGTAAAGCATGAACGTCGAGCAGGAGTACTTCTTGCGGTCGATGCGGTCGTCGGTCTCTTTGCCGCGGAGGGGCTCCGGGATGAGGTTCTTGACGGCCCAACTCGCGTCGGCGTTGATGACGGCGTGGTCGCATCGGTGGGTCTCGCCGCGGCGTTGCCCGCCGAGGTTGACGCCGCGGACGCGCCGGCCGTCGAGGTCGAGCGACTCGACGGGCACGCCGGTCTCGATGCGTCCACCGAGCTCGATGAGCAGCTCAGCCATGGCGTGCATCAGGGCGTTGCAGCCGCCGATGGGGTGCCACACGCCGAACTCATACTCGATGAACGGCAGGATCGTGAACAGGCTCGGGCAGTCGAACGGGCTCATGCCCAGGTACTTGCTCTGGAAGCCCACGGCGAGCTTGGTCGCGGGGTGCTTGAAGAACTTGGAGCTGAACTGCTGGACGGTCAGGTGCGGGTTGATGTAGCGGGCGGCGCTGATCGCGTCCGGGCGGATCAGGTCGAACGCGCTCTTGATCGGCCGGCGGAGGATGGGCTCCGCGGCGTTGAGCTTGGCCCGGTTGTGCTCGACGAACCGGCCGAACGCTCGCCCGTCGTCGGGGTCAATCTTGCCGATGCGGCGGGCCATCTCCTCGAGGTCCTGCGTGGTGTCGATGGTGATGTCGTCTGTGGGGGCGCCCGCGGCGTCGCGCTGACCGATGACCAGCCGGTACATCGGGTCGAGCCGGATCAGGCGGACGAACTCGTCGACGCGTCGGCCGGCGGCCTGGAAGATCTCCTCGAGCACATAGGGCATGAGGAAGAACGTCGGGCCCATGTCGAAGTGGTAGTCGCCGAGGGTGATGAGGCTCGTTCGGCCGCCGATCTCGGGCTGAGCTTCAAAGACCGTGACGTCGACGCCCCGCGCTGCGAGGAGGATCGCCGCGGCGAGACCGCCCGGGCCCGCGCCGACCACGACGACGTCCGACGCGTTGTCTGCTTGAGAACGACCGCTGGCGGTGGTCTGCGGCTGCGCGGGGGGCGGTGTTGTGGAGGGGGGCGCGATCATGCCGAGGGTCATCCGTGTGGCGCATCGGCCGACGGATCCCGCGGCCTTGCAGGGTGTGGCGGTAGGTACGTCGGTCGCATCGCGTTAGATGCAACATACCCTCCCCGCGTGTCCGGTGCGCCAGAGCTTGTGGATTTCTCGTCGTTGCGGCAGCGGCTGGCGTGGGTGCGCCGGTTCCGACGCGCGGTCGCCCGAGACATGGAGCCGTTCTTCCGATCTATCGAGCAGGAAGTCGGCAAACCTCGCTTCGAAACGCTGACCACCGAGCTCGTCACACTCCTGTCGGCGTGCCGTTGGCACGAGCGGAACGCGGCCCGCGTGCTGCGTCCGCGGCGGGTCCGCGGCGGGAGCATCTGGCAGATCGGGCAGACGCAGCGTGTCACGCGGGTGCCGCTCGGCCGCGTCGGCGTCATCGCGACCTGGAACTACCCGGTGCAGTTGCTCGGCATCCAGCTTGTGCAGGCCGTCGTCGGCGGGAACCGGGTGATCGTCAAGCCGAGCGAGCGGTCGCCCGAGTCGCAGCGGTTGCTGCTCGAGCGGGCGGTGCAGGCGGAGCCGCCGGTCGAGATTGAGTGGGTCTCGTCGGACCGGGAGGCGGGGTCGCGGCTGCTCGAAGAGCACGAGCTGGACCACGTGGTGTTCACGGGCTCGACCGGCGTGGGGCGGGCGGTGGCTTCGAAGCTGGCCGAGACGCTGACGCCGAGCACGCTGGAGCTTTCGGGGTGCGACTCGTGCCTGATGCTGGCCGACGCGGACATCGAGCAGGCGGCGGCGTCGTTCTGGTTCGCCCTGAGCGTGAACGCGGGGCGGACGTGCCTCGCCCCCCGGCGAGCGATCGTCGTCGGCGACGGCTTCGACCGGTTCGTGGACGCGCTCGAGCGTCGGGCGCGGCGCGTGCCGGTCGGGCACGCCGTCCTGGACGATCAGACCAGAGGGCTTGTTGACGAGGCGGTCGCGGGCGGGGGGCGGCTGATCGATCTCGGCGACCAGGGTGTGCGGGTGGTGGCCGACCCGCCGCGCGAGGGCGGGCTCTTCCGCGGCGAGCACTTCGGAGCCGCGTCAACGGTCGTGCACGCACGAGACCTGGAGGAGGCGCTCGGCATCCACCGCAGCATCGAGCAGCAGCTGGCGACGTCGGTGTTCACGCGGGATGTCGCCGCGGCGAGACGGCTGGCGCCCGGCCTGGGATCGACGACCGTCACGATCAACGACGCGGTGATCCCGACCGGGCACCCCGGCGCGAGCATCGGCGGGCACGGGCCGAGCGGGTGGGGCGTTTCGCGCGGGGAGCTGGGGCTGCTGTCGATGACGCGGCCGGTGTTCGTTTCGACGACGGGTTCGAAGATCCGCACGCCGTTGGCCCCGCCGCCGTCGTCGCAGGTCGGCGCGTTTGAGTCGTTTGTGCGCCGGTGGTACGGCGGTTAGAGCACCCCGGGGTCCGCTGCCGGCGATATGCTGTTGTGGGCCGCGTCCGATCCGGGCGCTCGTCCGAAGTGATCGGTCGACGGGCGCGCCGCGTTCTGACCGTCCGGCATCGACGCCGAGGAGCCTGGGAAGATGATCGCACAAGGAACCGGTTCGAAGCACGCGGTGGTGGTGGGCGGAGGGCTCGCCGGGCTCGCGGCGGCGACCGACCTCTCGACCCGCGGCGTCCGTGTGACGCTCGTCGAGGGCAACACGCACGTCGGCGGCAAGATGAACGTGCTCGAGGAGCAGGGCTACACCTTCGACATGGGCCCCACGATCCTCACGCTGCCCGAGGTGCTCTGCGGGATCATCCGCCGCACGGGCCGGCGTGTCGAAGACCTGATCGAGCTGGTCCGGCTCGACCCGCAGTGGCGCTGCCACTACGAGGACGGCGTGGTTCTCGACCTCATGCAGTCGGTCGACGCGATGGCGGCGACGATCGAAGCGTCGAAGCCCGGCGCGGGCGAGGGCTACAAGAAGTTCATCGACTTCGCGCGGCGGATGAACCGGCTCTCCCGCGACGTGTTCTTCTACAAGGACGTCGGCGGCATCGCGGACGTCATGCGGCAGACCCCGCTCGGCGACCCGTCGATCATGATGGACGCCCTCGCGATGCGGCTGCACTCGACCGTCGCCAAGACGGCGCACGGCATGGTGTCCGAGCCGCACGCCCGCCAGATGATCGAGCACTTCCTGCAATACGTGGGCTCGAGCCCGTTCCTCGCGCCGGCGATCCTGTCGATGATCGCGTCGGCCCAGGTCGATCAGGGGTGCTGGTACGCGATGGGCGGCACCCGCCGCGTCGCCCGCACGCTGGAGACCCTCGCCCGCGACAACGGCGTCGAGATGCTCACGGGCGTCCGCGTGTCGCGCATCCGGACCGAGGGCACCGAGGTGCGGGGTGTCGAGCTGGCCGACGGCCGCTCGATCGAGGCCGACGTCGTGGTGTCCAACTGCGACGTGCAGCGGACCTACCGCGACCTGATCGGCACACCGGAGGGTCTTCGGGCCCACCGCGGCGTTGCGTCGAAGTACACGCCCGCGTGCTCGGGGGTGGTTTTGTACCTCGGGCTCGACCGGTGGTACGAGCACCTGGCGCACCACAACTTCCTGTTTTCGAAGAGCTCCGAGAGCGAGTTCACAGACATCTACGACCGCGGCGAGCCGGCGAAGGACCCGACGCTGTACATCGCGGCTCCGAGCCGGACCGATCCGGCGCAGGCGCCCGAGGGCGGCGAGGCTCTTTACATCCTCGTGCATACGCCGTATTTGCGTGAGCGGCACCGCTGGGCGACCGAGGACGGCAAGCCCGGGCCGCTGCTCGAGCAGTACCGCCCGGTGATCCTCGACAAGTGCAAGCGGATGGGCATGGACGACATCGAGGACCACATCGTGGTGGAGCGTTCGCTGACGCCGGCGGGGATCGAGCGGATGTACAACGCCGAGGGCGGCGCGATCTACGGGCTGGCGTCGCACGGGCGGCTCGGCGGCGGGTTCAAGCCCAAGAACCGCTCGAAGGCGTTCAGCAACCTCTACTTCGCGGGCGGCTCGGCCAACCCCGGGCCGGGCGTGCCCATGGTGCTCATGTCGGGCGTGACCGCGGCGAAGGTGGTCTGCGAGGACCTCGGCGTGGAAGCGCCCGCGATCGACTCGACCGCCCACGTGCCGGGCGAGGGCGAGTTCCGCGAGCAGTCTGAGGTTGTGTCGGCTCTGGCCGGGGTCTGAGACGTGGGCCGGTCCGACGGGCCGGCGTACCCGGCCGACGTGCTCGAACCCGCGGCGTGGGACCCGCGGATCCACCCCGCCTTCGCCTGGCTCACCCGCTGGATGTTCCGCAAGAAGTTCGCGGGTGTTCGCGTCGTCAGGGGCTCCCCCGACGTGCTCGCGGCCCTCGACGTCGTCCGCGGACCCGTGATCGTGTGCATGAACCACGCGTCGTGGTGGGACCCGCTGCTCGGGATCCTGATCTGGTCGCGGTCCTTCCCGAGCCGCGGCGGGGTGTCGCCGATCGACCTCGATCAGTTCCGCAAGTTCAAGATCTTCGCCAAGCTCGGGCTCTTCGGCATCGCGCCGGACCACCCCGGAGCGTCGCGGGCGTTCGAGGCTTATGTCTCCCAGCACTTTGCCGACGACGCGAAGCCGACGCTCTATCTCACGCCCCAGGGCCGCTTCACCGACGTGCGCGAGGCGATCCGGATCCGTCCCGGCGCGGCGGCGATCGCGTCGAAGCACCCCGGCGCGAAGGTGGTCAGCGTCGCGGCCGAGTACGCGTTCTGGGGCGAGCAGAAGCCCGAGGTGTTCGTGCGGGCGGTCGAGATCGATGCGCCCGAGACGCCGAGCCGGGGCAACTGGCAGCGGGCGATCACGGCCACGATGCAGTCGAACGCGGACGAGCTGGCGCGGCTGGTCATCCAGAAGGACGCGGGCCCGTTCGACAACCTCATCGAAACCAAGACCGCGGGGGTGCACCCGCTCTACAACGCGTGGCTGCGGCTGCGCGGGCACGACCCGCGGGTCGAGGTGCGTCGCGAGACGGACCGCGCCCGACGGGACGCCCGGCCGGGGCGTGAAGGGAGGCCGGCGTGAGCCTGCTGCTGTTTCTCACGGTGTTCGCCCTCGTGGCGTGCCTCGGCACGCTGGCGATGACGCTCTGGAACCTGAGCGGGTACCGCGAGCCCGCGTCGCCGGCTTCGGGCGCGCGCCCGAGCGTCGCGGTGTGCATCCCTGCTCGCGACGAGGAATCGAACATCCGGGCGTGTGTGGAATCGGCGCTCGCCCAGCGCGGCGCCGACGTCGAGGTCATGGTCTACGACGACGAGTCGTCGGACCGGACGCCCGAGATCCTGGCCGAGCTCCGGGCGGGCGACGACCGGGTCCGGCCCGTGGCGCGGCGGCCGCTGCCCGAGGGCTGGGCGGGCAAGCAGCACGCGTGCCACCGCGCGGGCGAGGCGGCGACGGCCGACTGGGTCCTGTTCACCGACGCCGACGTGCGCCTGCACCCCGACGCGGCGGCGCTCGCGATCGCCCACGCCGAGCGCACCGGGTGCGAGCTCGTCTCAACCTTCCCGAGGCAGATCACCGGCACGCTCGCGGAGCTGTCGATGGTGCCGATGATGTTCTTCCTGCTGTTCAGCTACCTGCCGATGGCCCGGATGCGGCGGACCACCGAGCCGCAGACGTGCGCCGGGTGCGGCCAGTTCCTGCTCGCCCGGCGAACGACCTACCGAGAACTGGGGGGGCACGAGCCGTTCAAGGCTTCTTTTCACGACGGCATCAAGATGCCTCGGACCTTCCGCGCGGCGGGCCACCGGACCGACCTGTTCGACGGCACCCGGCTCGCCAGGGTTCGCATGTACCGTGGTCTGAGCGAGACCTGGCGGGGCTTTGCGAAAAACGCGTACGAGGGCCTCGGCTCGGTCGGGCTCTTGGTGTTCCTCACGGTGCTCCATGCGGTGGGCTTCGTGCTGCCCTGGATCGTCCTCGCGGGTGTGGCGATGGGTCTCGTCCGGTCGCCGGTGGTCGGGCTGTTCGCGGCCGCGGCGGTGCTGGTGGCGGGGGTGCAGCGGGCCGTGCTGGCCGAGCGGTTTGCGCACTCGTACTGGCTCTCGCTGATTCACCCTTTGACGATCGTTTTCATGACCTTTGTGCAGTGGTGGTCGTTTGTGATTTCGCTCAAGCGGGCGCGGACGTGGCGTGGTAGGGTGCTGGCTTCAGCCGGATAAGTGCATCCTACTTCCGACGGCTTTCGGAGACCGCCGCATGACCACGATCCCAAGCCGACCAACGCTCCGAGCGACCGACCCCGAATCGATCGGGCGGTCTGTGTCTGACCAAGACCCCGCGGCCGACGCGGTTGGCGAGGTCGTCGTGCTGGTCGACCGGGACGACCGCGAGGTCGGGCTGATGCCCAAGATCGCGGCCCACGAGAACGGCGGCGTGCTGCACCGGGCGTTCAGCCTGTTTGTCTTTGACTCGTTCGGGCGGATGCTGCTGCAGCGTCGGGCCGCGAGCAAGTACCACTTCCCCGGGCTGTGGACAAACGCGTGCTGCTCGCACCAGCGTCCGGGCGAGGCGTCCGAGCGGGCCGGCGCGCGGCGGGCGATGGAAGAGCTCGGAATCGCCGTGAAGCCCGAGGCCGTCGGCCGGTTCCTCTACGAGTCGACCTGTCCGAGGTCGGGGCTGACCGAGCGGGAGCTGGACCACGTGCTCTACGCCGAGCACGACGGCGAGGTGGATCCGAACCCCGATGAAGCCGACGCCGTGCGCTGGGTGGAGACGGACAAGCTGTTCGTCGAGCTGGCGGGCGAGCCCGGGGCGTTCACGCCGTGGTTCCGCAAGGCGCTCGGCACGCTGATCGCAACCCGGTTCGCCTGAGACGGCCGCTTTCGAACGCGGCGGCCGAACACCGATCCTCGGTGAGAGAGGCTCAGACCTGCTGCAGGAAGCGGAGATCGTTCTCAAAGAGCAGGCGGATGTCGGGGATGCCGTACTTGCCCATGGCGAGCCGCTCGATGCCGAAGCCCCAGGCGAAGCCGGTGTACTTCTCGGGGTCGATGCCGCAGGCGGTGAGGACGTTGGGGTCGACCATGCCGCAGCCGCCGAGCTCGATCCACGCGGGGGGCTTGTCGGCACTGAGCTGGATGAGCATGTCGAACTCGGCGCTCGGTTCGGTGAACGGGAAGAAGCTCGGGCGGAGCCGGATCTGGGCGTCGTCGCCGAAGTAGGCGCGGGCGAAGTTCAGCAGGGTGCTCTTGAGGTCGACCATGCTCACGCCCTCGTCGACGTAGAGCCCCTCGAGCTGGTGGAACATGAACGAGTGCGTCGCGTCGACGGTGTCCGGTCGGTAGACGCGCCCGGGTGAGACCACCTTGATCGGCGGCTCGCCCCCCGCGGCGATGAGGCGCTCCATCACCCGGATCTGCACGGTCGAGGTCTGGCTCCGCAGCATCCGCGGGGGCACGCCGGTCGCCGCCGCCTGCTCGGGCGGGTCGACGTAGAAGTTGTCGATCGGGTCGCGGGCGGGGTGCTCGGGCGGGATGTTCAGCTTGATGAAGTTGTGCTCGTCGTCCTCGAGCTCCGGTCCCTCGGCGACGTCGAAGCCGAGCCGGGCGCAGACCTCAACGAGCTCGGCACGCACGCGGCTGAGGATGTGCGCCCGCCCGACGGTATTGGACGCGACGAGCCCGGGCTCGGTCACGTCGATCCGTGGGCCGCCCGACGCCCCGCCGGCGCCGGCGAGCGTCGACTTGCGGAGGTCGAACGCGGCCTCGAGCGACTTTTTGAGGGCGTTGGCGCGTGCGCCGAACGCGGGCTTGTCTTCTTTGGCGACGTCCTTCATGCCGCCGAGCGCGGCCTTGACGCGTCCCTTCGACCCGAGGAACTCGATCCGCCATGCTTCGAGGCCGGCCGTGTCGGCCGTGGCTTCGAGCGCGGTCAGGCCTTCGTTTTCCAGGGCGTCCAGTGTCGCGAGGCTGCTCATGGAGCGATGTTAGAAGCCCCGAGGCGGTGGGTGTGGATCGACCGGGCCCGCTGGGCGTCGCGGGACAGCGGGAGCGGGGTCAGGCCGGCCAGCGGGTCGTCGCCGGTGGTCTCGGCGAACCACGCGTTAACCTGATCGGTGACGTGCTCGGACCCGAGGAAGCCGTCCTGCCCGCCGAGCAGGACGACGTGGTTGCTGTCGGGGTCGGCCAGGTCGGTCAGGAAGCGGGCGTTGGCGCCGAAGGTGACGGCGTGCTCGTCGGCCCGGACGCCGTGCGCCGCCTTGTAGACCGTGGTCAGCGTGCCCGGGCTCGACCACTCGCCGAGCTTGTAGTTGCCGCCGAGAACCGGCAGAGCCGCGAGCGGGTGCTGCGCGCGGAAGCGGTGCAGGTCGCCCCAGACCGTCTCGGCTTCGAGGGTGTCGGCGGCGGCGATGAGCGCGCTCCGGATGACCGCCGCGGGGATCCGGCCCGACTCGATGTCGTCGAGGACGAACGCGTGGACATACGGCCCCTGCCGCAGCGTGGCGACGATCTCGGGGTCGTACGTGTCGGCGTAGGCCGAGTCGATCAACGCGCGGAGCCAGGCCATATAGACCGCGGCGCCCCGCGAATCCATCGCGTAGCGGCCGTCCCAGGTCGCGACGGCGTCGAGCAGGGTCCGGTCGTCGGGCACGTCGCCGTCGAGCGAGCGGACCATTGCTCGGGCGGTCGCCAGGCTTGCCTCGCTGAAGACGTCGCGCTGGAGCTCGTACAGCTCGGCGGTCGTCGCGGCGTCCGAGTCGGACAGCACGCCTCGCATCCTTAGCACGCGGTCGTTGGCGTTGCCCTGGGTCAGCAGCGGGGGATCGGTCGCGACCGGCGTGTTGTTCGCGGATACGAGGAACCCGTCGGCGGGGTTGTAGGAGAAGGGCAGCTCGTCGCTCGGGATGCCCGCGTCCCAGGCGTTGCCCGGCTCCGAGGGGTCGGCGGGCAGGTCGAGCCCGAGCCTCGCGGCAACGGGGTGGAACCGCGTCGCGAGCACCTGGCCGATGTTGCCCTCGGCGTCGGCGTACAGGAAGTTCTGGCCACCCGCTCCGTATGTTGCGAAGGCGCTTCGGAACTCGTCGAACGACGAAGCCTTGGAGACGCGGAGGAAGGCCGACGCCTCGTCGGTCGGGCTGTGGCCGTTCCAGCGGATCACGGCCGGGCCCTCGCTGATCGACTCGAACAGCGGGCCGTCGGTCATGACCGGGCCGAGCTCGGTCTCGCGCAGCGTGACCTTCTTTGAGAACCACCACCGGCGTTCGATGCGTTCGGTGCGCTCGGTCGTCGGCAGGTCCGACGCGTCGTAGAGGGTGCTGGCGAGGTTCTGCATGTTGGTGCCGCCCCAGGCGATCGACTCGTTTCGGCCGATAAGGACGAACGGCAACGCGGGGATGGTGAGCCCGACGACCGAGCCCGCCGGCGAGGAGTAGCCCACGACGCACCAGACGTTGGGCTGTGGCAGGCCGAGGTGCGGGTCGGCCGCGAGCATGCCCGAGCCGCTGCCCGCTCGGCCGCCGCCGACGACAAAGCAGTTGCTGCCGGACTTCGCGCGGTCGGTCAGGAACGAGATCGGCGTCGGCTGGGCGGGCCCGAAGCTCGGCACGCCCCGGGCGCCGAACTCGAGCAGCCGGCGCTCGAAGTCCTCGGAACCCAGAAGCCCGCGCTTGGGCAGCAGCGCGAGCCAGCGGCCGACGTTGATGTCGACGCACGCGAGCCGCCCGAAGGTCAGCACGTCGCGGACGGTCCACGGCTCGTCGTCGAAGCCGAGGGTCTTGAAGTCGGCCGATCGCTGGCGGACGAGGCGCTTGTAGTCGTTGATGCCGGAGCAGTACCGCTCGATCCAGTCGCGGGTCTCGGCGGGCAGGTCGCGCTCCATCTGGGGCACGGCCCGGTCGAGGTCGAGCGCGCGGATCGACTCGTCGACGAAGCCCGTGAACGGGCCGGCCATCTCGCTGACCCGGCCCTGCGAGATCTTGCGGACGAGCTCCATCGATCCGAGCCGCAGGTGCGCGTGGACGAGGCCCATCGCGTAGGGAACGTCCCGCTCGTCGTCGGCGTGGATGTACGGGATCAGGCGCTCGTCCCAGTCGATCTCGACGCGGCCCACGGTCGAGAGCCCCTCGGTCGGGAAGGCGTCGAGACGGGCCTGGGTCTTGATCGACCCGTTGGGCGGCGGGACCGCGACGCAGCTCGTGAGCGTGAAGCCCAGGGCGCCCGTCAGCAGGAAGGGCACGAGCGCGGCCCGCAGGAGCCGGCGTCGCCGTTGGTGTGTCACTCGGTGATCCTTCCGCGCCGCCCGCCCGGACAGTTTAGGAGCGGGTCAGGCCTGCACGAGCCGGTCGCCTCCGGGCGGGTCGTCGACGTGGCGCCGGATCGCGTTTCGGGTGTCGACGATGAGCGGCGCGTGCTCGGCGACGAGCGGCCAGTCGATCGCGTCGTGGTCCGTGACGACGACCACCGCGGCGGAGTCTTGCAGGGCCGACACGGTCAGCGGGACTGACGACAGGTCGATCGCGTAGTTGCGCATGCTCGGGAAGACGGGCACGTGCGGGTCGTGGTAGGCGACGTCGGCTCCGACGGCCCGGAGCCGGGTGATGATCTCGGCGGCTGGGCTTTCGCGGATGTCGTCGACGTTGGGCTTGTACGCCGCGCCGAGCACGAGCACGCGGGAGCCGCGGAGCGGCCGCGAGCGCGCGTTGAGGGCGTGCCCGACGGCGTCGACCACCCGGGCGGGCATCCCGCGGTTGATCTCGCCGGCGAGCTCGATGAACTTGGTCGGCTCGCCGACCTCCCGGGCCTTCCACGCGAGGTAGAACGGGTCGACCGGGATGCAGTGGCCGCCGAGCCCTGGCCCGGGGTAGAACGGCATGAATCCGAACGGCTTGGTCGACGCCGCGGCGATGACCTCCCAGACGTCGATGCCCATCTTTGAAAGGATGACCTTCATCTCGTTGGCGAGGGCGATGTTGACCGCGCGGAAGACGTTCTCGAGCAGCTTCGCGGCCTCGGCGACCTCGGCCGACGAGACCTCGACCACGTCGTCGATCGCCAGCCCGTAGAGCCGCGCCGCGATGCGCGTGGACCGCTCGTCGAGCCCGCCGACGAGCTTTGGGATCGCCCGGGTCGTTCGCCCGGCCGAGCCGGGGTCCTCGCGCTCGGGCGAGTAGGCGAGCAGGTAGTCGCGTCCGTGCGTGAGCCCCGGGGCCGCCGCCGCGGCGATCGCGTGGGCGAGATCGCCGCGGGTCGTGCCCGGGTAGGTCGTCGATTCGAGCACGATGAGCTGACCGGCGCGGAGCGATCGGCCGATCTCGCTCCCCGCGTTGACCACGAAGCTCAGGTCGGGCTCCTGGTGGCGACCGATCGGCGTGGGCAGGCAGATCAGTAGCGCGTCTGGCTCGCCGAGGCGGGCCGGGTCGTCCGTCGGCTCGAAGCGGCCGGACGCGGCGAGGGCTTCGATCCGCTCGCGGCCCGGGTGGTCGATGTACGCCCGCCCGGCTCTGAGCGCGGCGATCTTGGCGGGGTCGTTGTCGAAGCCGACGACGCGGAGCCCCGCGTCGTGGAACGCGCACGACAGCGGCAGCCCGACGTAGCCCAGCCCGATGACGCCCACCACGGCCGACCGGTCCGCGAGCAGCCCATCCCAGCGCGTGTCGAGGTTGGGGCGTTGGTCGGAGTTGGAGTCGACGCCGGCGCCGGCGTGGGTCATGGCTCTCTCGTTTCGGGGCTCGGCGCGAGGACCGAGTCCGTCCAGGCCTGGTTGTCTTTGTACCAGCGGACGGTCCGGTGGAGGGCGGTGGGCCAGGCGGAATCGCTGGGCTCCCAGCCCAGTTCGTCGCGGGCTCGGGTGGAGTCAAGAGCGTACCGCCGGTCGTGTCCCGGGCGGTCGGCGACGTGTTTGATGAGGTCTTCGCTTTGGCCGAGCGTGTCGAGGATCGCGCGCGCGACTTCGAGGTTGGAGCGTTCCTGACCGGCGCCGAGGTTGTACGTGCGTCCGGAGGCGCCGCGGTCGAGCGCCGCGAGGATGCCGCGGCAGTGGTCGTCGACGTGCATCCAGTCGCGGACGTGCTCGCCGTCGCCGTAGAGCGGGAGCCGCTCGCCGCGCATCGCTCGGGTGATCAGCACCGGCACGAGCTTCTCAGGAAACTGATAGGGCCCGAGGTTGTTGCACCCGCGCGTCTGCACGACGTTGAGCCCGAACGTCTCGTGGTACGCGTCGGCGAAGTGCTCCGCGCCGGCCTTCGACGCCGCGTAGGCCGACCGCGGGCGCCTCGGGCTATCTTCGGTAAACGGAGCGACGCCGCCGCCGAGCGGGAGGTCGCCATAGACCTCGTCGGTCGAGACGTGGACGAACCGCCCGCCGTGGCGGCTGGGGCCGGTGCGCCAGGCTTCGAGCAGCGTCTGGGTGCCGAGCGTGTTTGAGATCGCGAACGGGCGAGGGTCTTGGATCGACCGGTCGACGTGGCTCTCGGCGGCGAGGTGGAGCACGGCGTCGCATCCCTCGACCGCCTCGCGGCAGGCACGGAGGTCGGCGACGTCGCCGCGGCGGAACTCGTACCGGGGATCGCCACTGAACTCGGCGACGTTGATCTGCCGCCCCGAGTAGGTGAGCGCGTCGAGATTTCGCACGGCCGTGTCGGGCCGGTCCTGGAGGATCATTCGGATGAGGTTGCACCCGACAAAGCCGCAGCCGCCGGTGACGAGGATCTTCGGCATCTTCAGGGATCGTTGGCGCTCGGGCCGAGCGGCGCGGATGAGCGGCCGGCCGCCACCAGGTTCGCGGCCCTGAGCAGCCCGTCGGGCGTTCCCGCGTCGGCCCACCAGCCCCGTGTCACGTCGTAGGCCAGGGCTGCGTCGCGGGCGTATGTGTTGTTGAGCTCTGTGATCTCAAGCTCGCCGCGCTCGGAGCGGTTGGTCGAGCGGATCCGCTCGAAGACCGACGCGTCGTATCCGTAGCAGCCCGTGACCACGAACCGGCTGGGTGGCGAGGGCGGCTTCTCGACGATGCGAATGAGCCGCGAGGCGCCCGGCGTTCCCTCGAACTCGGCGACGCCGAGCCCGGCCGGCTCGTCGACCTCGGCGAGCACGAGCCTCGCGCCCGTCGGGTCGGACTCGAACGAGCGGGCGGTCGCGGACGGGGCGTTCTCGAATACGTTGTCGCCGAGCAAGACGCACAACGGGCCGTTGTCGGCGAACGCCTCGGCCGCGAGCAGCGCATCGGCGACGCCGCCGGGCGACGACTGCACCCCGAACGAGACGTCGAGCGTGGCATCGGTCGGCAGCTCGGCGACGACTCTGCGGAAGTCTTCGACGTCGCCCGGATTGGTCACGATCATCACCTCGCCGAGGCCCAGCGTCTCGATCGCCTGCAGCGGGAACGTGATCATGGGGCGGTCGTAGACCGGCAGCAGGTGCTTGTTGACGACGCGGGTGGTGGGGCGGAGGCGTGTTCCGCTGCCGCCGGCGAGGATGACGCCCTTCATCGATCCCATCCTTCTTCGATCGCTCGGCCTGTCCACTCGTCACATCGGTTCGATCGCCGACCGTTTGCCGCGGGGGTACGCTGATGCGTGCCCTTTGAACCCTGG
This sequence comes from Planctomycetota bacterium, assembly GCA_039815285.1. Classification (GTDB taxonomy): domain Bacteria; phylum Planctomycetota; class Phycisphaerae; order Phycisphaerales; family UBA1924; genus JBCBZP01. Next base: position 120,187 of record JBCBZP010000005.1, read on the forward strand.
CACGCGTGAGCCTTGCGATGGTATCGATCGATCTGGGGCGTGCAGCCACAATTGACGAGGTCGTGCGGGTCGCCGCCCGCGGCGAGCCGGTCGCGTTGTCGATCGGTGCGTGCGAAGCCGTTGTCGCGGGTCACGCCCGGCTCGTCGGCGTGCTCGGCGAGGAACGCCCGCACTACGGCATCAACACGGGGTTCGGGAAGCTCAGCCAGCAATGGATCAACGCGGCGGACCTCGCGAGCCTGCAGCGGAACCTCGTGCGGTCGCACGCCGCCGGCGTCGGGCCGCCGCTCCCAGCGGGTGTCGTCCGCGGCATGCTCTTCCTGCTCGCGCGGTCGCTCTCGCAGGGGCTCTCGGGCGCGAGGCTGGAGCTACTCGAGCTCATCGCCGCGCTGCTGAACGCGGGCGTGACGCCTGTCGTGCCCGAGACCGGTTCGGTCGGGGCGTCGGGAGACCTCGCGCCGCTGGCGCACGCGGCTCTGGTCCTGATCGGCGAGGGCGAGGCGTTGCTGCCGGACGGGCGGCGCGTGCCCGGGGCGGAAGCGCTCGCTGCGGCCGGGCTGTCTCCCGTCGAGCTCGGCCCGAAGGAGGGCCTGGCCCTGATCAACGGGACGCACCTCATGGCGGCCCGCGCGGCGCTCTGCTGCGGCGAGTTCGACGCTCTTGCCGACGCGGCCCTGCTGGCCCTCGCCGCGTCGATCGACGCCGCGCGGGCGACCGATACCTTCCTCGACTCGCGGGTCTATGAAGCGCGGAACCAGCCCGGCCCGGCGCGGGTCGCCGCCGACCTAAGGCGTCTGCTCGCCGACAGCCAGATCCTCCCGTCGCACGAGCTCAACGACTCCCGCGTGCAAGACCCGTACTCGTTCCGGGCCGGGCCGATCGTTCTGGGCTCGGCGTTCGAGGTCGCCCAGAGCGTCCGCCGGGCGGTCGAGGCCGAGCTCGGCGCCGTGACCGACAACCCGCTGTTGTTCGCGGCGACACCCGCCGAACCGGGAGCCGCGGTGGACGCGGTCGACGTGGTGTCGGCGGCGAACTTCCACGGCATGCCCGTTGCGCTCCCCTGCGACACGCTGGCCGTCGCGGTCGCCCACGTCGCCGGTGCGAGCGAACGACGGGTCTACCACATGCTCAGCGGGTTCGACCCCGAGGCGCAGCTCCCGCCCTTCCTCGCGCGCGAGCCGGGGCTGCACTCGGGGCTGATGATCGTGCAGTACTCGGCCGCGGCCGCGTGCAACGAGATCATCGGGCTCGCGACGCCCGCGACGGTCGTGAACCTCTCGACCAGCGCTGGCATGGAGGATTACAACAGCTTCGGCCCCCGCGCCGCCGCGAAGCTCGACCGCGCGATCTCGCTCGCTCGGAGCGTTGTCGCGATCGAGTTGCTGTGCGCGGCCGAAGCGGTCGAGCACCACCGCCCGCTGCGGTCGGGCTCGGCGATCGAGCGCGTGATCGCGGTGATCCGCGAACGGGTGCCACCGCTCACGGTGGACCGGCCGCCGGCGCCGGACATCGCGGCGATCGAAGAGATGATCGCGGAACGGGCGTTCGACCCGCTTGGCTAGCTCGGGCTCGGCTTACCAGTCGACGGGGTTCTGCTTGCCGAACATCAGGTCGCGGAAACTCTGGTTCTGTGCCTCGTCGAGCAGGCTTATGAGTTCCCGCCGCTCGACGAACTCGACGTGCGAGTCGCCGAACGCGACATTCAGGCCGTCGTGGCCGTTGACCCACATCGCGCGGTCGACGGCGATAATTTCCCCGGCGTTAAACGACATCACGTAGTTGGGCATGATCAGGATGTCGGGACCGCCGTCTGACGCCGGGCCCAAGGGCGATATGAGGAAGTCCTCGGGAAGAAGACCTGCTTCGAGCAACTGGTCCAGGTTGGCCGGGCCAACGTCGTCGTGGTCTATGGACCATAAGACCATCGCCTGGGAAATACCGCGGAGTTGCGTTGCGGACTTGAGCTGTCTCGCGCTCTCCCGTGCTTTGCCGAGGCCCGGAAGGACGATGCCCGCTCCGAGCGCGGCCCCCGCAAGCCCGCCTACTCCGCCAACGGTTCCGACGAACTCTGAGGCCTGTACGATCATCGACGCGTCGCCGCGCCAGGTCGTGATTGCCTCGTCGCCGGTGAGCACCATCACGCCGCCCGAGGGCTTGATGCCGCGGACAAAGTCGTTGTACGACGGCATCAGCACGCCAACCTGGCGGTCCGCGTCGATCGGCGAGCGGACGGCGTTAGCAAGGCCCGAGAGCACGAGCCCGGTCAGCTCGTACCCGGCGGCCGCGAACCGCGCGGTGTCGCTAAAGAAGACCGATGCGGCGCCGTCGACGGGAAGCATCGATCCGATCGCTTCCTGGAACGTGGCGTTTTCCATGATCGAGCCGGTCGGGCGGTCGATCTGAGCAAGGGCGGCCGAGAGCCCGCCCGGCGATGCCGCTGCGACGAAGCGGTCTTGGAAAACTGTCCAGCTCAGTTCCAGAGGGATCGGCAGCCCGGGGAAGGTCAGGCTGAACGCGTCGCGGCCGTCGAGCTTCCACGCGCGAACCCGGACGTAGCCGTTGGCCTCTTCGCCCGCGAGGGAGTTGACCAGCTCGACCGACCGGGCGTGGGCGGCCGCGAAGGTCTCGGCGTCGCGTAGCTCCGCGACGACGATGCCGGATAGCAGCCCGCCGCCGCCGGTTGTGTCCGACTGGTAGAACATGATCTTGGGGCCGATGTTGCTGAGCACGTCGGCCTGTAAGTCGATGCCCGTGACCTGCTGAGCCATCGCGAACGGGTTGGGCTGCCCGGTCGCCTCGAACTGATCTGTCATTTTCGCGATGGCCGATCCCAGATCGATCGCGACCGAGACGAGCTTGGTGGCATCGCGGGGCACGAGCCGGAGGTCGTCTGCGGTGAAGTTTTCACCAACAGCCAGGCCGTTCGCCGCGAGGTACGCCCGCGCGTTGGTCACACGCTGCCACGAGTGCAGGTGGGTTGGTGTGGTGCCGACGGCGACCTGGAACGTGGGGGCGTTCGGCCCGATCAAGCCCGAGGAGCGGAACTGCTCGGCGATCATCGGATCCTGGGCGGCGAGCATCGGCTCGATGAGGCCTGACACGGTCTGCAGATCGACGCTGCCCGAAATGATCGGCGTGGCGGCGGCGGCCGGCAGCCCGAACCGTTGCACCTCGGTGGGGGCTGGGTCGGGCAGGTTGAAGTTCACGCGGACCTGTCCGTCGGCGTTCTGAGCCACGAGCGGGCCCGCGGGCGTGGGCATCATGATCTCGCCGTCGCCGATCTGTGCCGGTGCGCCCTCTTCCTGGAGCAGCGTGCCGATCATGCCGAGCATGGTGCCCGAGGTCAGCGGCTCCATCGGCGCGAACGCCGCGGCCAGCCCGACGCCCGGGAACGCCGGCGTCGTCGCGACGTGCAGCGACGTGCCCCCGAACAACGAGCGCCAAGCCATGTCGATGATGGGCCCGGCCTCTTCGTCGCTGTCGAGTTCCATCGGCAGCTCGGCGAGCCGCGTCCCGAGCATGCTGACCGCGTCGTAGAGCGCCCGGTCCTTCTCGGCCGGCTCGATCTCTGAGAACGGCCGCACGTTGACCCTCAGGATGGTCTTTGATTCCTGCGCCGTCGCGTTGGCACCGGCCAGGACGGCGGTGCTCGAAAGAGCGGCGGCGAGCCAGTGATAACAGGACTTTGACATCTTCATTCCTCCCGGAGCGTGACGGCGTGTTTCTCATACAGCATATCGGACTCTGCGGACGGATGGTTGGGAAACGGCGCGTCTGAGTACCATCAACCCGGGGCCGCCAGCCGAAGGAGAGAGGCATGACAACCGCCGCGCAGCCGTCTTCGAGCGTCCCCGCCGCCCCCGGTCTTTCAACGGCCGGGGCCCGTGTCGTGCGTGCGCCGCGGGGTGCGACGCGGTCATGCAAGACATGGCAGGCCGAGGCGGCGAAGCGGATGCTCATGAACAACCTCGACCCCGAGGTCGCCGAGCACCCCGACGCTCTGGTGGTCTACGGCGGTCGCGGCCAGGCGGCCCGCTCGTGGGCGGCGTTCGACGCGATCGTGGGCACGCTTGAGCGGCTCGAGGCCGACGAGACCCTGCTGGTGCAGTCGGGCAAGCCCGTCGGCGTCGTCCGAACGCACGCCCACGCGCCACGCGTGCTGATCGCCAATAGCAACCTCGTGCCGGCGTGGGCGACGCAGGACCACTTCGACGAGCTGGCCGCGCGCGGGCTGATCATGTACGGGCAGATGACCGCGGGCTCTTGGATCTATATCGGCACCCAGGGCATCCTGCAGGGCACCTACGAGACGTTCGCCGAGTGCGGGCGGATCCACTTCGGCGGCGACTTGAGCGGACGCCTCTGCGTCACGGGCGGCTGCGGCGGCATGGGTGGCGCGCAGCCGCTCGCGATCACCATGGCCAACGGCACCGCGCTCATCGCCGACACCGACCGCACGCGGCTCGACCGCCGCCTGCAAGACCGGTATCTCGACGAGGTCGTCGACGGGCTCGACGCCGCGATCGACCGGGCGATGGAGCTGCGCGACGCGCGGCAGAACCGTTCGGTTGGTGTCGAAGCCAACGCGGTGACTCTGCTCGAACGGCTGCTCGAACGCGAGATCACGCCGGACGTGCTGACCGACCAGACCTCGGCGCACGACCCGCTGACGGGCTATGTGCCCGTCGAGTTCGGCCAGGCCGAGGCCGAGTCGGAGCGCCGAGCCAACCCGGACCGCTACACCGAGCTCTCGGAGGCGTCGATGGAGCGGCACGTCCGCGCGATGGTCGAGCTGATGAAGCGGGGCTCCAAGACCTTCGACTACGGGAACAACATCCGCCAGCGCGCCAAGGACCACGGCTTCGAGGACGCGTTCGCGTTCCGCGGGTTCGTGCCCGAGTACATCCGCCCGCAGTTCTGCCTCGGGCGCGGGCCGTTCCGGTGGGCGGCGCTCTCGGGCGAGCCAACGGATATCTACAAGACCGACAAGGCGCTGCTCGACGCGTTCCCACGGACGGACTCGATCTACAACGAGCGGCTGCACGGCTGGCTCTTGGGGTGCCACGCCGAGCCCGAGGCGCTGCTCGCGGGCGACTTCGACGCCTGCCGCCCCCGGTTCGGCTTCCAGGGGCTGCCGTCGCGGATCTGCTGGTTCGGGCTGGGCGAGCGCGACCGCGCCGGCCTGCTGTTCAACGGCATGGTCGCCCGCGGCGAGCTCGCGGCACCGATCGTCATCGGGCGCGACCACCTGGACTGCGGCTCGGTCGCCAGCCCCAACCGCGAGACCGAGGCGATGCTCGACGGGTCCGACGCCGTCAGCGACTGGGCCATCCTCAACGCGATGGTCAACGTCGCGTCGGGGGCGTCGTGGGTCAGCTTCCACCACGGCGGGGGCGTGGGCATCGGCTTCAGCCAGCACGCCGGGCAGGTTGTTGTCGCCGATGGAACAAGCGACGCGGCCGCGCGGTTGTCCCGCGTTCTGAGCAACGACCCGGCGATGGGTGTCTTCCGGCACGCCGACGCGGGGTACGAGGACGCGAAGCGATGTGCAGCCGATCTCGACGTGGACATCCCGCGGTAGCCCTTGGGCTCGCCGTTCTCTTGGGCGGGCTGGGCGCCTGCTCGACCTCGGTGCGGTTTGAGGCCGGTGAAGCGAGCGGCGGCGGCAGCGAGGTCGCCGCGGGCGAGCAGGACAGCCCGTCGCTTGGGCTGCTCCTCGGGAGCAAGGCGCCGGACGCGGAGCTGCTCGATGTGCGCGGTGAAACGATCTCGCTGGCCTCGCTCTACCAGTCCGGGCCGGTCATCCTCGTGTTCTACCGCGGCGGCTGGTGCACGTACTGCAACCAGACACTCGCCGCCTGGGCGGACCGTTCGGCCGATGTCGCCGCCGCCGGGGCCCGCGTCGTCGCGCTGAGCCCCGAGTCGCCCGAGCACGGCGGTGACACCTCCGAGGCCCACGGCGGCGTCCTGATCCTGTCCGACGCCCGGCACGAGGCCGCCGAGCGGTTCCGGGTCGTCGATGAGCTCGGCACGCTCGACCGCGTGGGCTATAGCCTCGGCGGGATCGAGCTCGACGAGTGGAACGAGTCGGGCGATTGGAAGCTCCCCGCGGCGGCGACGTTCGTGGTCGACCGGGTCGGTGTGGTCCGCTACCGCTACGCGACGCTCGACCACACCAGTCGGGCCGATCCGGACGATGTGCTCCAAGCCGTGCGGGGTCTCACGGCGGCATCTCCGACGCCGTATCCTTAAGAGGAATGCACAGCGACCCGCTCGGGCGAGGTCAACACGGAGTCTGACGATGCTGAAGAACTCGCTTGGAAATCCGACCGCCGCACTCATGCTCGCCGCGGGCCTCGCGGCCGGGCTGGCCGCGAGCGTGTCAATGACGGGCTGTGAGGAGTCAGGCGTGACCACGACGTCGACCGCCTCCGACGAGGCGGACCACGACCACGATCACGATGGCGAAGACCACGACCACGAAGACGGCGATCACGAGCACGGCGACGATGAAGCCGGTGATCCCGAGCCCGCCGAGCCCGAAGCGGACGAACCGGAAGAGCCGGCTGACGACGAGCCCGCCGAACCCGAGCCGGGCGATGCGGACGACAGCGAGTCCGACGAGATCGGCCTCGGCATCGGGACGTCGGCCCCCGACGCGACGCTATTTGACGCCGAGGGCTCGGAGGTCGCGCTCACGTCGTTCTACGAGAACGGCCCGGTCGTGGTGGTCTTCTACCGCGGCGGGTGGTGCACCTACTGCAACCAGTCGCTTGCCGCGTGGCAGAGCCAGATCGACAGCCTGACCGAGGCGGGCGGCACGCTCGTCGCCATCAGCCCGGAGAAGCCCGACGAAACCGCGACCACCCAGGAGAAGGCCGCGGCCAGCTTCACGATCTTGTCCGACGCCAACTTCGAGGCGGCCGACGGGTTTAAACTGCGCTTCCGCCTCGAGGAAAACACCATCACGGCGTATCGCGGCTACGGGATCGACCTCGCCGAGCACAACGCCAACGGCGAATGGGAGCTGCCCCACTCCGGCACGTTTGTGATCGACCGCGACGGCGTGATCCGCTGGGCCTCGGCGAGCGAGGACTACTCGGTCCGGCCCGACCCGGCGGAGGTCATCGCGTTCGTCGCGATGCTCTGATCGTGACGAGCCGGCGGCCAGTACCTTGCAACGGGCCCGAGTGAGAGCCTGCCGCCATGGCCAAGCTGGCTGAAACGATCAAGACCTACCAGCACGACGCCCCGTCGGGCGTCGTGTTCTTTGGTGCCCCGGACGACCTCGGCGTGCGCCTCAACGGCGGCCGGCCCGGGGCCGCCCGGGGCCCGGCCGCGTTCCGCGACGCGCTCGCCCGCTACGGCTCGGCCGAAGCGACCGCCTGGCCCACGCTCTACGACGCGGGGGATATCGAGCCCGCCGGCGAGCTCGAAGAGACGCACGGCCGCGTGGCTGAACGCGCCGCGTCGGTGCTTCGGGCGGGCCACTTCTGCGTCATGATCGGCGGCGGCCACGACCTCACCCTGCCGTTCGTCCGAGCCGTCATCGAAGAGCGTGGCCCGCTCGCGGGCGTCTATTTCGACGCCCACCTCGATGTCCGCGAGGAAACAGGCTCGGGCATGCCCTTCCGCCGGCTCATCGAGGACTGCGGCGTGTCGAGCCTCGTCGTCCACGGGCTCGATCCGAGGGTCAACGCCCGCGAGCACGCCGACTACTTCGAATCGCAGGGCGGTCGCATCGCGAGCTCCGACCTAGCCGAGCCCTGGCCCGAGGGGCCGAAGTTCGTCAGCTTCGACCTCGACGTGATCGACCAGGCCCACGCCCCGGGCGTGAGCGCCCAGAACCCAGCCGGCTGGACCGGGCGGGAGGCGGTCGTGTGGGCGGAGCGCGCCGGGCGAGACCCGTCGGTCGCGTGCTTCGACATCATGGAGCTCAGCCCGCCGTACGACGAGGGCGGGCGGACCGCTCGGTTCGCCGCGGCGGTGTTCGTCTCGTTCTGCCGGGGGTTCGCCGCGCGGTGCGAGCCATGACCGCGGGACGCCCCGCGGATCGCGGCCTGCTCATCCGAGGGGCGCGTGTCGTCACGGTGTCCGATGCCGGCGTGCTGCCGCGCGCTGACGTCCTGTGCTCGGGTGGGGTTATCGAGCGGGTCGCGGCTTCGATCGAGCCGCCGCCCGAGTGCGACGTCGTCGATGCGGCGGGCCGCGTGCTCGTACCCGGCTTCGTCGACTGCCATACCCATGCCTGCTGGGTCGGCGACCGGCTCGACGAGTGGGAGCAGAAGCGGGCGGGGGCGGGCTACCTGGACATCCTGCGGGCCGGCGGCGGGATCATGTCGACCGTGCGTGCGGTGCGGACTGCGACCGAGGCCGAGCTGGCCGACGTGCTGACAGAGACTCTGTCCTGGATGCTGGGCGAAGGGACAACCACGGTCGAGGTCAAGTCCGGCTACGGGCTCGACACCGATGCCGAGATGAAGATGCTCCGGGCGATCGATCGAGCCGGCGCCGACGTCGGACGGCGGTGGGGGATGACCGTCGTGCCGACCGCGTGCATCGGGCACGCGCTCGATCCCGAGACCGACCGCGACGCGTTCGTCGAACGCACGGTCACCGAGACGCTCGACGCGGTGCATGCGGCGTTTCCGGGCATCGCGATCGACGCGTACTGCGAGGAGGGCGCCTGGTCGCTCGACGAGTGCGCGCGGCTCTTCGACCGGGCCGCGGAGCTCGGGCACCCGTGCCGCGTGCACGCCGACCAGTTCCACGCGCTGGGCATGGTCGAGCACGCGGTCAGCCGCGGCTTCCGCTCGGTCGACCATCTCGAAGCGACCGGGCCCGAGACGCTCCGCGCCCTCGGAGCTTCTCAGACCACGGGCGTCGTGCTGCCCTGCTCCGGGTTCCATCTCGACGGGCGCTACGCCGACGCCCGCGCGGTGCTCGACGCCGGCGGCCGCGTCGCGATCGGCTCGAACGCCAACCCCGGGTCGGCGCCGGCCGTCTCGATGCCCATGGCGATGGCGCTCGCGACCCGGCACTGCGGGCTCACGCCGCGCGAGACCGTCGAGGCCTCAACCCGCTCGGGAGCCGTCGTGCTTGAGCTTGACGACCGCGGCCGGATCGAGCCGAGCCTGCGGGCCGATCTGGTGCTCCTGCGGCACCGAGACGAGCGCGAGCTGGCCCACACCTTCGGCGGGCGGCATGCGCTGGCCGTGGTTTGTGCCGGACGGCTGGTCCGGCCCGATCACGACAATCTCCCGGTCGGATCCGACCGCCCGGCCGATCGAGGCTGACGACCAGCTCGCGTTGCACTCGGGGCAGCCGACGAGCCCCTCCGCCACCGCGCCGATCCCGCCGAGCCCGTACCCGCAGCCCGGGCAGAGCCCCTCGGCGAGCGAGCGGGTCTCGATCCATCCGCGGTACCGCGAGCGGAGGAACGCGACGGTCTTCAGGCCGACCAGCCCGATCGTGATCGTGGAGATGATCACGGGCGAGTGGACGAAGAGCCCGATGAAGCGGAGCCCGTGGTGGGCGACGATCTCGACGGCGATCCAGAGCACCGCGCCGACAAGCACTGACACCAGCGCGACGACCGGGACCCACTTTCGCAGAAGCTCGGAGCGGACCCGCGCGTGATCGGCGTCGCCGACGGCCGCAAA
>JBCBZP010000046.1:0-16954 GCA_039815285.1 Planctomycetota bacterium
AGGAATTGACGGGGGCTCACACAAGCGGTGGAGCATGTTGCTTAATTCGAGGCAACGCGAAGAACCTTATCCTAGGCTTGACATGTACGGATTAGCTGTTGGAAACTTCAGTAACGCCCTTTGGGTGGAACGTACACAGGTGCTGCATGGCTGTCGTCAGCTCGTGCTGTGAAGTGTCGGGTTAAGTCCTTTAACGAGCGCAACCCCTATCGTTAGTTGCTAACGCTTTAAGGCGAGTACTCTAGCGAGACTGCCGGTGTCAAACCGGAGGAAGGTGGGGACGACGTCAAGTCATCATGGCCCTTATGCCTAGGGCTGCAAACGTGCTACAATGGCGTAGACAGAGCGAAGCGATCCGGTGACGGGGAGCAAATCGCAAAAACTACGCCTCAGTTCGGATTGTGGGCTGCAATTCGCCCACATGAAGTTGGAATCGCTAGTAATCGCGGATCAGCTACGCCGCGGTGAATACGTTCCTGAGCCTTGTACACACCGCCCGTCAAGTCATGGAAGCTGGCAGCGCCCGAAGTCACTGCGACTCAGCAGTGCCTACGGCGAGGCTGGTGACTGGGACTAAGTCGTAACAAGGTAGCCGTAGGAGAACCTGCGGCTGGATCACCTCCTTTCTAAGGGATGTCCTTAGACCGGGTCTTCTTCTCGAGATGCGGCCGCACGAAGCGGTACCACTACCTCGAGAAGGATGGAGAGCGATCTCCGCCCGGACAGTCAGCACCCTCTCGTCCGCGACATCCTGATCGGCTCTCTGAGTCGGTCAAGCGGATAGCCGTTCGGCAACGAACGGCAAACGGGCTTCGTCAACTTGCCTCTTTCAACAACCCCGTCTTCGGACGGGGTTGTTGTTTTTTGGATGTTTCTCATCCTGCGCCGCATGAGCAAAGCGTATCGAGCGTGAACCCCGGCGAGCGCGGCCGGGTCGAGCGAAGACATCCATACGGAACGTGGGCTTCGCCGCGTGCGGCGACGTCTCGGCTTCGCCTCCCGTCCGCGCCGCGGAACTCCGTTCACGAACCATCGCACGTCACCGTCGCACTCCGAGGCGGCTAACCGCCACCGAAGGCTCAGAGCGGAGAGCACGCTGGTGCAATTTCAGTACACCGAGAGCATCCGAAGCGGCGCTGCGGGAAGCATCAGACATCGACGCATGCTCTGGATGTTGGTCGCCGACCTCGCCGCGAGCGAGGTGGGTCCCGAGGCACCCAATGACACGGTCTCGGCGTCGGTCTCGGTCCGGTTGACCAGCGACCCTTCTTAGGCCGCGCCGCCCGTGCGGCGGCTCGCCTCGAGGTCGTCGACCGCGGCCGCCTTCGCGGCTCGGCCGGCGTGGCGAACGATGCAGCCCGTCTCGCGGTAGATCAGGTCCTCGGCGATCGACTTCATGAGATCGCCCACCCGCTCGAGCTCGCGGCCGACCCGGTGGATCAGCAGCCCCTCGGCCGCCTGCACGTCGTCGCCGCTCGAGATCGACGCGACGGTCTCCTCGAACAGCCGCCGGTCGAGCTGGTCGATGGTCTTGTCCGTCCGGAGGATCGCCAGGGCGGCCCGTCCGTCGGCGTCGAGGACCGCACGGAGCAGCGCGTGGCACATCGCCGGCACGCGCTGCCCCAGCTCGACCAGCGAGGTCGGCCACCGCGGCGACGGCGCACCCTCGGGCCGCATCGAGGCCATCTGTTGGACGATCTTGGCGATCGAGTTGGCGTGGTCAGCCACGCGTTCTACGTCGGCGTTGACCTTGAGCACGAACGCCGTCCGGCGGAACGCCTCCTCCGAGACGGTCTCGTGCGACAGAACTTCCAGGCACTGCCGTTCGATTTCGACTTCCTCGGCGTCGATCTCGTCGTCGCTCCGCCTCACACGCTCGGCCGCGTCGACGTCGAGCTCCCAGAGCGCGGCGAGGGCGGCCTCGAGCATCTCGACCGCCATGCAGGATTCTCGGACTAGGCGCCGGAGCAGCCCGAGCGTCATGGCATCGCCGTCGGCGCCCTGACCCAACGACAGATCCTCAAATGCTCGGTTTCGACTCACGGTCAACTTCCTTGTCGGACATGCGCCGGACGGTCCCGTGTCTTCGGCGCTCGCTCCCCAATCTCATATATTGCCCGACTCCGGCGCGTGCATCCAGTCTGCAAATGCCATTTCGCACAAGGTTTACACTTCCTGCCTGTCAGTAAGCAGGTTCGGAGCAACGCATCCACGGCCCCGCGCAGCTTGTCCTCGACGTGCTACGCCGGGCCCCAGACCGACGCCCCCGCCTCCGGCCCACCGTGGATGGAAGAGCCGGCTGCTTTGTTATCGCCCCCGCGCTTCGCGTTGAGTGCCTCGGCCTGTCGCGCGTCTGAAGAAGCCGCTGTCGATCCGGTGTCCCCGACGGTGTCGACCAGGCGCAGGGCAGCGAGCAGCACGGTCACCAGGCTTTCGGGCTCGAGATAGCTCTCGGGCGGTCTGTAGAACAGTTCGCCGCCGGCGTCCTCCCCCGCGGCGTCGACGCGCCGGATCGTGCCCTGCCTCGGACGGAAGCCCGCTTGACCCCGCGCGATGTCGTGGCAGCGCAGGACCACATCGGGGTCACGCCGGACGATCGTGCCGACGCCCAGCGCCGAAGCTGCGACGCGGAGCCTCGCCAGACGCAGCAGTCGCTCAACGGGCTGGGGTGGGTCGCCGTAGGCGGCGGTGAGGTCCTTGGAGAGGCGGTCGACGTCGTCGCCGGAGGCCGCGACCGACGCGCGTCGATAGGCGTCGAGCCGCCGCACGTCCGAGGGGATGTAGGGCCGCGGGATGTACCCGTGCAGCCCGACCTCGACCGACGCCCGGCTCGCGTGGGCCGGCGGCGCCTCGCCCTTGAGCTCGCGGACCTGCTCTTCGAGGAGCTGGCAGTACATCTCGTAGCCGACGGAGGCGATGTGGCCCGACTGCTCGGAGCCGAGGATGTTGCCCGCGCCGCGGATCTCGAGGTCGCGCATCGAGATCTTGAAGCCCGCGCCGAGCATCGAGTACTGCTCGATCGCCTTGAGCCGCTTCACGGCGACCTCGTTGATCGTCCGCTCGGGCGGGAGCAGCATGTAGCAGTACGCCCGGTGCTTGTACCGCCCGACGCGCCCGCGGAGCTGGTGCAGCTCGGCGAGCCCGAACCGGTCGGCGTCGGCGATGAACATCGTGTTCGCCGTGGGGATGTCGATGCCCGACTCGATGATGGTCGTCGACACCAGGATGTCGGCCTCGCGGCGCATGAACGAGAGCATGACCTTCTCGAGCTCGGCCGGCGCCATCTGCCCGTGCCCGACGATGACGCGGGCGCCCGGCGCGAACGCGCGGATCTCCGCGGCGACGGTCTCGATGTTGTGCACGCGGTTGTGCACGTAAAAGACCTGGCCCTCCCGCGCGAGCTCTCGCCGGATGCCCTGCTGGATACGCCGCGCGTTCCACGGGATCACCTCGGTCACGACGCTTTGGCGGTCGGCGGGCGGCGTCGACAGGCTGGAGATATCGCGGATCCCGAGCATCGACATGTGCAGCGTGCGGGGGATCGGGGTCGCGCTGAGCGTCAGCACGTCGGCGGTCATCCGGAACCCCAGCAGCCGCTCCTTATGCTCAACGCCGAAGCGCTGCTCCTCGTCGATAACGACGAGCCCGAGGTCGGCGAACTTGACGTCCTTGGAGAGCAGGCGGTGGGTGCCGATGACGACATCGACCTCGCCCTGCCGCACGCGCTTGAGGGTGTCGTTGATCTGCTTGGTGGTCTTGAAGCGGCTGAGCCCGGCGACGCGGAACGGGAAGTCGGCGAACCGGCTCTCGAACGTTCGCTCGTGCTGCTCGGCGAGCACGGTAGTGGGCACGAGCACGGCGACCTGCTTGCCGTACTCGCACGCCTTGAACGCGGCCCGCACCGCGAGCTCGGTCTTTCCGAAGCCGACGTCGCCGCAGAGCAGCCGGTCCATCGGGCGCTGGCCGATCATGTCCTTCTTGATCTCCCCCACCGCCGCGAGCTGGTCCTCGGTCTCGGTGTAGGGGAAGGCGTCCTCGAACTCTCGCTGCCACGCGGTGTCGTCGGGGTAGCGGATGCCGGGCATGGCTTCGCGCGCGGCCCGCACCCGCAGCAGCTCGCCGGCCAGGTCGCGCACACTCTCGGCGACGCGGTCCTTCTGGTTCTGCCACTTCTTGCCGCCGAGGGTCGACAGCGGCGGGCGGCCCTTGAACCCGCCGATATATTTTTGCACCTGGTCGACCTTGGTCGCGGGCACGTGCAGCACGCTCGAGCCGGCGAACTCGAGCGTCAGGAACTCCTCGAGCGTCTGCTCGTCGCGCTTGCGGCCCTTCTTCTTGCCCGACAGCAGCTCGGGCTCGGGCAGGCTCGGCTTGTTCTTCGTGCCGCGCCGGTCCGCGTTCATCAGAGTCAGGCCCGTGAACTGGGCGATGCCGTGCTCGCGGTGCACCACGAAGTCGCCCGGGGCGAACTCGAGGAAGGTGTCCATGCCGCCCTGGATGCCGCGGCGGGACATCTTCGCGATGCGGCGCCTTGCCTGGAAGCGGTGGACGAGCTCGTGGTAGGGCAGGAGAACGAGCGCGGGCCGCTCGGTGCCGTCGTCGCCCGGCTCGTCGAGCACGAAGCCGCGGTGGACGTAGCCCGAGACCGCGGTGACGCGCTCGCGGAGCCCGGGCGCGTGCTCGTCGAACATCTCGATGAGCCGCGTGTGCTCACCGGGCGCTTCGCACGTGACGACAACGCGCATCGCGTCGCCGCCGGTCTCGACGAGCGTGCCGAGCTCGACGACCGCCTCGGCGTTCTCGCGGCTGAATGGCGGCAGCGCCCGCACGGGCAGCCCGACCACCGCGTCGGCCGTCGCCGCGCCGGGCGAGAACTGGTTCAGCTCGCAGAACGAAGCGAACCGGTTCTGCAGCAGCTTGAGCACCGCGGGAGGCCCGAAGACGCCCGCCGAGCTAACGAGCCGGTCGTAGTAGCCCCGGGCCTGCTCAACGACCTCGGCCGTCTCGGACACCGCGACCGCGCACGCTTCGGGCAGCAGCTCGAGGAAGCTCACGCCCGAGTCTCGCAGCTCGGCCGACACGCTGTTGGTCCCGAGCTCGACGCGGTCGACCGCTCGGTCGGAGCCCATGGTGTCGAGGTCGATCTCGGTGATCTTGTCGACCTCGTCGCCGAAGAAGTCGAGCCGCACGGGCACGGCCCGCCCGCCGGCGGGGAAGACGTCGACGATGCCGCCGCGCACCGCGAACTCGCCGGGCTCCTCGATCGTCTCTCGCCGCTCGTACCCCGCGTCGGCGAGCCACGAGACCAGCCCCTCGGGGGGCACGCGCTCGCCGGCCGCGGCGGTGACCGTCGCCGCGTCGAGCGAGCCCGGGCCGGGCACGCTCTGCATCAGCGCCTGCACGGGGCAGACGACGACCTGCGCCTCGTCCGCGGCGGTCGTCATCGCGCGCTTCGACGCCTTGACCCGGTCGGCGAACAGGTCGAGCGTCGCGTCCGACTCACCGGGCAACGCCTGCAACGCCGGCAGCGACCACGCGGGCACGCCGAGGAGCTCGAGCTCGTCGAGGGCGTTCTCCGCGTCGTCGAGGTGCGCGACCACAAAGACGACCGGGCGCAAGAGCCGGGCCGCGAGGGCGCCCGCCACGAACACGCTCGACGAGCCGGCCGCGCCGCGGCCGATCGCGTGACGACCCGACCCCAGCGCTCCCGCGATGGCGTCGACTGCCGGGTGCTCGACGAGCCTCGACATCGGCCCGCGGGTGTCGGTGTGTGTCCGTTTGGCCCGCCGGGGCGTCATGCCGTTCCTGCCGCGCACGCGCGGACGCCGCGTCGGGCCCAACGACCCGCCGCGCACGCCAGCGACTTCCGTACGAGCCATGCTAGTGGTCGGCGGGAACCCCCGCCCGATCGACGCGCCCGATCAGCCGATCAGATTGCGAGCATACTGAGCCCTTCGGGCAGCGCGACGGTCAACCCGGCGGCGAGCATCGCGTCGCGCAGGCCGACGATGTCGGCCGGCCCGAACGCGTCGGCTTCGGAGCTGTCCAGGTCGAGGACGCCCCAGGCGATCGGCGAGCCGGCTTCCACGCTCGTCTCGGCTGCGAACAGCGGCAGCACCAGCTCCGAGCGGTCGAGCGGGTCGCACGCGATGTAGCCCTCGCCCAGCGACGAGACGTCGCCGACGACGATGGCACGCCGCTCGGTGAACGCCCGGCCGCACACGCCGTGCAGGCCGATCGGCGAACACGCCGGCTTGGGCTCGCGGGCGGCGAGGGTCATCTCCGAGCCGTCGGCCGAGATCTCGTAGAACCCGACCCACGACACACCGGCGGAGCCGAGCGTCTCCCAGAGCAGCTCGACGGAGCGGCGCATCAGTTCGGCGCGGTCGGCGACGCCGCGCGTCGCTTCGATGAGCCGCGCCCGGAGCCCCGCGTAGTCGCGCTGGCCCGTGGCGGCCATGCCCGCGTCGGCGACCGTCTCGTCCACGCCCGTTCCGAAGGTTCCTGAAGCAGCCATCACCGACCTCCGTTCCTACGCCCGCTGGCCTCGAGCCTGCTGGCCACCGGCGTTTCACCCAAGGCCGACTGCCCAGAGGGTCATGCGCCGAGTATCGCCCTCAGCTGACATACGCCAGCAGGCGGCTGAGCGTTTCAAGGAACCTTTCGAGTTCTCGATCTGTTCGACCGAACACCCCTGATTTGTGCTTTCGGCGGGGCGGCTTGGCGGCCGTGACTGGGCATCGGGCACGTCCAGAAAAGCAATGCGACCACGAAGGTGAAGGGGGCGTCACCGCTGCGGACCATGATGTGCGGGATGGGTTAGATCGGTGCACGCACCGGCCGCCGGACAGCGTATTCAGGCGAGCGGCCGGGTCAGAGCCCGGAAGCCGGGTTGGTTAGAGCGTCGCCGACGTGTAGGGCAGCAGACCCATAAAGCGGGCCCGCTTGATCGCCTGCGAGAGCATGCGCTGCTCCTTGGCCGACGCCCCGGTGCGCTTGCGGGTGTAGATCTTCCCGTTCGGGCTGAGCATCCGCCGAAGGGTCTCGATGTCCTTGTAGTCGACAAACGCCCGTCCCTTCACGTCCATGCGTGTGAAGCGGGGCGTCGCGGCAACAGTAAAGCGGTTGAATCGGCTCATCGATCTGGCTCCGTCCTGGTCGTGCGGCCCGCGGCTCACGCCTCGGCGTGGCTGGGGGCAACGGATTTCGTGGCTTCGAGTCTAGGTCGCACACGTTCGAGGGTCGAGCCCTCTGTCCCCCTCGAGCCCTCTGTCCCCCCTGGGCCCGCGGTCCGCCCCGGGCTCGCTGCCCAACGCCGTCCCAGACCTTGGCAATGGGGTTCAGGCCTCGCCGAGCTGGGTCTCGCCAAGCTGGGTCTGCCGGAGCCGGCTCTCGCCGAGGCGGGCCCGCCGCACGAGGTCATCGACCGACCACCGCCCGGGGCCGAGCAGCATGACGAGCCCGCCGATGCCCATGAGCAGCCCGTTCTGGACGAGGTTGCAGGAGCTGATGGTGCCGTCGCACATGAGCTTGAGCTTGCCGAAGCAGCCGCACTCGATCGACAGCCCGCGTTCGAGCGTGACATAGACCAGCAGGGTGAACGACGCGAGCATGGCGGTGTACACCAGAGCCGCCGCGCGCGACCACGCGCCCAGCACGAGCAGCACGCCGACGGCCATCTCGATCCACGGGATCGCGAACGCCGAGACGTGGACGAGGTGATCGGGCATGAAGTCGAAGGTCTGGATGCTCAGGCCGAACGCCTGCGGGTCGCCGATCTTGATGAACGCCGCGAAGCCGAACACGCCCGCCGCGGCGAGCCGGAGCGGCGTCGCGACCACCGATCGGATGAGCCCCGGTCCTGATGCCACCGCTAAAGCCCCTCTCCGGACGGGTCTTCTCTGGACGCGTCTTCGGGATCGCCCGGCCCGCCGCCGTCGCCGCCGTCGCCGCCGTCGGTGTCGTCGGTGTCGTCGCCGCCGTCGGTGTCGGTGTCGGTGTCGGGCTCGAGACCGCTCAAGAACATGCCGGGCCCTGCGGCGGTCGGGTAGCCCAACGCGTCCCAGCCCGGGTAGCCGTCGGTCATGATGTGCAGGCTCGTGTAGCCGCGCTGCTGCAAGCCGATGACGACGGCCTTCGCGTCGGAGCAGTCGCCGCCGACGCAGTAGACGATCACCGGGTCTTCCGGGAACGCGACCGTGAGCGCCTCGGGCTCGCCCGACGAGAGCATGTCGCCGGTAACGTGGAACGCGCCGTCGACGTGACCGGCCTCGAACTCTTCGTACGGACGTGCGTCGAAGAACACGAACGTCCCGGCCTGCCACGCGCACCAGCCCTGCTCAAGCGAGATGTCTTCTTCGAACACCCAGAGCCCGTCGCAGTCGGGTTCCGGCGCCGTGGCATGTACCGGTGCATCATCCGCGGACGCCTGGTTTTCAGACCCCGCCCGGGCGTCGAAGGCCGGCGGTTCGTTGGCCGCTGTGATGTCAGCGATGCCCGCTGCGTCGTTGCCGGCGTTGCCGGACACCGCCGGTATAGCCTCTTCGCCGCCAAACACAGCCACGCCGTAGTCCCGCGCCGCCTGCTCGTCGCGTTCCAGCGTAATCGGCTGAAACACCGAGTGAGCCACGCCCGCCGCTCCACCGATCGCGGCGATCCAGAGCGCCCGGTTCAGCGTCCGCTCCCAGACCAGACCGCCCGATCCGGCTAAGCCTGAGCTTTCTGATAGCAGCCGCTTCGCCACGCCCGCCCTCCTAGCGCCGCACGACGCCTGACAGGTTCACACGGACAACGGGCTGCCCCCGTGCATCCGTGTTCAGCACGATGAACCCACGGACCGGCATGGGCGTTGCGGGGGCGGTCCCTTTGACCGTCAGGTCGTACGCCGTGTAACGCACCACGGGCTCGGAGTCATCGTCATCATCCTGCTCAAGCTCGACCGCTGTTTCCGGAACGGGAATCAGCTCGATTTCAACCGATTCAAGCAGCTTTTTTCCGACCGGGATCATCTCGACCATCTTCTTAATTTCAAACGGCGTGCCCGACCGGCTCTCGACACGCACCGTGAGATCGATCGGGTCGCCCGCTTTCACCCCGCCGAAGGACAGCCGCCCGGGCTCACCGATCTGAACATCACCCTTGACGAACGCGTTCGCGCCGATCTGTATCTCCGGCCTCGCCTCCAGGTTGGTCGACAAGACCAGCGTGGCGCTCGCCTGCCCCGCGGGTATGTTTGCCCCCGGCGTGACCTCGACCACGTACTGGGCAACCGCCCTTTTCTGCCCACCGCTGAGACGGTCGAAAATCTCCGCCTCCCGAGGCTGAAGAATCTTCAGGTCGAACACGTCCGGTCGGGTCGACCGTGCCGCCGTTACCACGAACTCTTCGCTCGGGCCCGTCACCACGATCGTCTGCTTCGACGCCACGCCACGCTCGATCTTGCCGAAGTTCACCGTCCGAACGCTCACGTCGACGAGCTGAACCACGTCCGCACGAACCTCCAGCCGCTGCGTCGGACGGTCCGGATCGTCGCTCGTCACCGTGACGTACTGCGTCACCCTGTTCTTTTTCCCCTCGGTTTTCAGCGACACCTCGAGCTCGCCCCCTTCGCCCGGCTCGTACTGCATCTTGTCGAGCTTCGCCGCCGTGCACCCGCACGTGGTGTCGACCCGAACGATGGTCAACGCTGCGCTGCCCTCGTTGCGGAACGCCAGCGTCGCCGTCGGCCTACTCGCGTCATCGACGAGCCCGAAATCATGCTGCTCAGACTCGAACACCAGCCGCGGCTTCAACGCGGAAGACACCGCCTGAGCATGCACAGAATCCGTCAAAAACGGACACGCGGGCCCGATCAACAAAGCAGCAACAGCCAAAGAAAGCAGACGCGTCATTCAGAAGCCTCCTCAGTGAGCCTCGGCGATCAGTCTTGCGCGACGAGTCTCGCGCGGCCAGTGTCGCGCGGTCAGCACGCGTAAGTCGATGAAAGTATAAGCGGTAACCACCGCCCGACCAACCATTCGGCCACGGCCTCCCACAGTTCCGACTCACCTTTCCTATAGAAACTTGCGGTCTGCCCTGACAGGAGTACCAGCTCACCCCCCCCCACAACAGCACGGCCGAAAACATCCCGCCCTCCATGACAACTCGGCACAGGAGACACTCGCTGTGTCAGATTATGGACATACCCCCCAAAGCCTTTTCTGGATGACGATGCCCGATGACGCCCCCGTCGTCACCCCTCCGGAGACCGGGCCTCTCTCCGAAAAGAGCCACAGCTCACCAGCCAGGAAGCGGTCGATCGCCCCGTGAACCTCGCTCGCGGTCCGGGCAGCCCGAACCGCCGCTTGGAAGGGCTTCGCGCTCCGCCCTGGGGCGTGCAGCGGCTTCACGAGCCAGCTGATCCGCGTCCGAACTTTATGGAGCGCGTAGTGCTCGTCGCGGTACTCGAGCATGCGGTCGAAGTAGCCCCGGATCGTCTCGGCGATCTCGACCTGTGTTGGCCGGGGCGGCGTTGTGCCCGTCGTCTGCAGGGCCCACGCGTCGCGGAAGAGCCAGGGGCGGGCCAGCGCCCCGCGCCCGACCATCACGCCCGAGCAGCCCGTCTCGCGCATCATGTCGGCGGCGTCCTTCGCCGACTTGACGTCGCCGTTGCCCAGGACGGGAACCGTCCCGCCCGTGTGCTCGCCCACGGCGTCGACGACGCGCCGGATGCCGTCGCGGCGGCACGAGCCCTTGAACCGCATCTCGGTGGTCCGCCCGTGCACGGTGATGCCCGCCGCGCCGACGTCGATCAGCCGGCGCGAGAGCTCGGGCGCGCAGCCGTCCCCCACGGCCGCCTCGTCCCAGCCGAGCCGCATCTTGCAGGTGAGCGGGACCGACGCCGGCAGCGCGGCCCGCACCGCCTCGGCGATCGCGACCGCCTTGGTCAGGTCGCACATCAGCTTCGACCCGCCGTCCTTTTTGACGACCTTGTCGACGGGGCAGCCCATGTTGATATCGACGACGGTCGCGCCGTGGTCGGCAGCCCAGCGCGCCCCGTCGGCCATGAGCGGCGGGTCGGAGCCGTAGAGCTGCATGCCGATCGGGCGGTCGAACTCGTTGGTCCGCGCGAGGTCGAGCGACTCGCGGTTGCCCCGCAGGAGCCCGTGGGGCGAGAGCAGGTCGGTGCAGGCGAGCCCGACGCCGCCGAACGCGCGGCAGGTGATCCTCCACGCCAGGTCGCAGTAGCCGGCCATGGGCGCGAGCATGAGATTCGACTCGAGCCGGACCGGGCCGATCTGGAGGGGGACACCGAGCATCAACCCGGAGGATACGTCGCCGGGCCGCTCTTTGAAACGCCCGAGAACCCCTTCGGAACTAGACTCCGCCCGTGTACCAAGCCCTGCTCACCCGCCGCTACCTGTTCAGCAAGATCATGCCGCTGCTCGCGTCGCTCGCGGTCATGCTCTCGGTCGCGATGGAGCTGATCACCTGGTCGGTCATGGGCGGCTTCCTCGACACGCTCATCTCCACCGGTCGCAACGTCATCGGCGACGTGAACATCACCTGGCCGCAGGTCGGCTTCGCACACTACGACGAGCTTATCGAACGGCTCGAAGAAGACGACCGGGTCGTCTCGGCGACGCCCGTCACCGAGACCTATGGGCTCATCAACCTGCCCGGGGGCTTTGTCAAAACGGTGAGCATCCGAGGCGTCGACCCCGAGGGCTACGACCGGGTCACCGGCTGGTTCGGCGGGCACTACTGGACGCCGATCGAGGAGCCGCTGCGTCTGGACAAGGACCGCGAAGATCCGCGCCTCGACGAGGAGCTGCGGCCCGCCTTCGAACGCCTGCGGTCGTTCGGGCGTCGGCTCGAGTTCGACACCGTCGAGGACGGCGCCGTTCGGCCGCGGGCGGCCGTGGTGCTCGGCACCGAGGTCTACCCCAAGGGCGCGTACCGGCAGCGGGCGGGGTTTGTCAGCACCGATATCGCCGAGTATCTCATCGGCGAAGACGCGACGATCCAGGTGCTGCCCACCGACCAGCGCGGCGGGGCGATCGGGCCCGCCGCCCGCACGCTCGTGATCGCCAACGAGGCGCAGTCGGGCGTCTACGAGATCGACTCCAGCGTCGTCTACGTCCCGCTCGCGGCGCTCCAAGCCATGCTCAAGATGGACGAGGCGGAGGTCGTCGCCGGGCCCGGGAAGCTGGTGGTCGATGAGAACGGCGAGCCCGTCGGCTTCGCCGCGCCCGACACGGTCGACGTCTCGCCCGCCCGCGTCACCTCCGTGCTCGTGCGCGGCGCCGACGGCGTCGACCCAAAGGAGCTCAAGCTCGCGTGCGAGCAGTCGTACGCGGCGTTCTCCGACGAGCGCGCGGGCGACGTGCCCCGGGCGACGTCGATCATCATCAACACCTGGCGCGACCAGAACCGGACGCTCATCGCCGCGGTGGAGAAGGAGACGGCTCTCGTCCTGTTCATCTTCGGCATCGTGAGCCTGACGTCGATCTTCCTCGTGCTCGCGATCTTCTGGTCGATGGTCTCGGAGAAGACGCGCGACGTGGGCATCCTGCGCGCCCTCGGAGCCTCGAAGACCGGCGTCGCGTGGCTCTGGGTCCGCTACGGGCTCGCGATCGGCACCGCCGGCTCGCTCTTCGGGGTGCTGCTCGCCTACGCCGTCATCTCAAACATCAACGAGATCCACGACTTCCTCGGCGAGGCGTTCGGCCTCGTCATCTGGGACCCTTCCGTGTACTACTTCTCGACGATCCCAAGCGACCTCGACCCGGTCAAGGCGGCGATCATTGCCGCGGCCGGTCTGCTGTCGTCGACCGTCGGCGCCCTCGTCCCCGCGTGGCGGGCCGCGAACATGGACCCGGTCCAAGCCCTCCGATTCGAATAGCAACCACCCCCCAACAGACGAGCAGACCAGACCAGCAGACCAGACCGACCGCCCGTTATGCCACTCATCGAAGCCCACAACATCCACAAGACCTACCGGCTGGGCCGCGTCCGCGTGCCGGTGCTGCACGGGGCGTCGATCTCGATCGAACAGGGCGAAACGGTCGCCATCCTGGGCGCGTCGGGCTCGGGCAAGAGCACGCTGCTGCACCTGCTCGGCGGGCTCGACACGCCCGACAAGGCGTCCTCCCCCGATCGGCCGAGCTCGATCCGGTTCCGCGACGCGCCCCTCGCCGGCGACCGCTACCGCGCCCGCGACGTCGGCTTCGTCTTCCAGTTCTACCACCTGCTGCCAGAGCTGAGCGTCCTCGACAACGTCCGCCTGGGCGCGATGGTCGGGCGGTCGCGCCTGGAGTATCTCTCGATCGCGGGCGAGACCGACCGCCGGGCGACCGAGCTGCTGACCCGTGTGGGCCTGGCCGAGCGTCTCCGCCACCGCCCGGCCGAGCTGTCGGGCGGGGAGCGCCAGCGCGTCGCGATCGCCCGGGCGCTGGTGACAGAGCCCGCGCTGCTGCTGGCCGACGAGCCCACCGGCAACCTCGACCGGGCCGCGGGCGACGACGTGCTCGACCTGCTCGACGAGCTCAAGGCCGAGCGGGAGCTGACGATGGTGCTCGTGACCCACTCCGAACGCGTCGCAAACCGGGCCGACCGGACTGTCTGGCTGGTCGACGGCACCGTCCGGGAGCGGCCCCAACAAGCACCCATCGCCCCATGACCACGCCCCCTTCCATCCCTACCATCAAAGCTAAGAACGGCGGGTCTCGTTCCCGCGCGAGTCATACCGCCTTTCACACAGCCGGCCCCGTCCTGAGAGCCCCGTCCGTCCAACCCGGCTCAGCGATCAGAGGAACCCAGTGAGCGTGCTGACCAGAAGCTCCGACCAGATCGACCGCCGCATCGTCGGCGAGGCCGGCACCGAGGTCGTCGCTCGGGTCGCGACCTTCCCGGGCGCGACCACCGCGGCCCCCGAGTTCTGCTTCCTGCACGGGCTCGTCGGGCTCAACGAGCACTGGGAGCACGTCGCCAAGAGCATCACCGACGCCGCCCGCTGCACGCTGCTCGAGATCCCCCTCCTGCGCCTCCGCGGCAAAGACTGCTCCATCCACGGCGCGACCAGCCTGACCGCCAACTTCCTCGAAGACCACTTCGACCGACCGGTCACGCTCGTCGGCAACTCCTTCGGCGGCCACGTCGCCCTCAAGCTCGCGCTCACCCGCCCCGACCTGGTCCACTCGCTCGTGCTCGCGGGCTCCAGCGGGCTGCTCGAAAAGAGCCAGATCGGCTCGATCGAGCTTCGCCCCAGCCGGCGCTGGCTCCGGGAGAAGATCGGCGAGCTCTTCTTCGATAAGGACCACGTCTCCGACGCCGACATCGAACGGGCCCACGCCGAGCTGTCGACCAAGGACGGCGCCCGCGCGATGGTCCGCCTGAGCCGCTCGGCCCGTAAGGACCACCTCGGCGACACGATCGCGGGCATCGCCCAGCCCACGCTGCTGGTCTGGGGCAAGGAAGACACGGTGACCCCGCCCGAGGCCGGCCGCGCGTTCGCGTCGCTCATGCCCAACAGCCGCATGGTCTGGCTCGACCGCTGCGGGCACGCGCCGATGATCGAGCAGCCAGAGCCCTTCGCCGACGCGATGCGGACGTTCGCCCACGAACTCCGAACCGCCCCCAAGGGCTGACCGCCGTGCCCGCGACCGGCCGCTGGACCGCCGCCATCGGAGCCGCCCTCGCCGCACGGCTCGAGCTCCGCGTCCACCAACTCGACGACCCCGAGTATTGGAAGCAGCACACCCGCCGGCTCCAGCTCGGGGTGCTCCGGCGCAACCTGACCCGGGCGCGGTCGACCGAGATCGGCCGGGCGTTCGGCTTCGCCGCGCTCGCCGCGCTGCCCGACGACGAGCTGCTGCCAGCCTACCGGAACGCCGTGCCCGTCCGCGACTACGAGGGCTACCGCGACGCCTGCCGACGCATGCGCGAAGACGGCCAGCGAGGCGTGCTCTGGCCCGGGCTCGTCCGCGACTTCGCCCAGACCTCGGGCACCACCGCGGGCGACAAGTACATGCCCGTCTCGCGCGACATGCTCCGCAGCAACTACCTCTGCTCGCTCGATATCTTCGCCCACGCCCGACGACGCGGGCACCGCCTCAGCGACCTCTTCGCCGGGCGCTGCCTCTTCCTCGGCGGCTCATCCGACCTCACCACCAACGCCCACGGCGTCAACACCGGCGACCTCTCGGGCATCGTCACCCCGCTCATCACCTGGCCCATCTCGGAGGTCTACTCCCCAGGGCCCGAGATCGCCCTCGAGAGCCACTGGCCCACCAAGATCGACAAGATGGCCCGCCTCAGCATGACCCAGGACATCCGCATGCTCTCGGGCATGCCCTCCTGGGCCGGCGTCCTCATGGACCGCGTCCTCGAGCTCACCGGCGCCGACCGCGTCGCCGATGTCTGGCCCAACCTCCGACTGTTCGTCCACGGCGGCGTCCGCTACGACCCCTTCCAACACAGCCTCGCCCAGAAGTACTCCGCCGGCCAGCACGACGACCTCCCCGACCGGCTCGAGCTCTACCCCGCCTCCGAGGCGTTCGTCGCCATCCAGGACGAGCCCGGCGACCGCGGCCTGCGGCTCTGCGTCGACCGCTCGAACTTCTTCGAGTTCGTCCCCGCCGACCAGATCAACACGGACCAAATCAACACCGGCCAGATCAACTCCGACGCGCCCGACGCCCGCGCCGCCTGGGAGGTCGAAAAGAACACCCGCTACGTCGTCGTCCTCTCCACCTGCGCCGGGCTCTTCCGCTACGTCCTCGGCGACGTCGTCGAGTTCGACACCCTCGCCGACGAAGGGCCCGTCCGCCTCCGCATCGTCGGGCGGCACAAGCACTTCATCAACGCGTTCGGCGAGAACCTCATCGTCGAGCACATCGAGAACGCCGTCGCCGAAGCCGCCGCCGCCACCGGCCTCGCCCACGGCGAGTTCACCGCCGCCCCCGTCTACCAGACCCAAGCCACCCGCCCCGGGCTCGAGCTCGCCATCGAGACCGCCGCGATAAGCCCCGCCGCGCTCGCCGCCTTCGCCGACCGCTTCGACCGCTCGCTCAAAGACCAGAACGCCGACTACGAAACCAAACGCACCGACTCGCTCGGCATGGCCCCCCCCACCATCACCCCGCTCGCGGCGGGCGCCTTCCACCGCTGGCTCGACGACAACAACAAGCTCGGCGGCCAGCACAAGTGCCCCCGCTGCGCCAACAACCGAGACCTCATCGACCAGCTCACCACACCCGCCGGAACCCCCTGATGCGCCCCGACCCCGACGCCACGCCCGAAGGCAAAGTTGACCGCCTCGAAAAAGACACCCGCGCCCTCGCGACGCTCGTCGAAGAGCAGCAGGCCGAGATCGAAGCACTCAAACAAAGCGCCTGGTCCGCCCGCACCCGCCTGTGGTACAAAGTCGGCCGAAAGCTCGGACTTCTGCCCGAGATCCGGCCCGACATCCGGCCCGACGACATCTGAGCAAGGGCAGAACGGCGCAGAAGCGAGTGCCGACCAAGCCGCCCGCGCGCCCCCCGCCCCCCCCAACCCGCTCAGGTCGCGTCGCCCAAGCCGTCGATCAAGCCTTGAACCTGCTCGATCATGTGCGGCATGCCGATCTCAGCAAAGAGATCACGCGACCGAACCCAGAGCGAGCGGGCGGCTTCAAGGTTCCCACGCGTCATCTCGATCCCGCCGAGGTTGCCGAGCTGGTTGGCCATCCCCTCCTTCTGGCCGAGCTCCTCGTCGATCGCCAGCGAACGCATGTAGTAGTCCTCCGCCGCATCGAGGTTCCCACGCGTCTGTTCGATCAGGCCGAGGTTGCCGAGCGTCGCCGCCAACCCCTCCTTCCGGCCGAGCTCCTCGTCGATCGCCAGCGAACGCATGTAGTAGTCCTCCGCCGCATCGAGGGTCCCACGCGTCTGTTCGATCAGGCCGAGGTTGCCGAGCTGATTCGCCACCCCCTCCT
>JBCBZP010000042.1:0-18329 GCA_039815285.1 Planctomycetota bacterium
GCACCTCCGCCTCACGCAACTTGCCGATGATCTGCTCCGCCGAATGCCGGATCCTCGCCATGTCTGACCTGCCTTCCCAGATGCGTCCATCTCGCCAAATTGTCGCATAGCGGCTGGACTAGATTCTGGGGGGCAGGTCAAACGAGTTTGAAGCGGAGGTATGCGAGCTCACAGACGACGCATCCGATCTTGAACGCGAGCGGGCCACGACCGATCTGACGCTGCTCAGAGACATGGGCGTCGTCCACTGGTTGGGCGATCGACCGGACGTGGCAGACAGCGACTTGCTCAAATCGCGGCTTTTCAGTCCCGCGTGGGTACGCGGGCCCGTGTACGCGATGTTCATGGACCGATACGGCAAGCAAGAGACACTTCCGGTCTTCGAAGAGTCCCCGCTCACGGCCCGGATCGCCTACGGCGCTGGACTGGGCATGGGCGACGGCGACCGCCACACGGTCGCGCTGTTGATCCAACTCCTCGAACGCTGCCGGCTCATCGTGAAGATCCCTGCCGCACAAGAGTTTGCACCTGATACCTGGCTCATCCCAGACAACCTTCCCGAACCGTCCGCGTCGATGCCGAAGCGTCGATTCCATGCGCGACTCCTGCTTGATTTCGTGCCTGACTCGCTGATGCCTCAGCTCATGGCGAAGCTCTTCCATCTTGCCGACTCGAATGCCAACCGGTTCCGGACGCAATTCCAAGTGCTTTGGATTCACCGGCCGATCACGCTGAGATTCGAGCCGACGACCGCCGCGTTGCGTGCGTCCTACGAAGAAGAAGACGACGCGGGCTTCCTGGAGATCATCAAGAACGAGGTTGCAGACATGCTGGGTCGCAACGATCTTCGGGGGCGCCCGTGGCAAGTCGACGATCATCAAGCCGCAGAGGTTGATGAGAAACGGCTCGACGATGCCGAAACCGTTACGAGATTCAAGGACGAGCTTGAAGCACTTCTGCAACATGGCTGCACGGTAAACACAAAGACTCGCAGCGAGGCGCTTTCGAGTCTGATCGCAAATCTCCGCGGGTCCGATCGAGACCTCTTGAATGAGTGGGTAGCGAAGTGTGCGAAGCTGTACATTCGTAAAGCAAATCCTTCACGACCAAACCAATACGTCGCGCCGATGAGGGCTCTGGTGGCCGGTGTCTGGGCGGCGGTCGCAGCAAACCCTCAACCGTTCATCGGTAAGTCTGGCAACCCGCTTCCACGCGGGAACACCTTGAAGGCCTCAGCCAAAGGGTGGGTGACTTAGAGCAGCTCTTGCGTTCGACCGATCTGGATGACGACGACCCCATGCTCATGGGCAAGTAAACCAAGGCCGTGCTCAGGCTCACGCCGGGCCACGGTGTTCTCTTCGGCGGCTCAGCCGCTCGCCAACGCGATCTAGTCCGCGAGTGATCGGCTGCGCTCCGCATAGACCTGAGTGGTCTCGATCTTGGTATGGCCGAGACCCGGGACAACTCCTCGCCGATCAACTCCTGGCGAAACGCCTTTAAGGCGATTGGGCCGATCTCACGGGCTTCTTGAGGGCCGTAGAGCCTCCGGAACCCCCGGAGCGCGACTTTCATACCGCCGGCCGTCCTTGGCTCGTAGTAGCCCTGGACGTGCTTCCAGTACGCGAGGGTGAGTTGATCAATTGTGATCGCCGCATCCGACCGGCGCCCGGTCCGACCGGTTGCGAGCCATTCAGCGATGAGGCGGTCGTACTCGTTCTTGCTGACCTCGGTGCCATGGGGCCCGAGATAGTGGTCATGCCCGTTGAGCGTGACGACAGCTTGGCCAGACGGCTTGTGCTTGCGGTATTTCGGGATGCGGGGTGACGATTTCGCCATCGCGACGGGCTCCGTGGCGGAATCCGGTATCTACCGGTTTCCGAGCCTTCCGGGCCGCGCCGCTCTCCGTCGAGCGGGTACGCCAAGTCATGCGTTCGGCAAGTCTTACGAAAGTGGAGACGATCAGGATCGAACTGACGACCTCTTGCATGCCATGCAAGCGCTCTACCAACTGAGCTACGTCCCCGGAATGTCCATACCCGAAGCCGACGCGATCACGCCGGTCCGGGCCGTCATGGTAGATCACGCCCGCCCGAATTCCAACCCGTTGGCCGCCCGGCCTCGATCGGCGGCGCTTCCAGCAGCGACTCTGCGGCCTGCCACACCCGTTCGGTGGGTATCCGGTCCACCCGACAGCGGTCGGGGTGGTCGTTCGCCGACAGCTCGGGCGGTAGCGTCGGGTCGGCCAGCACCACCTCTTCGCCGCCCGGCGTCGGGATGCAGGTCCACCGGTGGTCGGTCGGGCCGAACAGCGAGACCACCGGCGTCCTCGTCGCCGCGGCGAAGTGCCTCGGGCCCGTGTCGTTGGTGACCAGCAGCGACGCCCGCGAGACCAGCACCTTCAACGACCCGAGCGTGCCCCCCGCTTCGACCAGGCTCCGGCCCGCCCCCGCGCTCGCCGCGACCACCTCGTCGACGACCCCGGCCTCGCCCGGCGACCCATTGACCAGCACCGCGAGCCCGCGGCCCGAAAGCCGTCGGGCGACCTCGCCGAAGCGCTCCGCCGGCCACCGCTTGGCCACGTTGTTCCCCCCCGGGTTAAGCACGGCGAACGCGCCCTCCAGCCCGAGCTTGCCCGCCACACGCCGGGCATCAGTGATGTCCTCATCCCCGATCGGCAGCTCGAGCGCCGCGCCGATCGGCAGCCGATGCCCGCCCGATCGATCCCCCGCACGCAGCCCGTTGCCCTCGGGCCCGGCTTCGCCCAGCAGCGCCCCCGCGGCGTGCCAGTAGTAATCCACCGCGGGCACCGTCGCCCAGCCGCCGTCACGCCGCGGCGCGCGGAGGCACTCGGTCAGCAGCACGCCCCGCCCATCGCGCGCAAAGCCGACACGCCGCGGGATGCCCGAAAACCGCACGACGAGCGCCGTGCTGAACGAGTTGGTCAGCAGCAGCGCCGCGTCGTACGCCTCACGACGCAGCACGCCCGCGAGCCGCAGCCGGCCGCCCAGCCCTCTGGGGCGGCCCACATGCACGCCGTCGAACAGCCGCGCTACCGGCGAGACGCCGCCCGGCGCGAGCACGCGGTCGATCCCGGGCCGCATCAGCCCGTCGACGACGACCGACTCGCCCCCCCCGCTCGCCACGAGCCCCTGCCGCAGCCGCCGGATCGCCGGCGTCGCCATCACGGCATCGCCGACCCAGCTCGGGCAAACAACCAGCACACGCGCGCCTTCGGTCGATCGCGCCGTGCCCGTCGTGTCGAGGGCGGTGTCCAAGGGTCGAGCCACAGCACTACAGAAGTTGGGCCGACCCACGCCGTCAAGCGCGAACCATCGTATTGCCCACCCACGCCACCCACGCCAACGCCCGTGACGTTGACCGGACGTCTACTCGCCCGAGCTTTGCTCCTCGGGCTCGGCCGTCGCCTGATCCCTCGCGAGCTCGACCGCGCTCGGCCAGTCTCACACCGACTCGCTGTACGCCTCGTTGTCGAACACGACGCCGACAAAGCCCCCGTCCCGCGCCACGGCCGCGAGGTCACGCACAGCCACCATCACCACGGGCCAGTCGTCGAACAAGTCCGCGGGCCGGTCCACGACCAGCATCAGGTCGTCGTCCGTCAGCCGGCTCACCGGCTCCGACAGAAGGTCACGGATCGGCTCGATCCACGGCCCGTACGAATCGGCGTACGTCCACCGGTCTGCCGTCATCCCGAGCTACGACGCGGGAATGTTCACCGTGGTGCCGTCGACCGGAAACTCCGCGAGACGGCCCGCGTCGTCCGAGCGCAACCGGTTACAACTTCTTGAGCGCTCCGACCAGCTCGTCGACGTGCTCGGTCGTGTGCGCGGCCGACATCTGGATCCTCAGCCGCGCCGTCCCCTCGGGCACCACCGGGTACCCGAAGCCGATGACGAACACGCCGAGCTCGAGCAGCCGCTGGCTCATCGCGATCGCCTTGGCGGTCTCGCCCACGATGATCGGGCAGATCGCCGTGGGCGACTCGATCACGTCGAAGCCCGCCCCAGTGATCTTCGCGCGGGCGTAGGCGGTGTTGTCGCGGAGCCGCTGCACGCGCTCGGGCTCGCGCCGGAGGATCTTGATCGCCTTCGCCGCCGAGCACGCGATGGTCACGGGCAGCGCGTTCGAGAACAGCGTGGGCCGCCCCCGCTGGACCATAAGCTCCGTCGCCGCCCGCGACCCAGCGATGAACCCGCCCGCCCCGCCGCCGAGCGCCTTGCCGAGCGTGCCGGTAAACAGCTCGACGCCGCCGACTATGCCGTGGTGCTCGTGCGTGCCCCGACCGGTCTCGCCCATCACGCCGTGCCCGTGCGAGTCATCGACGACCAGCACCGCCCCGAACTCGTCGCACAGGGCGCGCAGCTCGGGCAAGCGCGCGATGTCGCCCTCCATACTGAACACGCCGTCGGTCACCACCCATACCTGGCCCGTGACGTCCGGGTTGTCCCGCGCCGCCCGCAGCTTCTCCCGCAGGTCGTCCATGTCCGAGTGCCGGTACACGCCCTTATGGACGCCCTTCTTGAT
Organism: Planctomycetota bacterium; assembly: GCA_039815285.1. Taxonomy (GTDB): domain Bacteria; phylum Planctomycetota; class Phycisphaerae; order Phycisphaerales; family UBA1924; genus JBCBZP01. The sequence goes on from JBCBZP010000042.1 coordinate 4,546, forward strand.
CACGGTCGCCAGCCGGATGCCGTCGATGATGCACGCGTGGTTCAGCTCGTCGGACAGCAGCAGGTCGCCCTTCTCGGCGAACGTGGGATAGAGCGCCTCGTTGGCCGTCCAGCAGCTCACGAACGTGTAGCTGCTCTCGGTGCCCATGTAATCGGCGATCGCCCGCTCGAGGCGCTCGTGCGGCTCGAACGTGCCGCAGATAAACCGGACCGAAGCCGTGCCCGCGCCGTAGGTCTTCAGCCCCTCGATGCCCGCCTCAACGACCTCCGGGTGATTCGCCAATCCCAGGTAGTTGTTGCTGCAGAAGCAGAGCGTGTCGCGGTAGCTCCCGTCCGGCCGGCGCATCCTTACCACCGCGTCCATCGGCGAGTCCAGCACCTGCAGGTGCTTGTACTGCCCGGACGCCTCGAGCGCGTGCAGCGTCTCGGCCGTGCGGGCTTCGAACGGGTTCGCGGCGTTGGCAGTCGTCACGGCGGTGCCTCCTTCTGCCCGGGCTCTGCCCGGATGTGACCACACCACCACACTACGCCGAGAGACCCCATACGCTGAACCCATGAGTCGATCGCTCGACGGGCTGCCGCTCCGCCTCCGCTGGGCCCGCCGCTGGCGGGGGCTCATCGTCCGGCACGCGCCCGACCTCGCCGAGCGCTCCATCGCTCCCTGCCTTGCCACCTCACAGCTCGCCCCCCTCGCGGCCCACATCCGCTGGCACGAACACCACGCCGACCTCGTCCTCGCCGATCGGCCCGCCCGAGGCACGCCGCCCTGGCTCCGCCAGTGGCAGACCCGCACCGTCCGCGTGCCCCTCGGCGACGCCGAGCCGCCCGGCCCTGCCGCCCCAAGTCCCAACGCACACGGCCCAATCACACCCAACACCGCACATGCCTCTCTCGAGCGCGGCCGTCTCCTGCTCGACCCGCACGCCGACCTCTTGCCTCTGGGGGTCGACCTGCTGCAGGCGGTCGTCGCCGGCAACCGCGTCGACGTCCGGCCCGAGGGGCCCGAGGCAGATGCCCAGACGCTGCTTCTCGAGCTCGCGTCGACCGCGTGGCGGAGCGTGAGCGACGAGACTTGCCCGATCAACGCCGCGCCCGACGACCATTCAATCGACCGGGCCGAACCAGCCGAACGGGTCAAGCGGCCGACCACCGCAGCGATCGTGACGGACCATCCCGAGCACGCCGCGCGGCAGGCATGGGCCGCGCTCACCGGCTCACAGCCCGGGCTCCCCACGCTGCCGGCCCTCGTCCTCGTCCGCCACGAGCTCCTCGACCGCTTCGCGACCACGCTCCGTCCGCGAGCCGCGGGGGCAAAGCCCAGGCACGTCGCCGATCCCGCCACGGCCTATCGCTTCGCGCGACGAGCCCTTGGCCAGGGCGCATCGTCGGCGTCGGGGATCGTCGAGCCGAAGACCGTCAACAGCCGGTTCCGCCCGGTCGTGCTGCTCGACGCCTCCCCTGAAGCGTTCGACTCGGGTGAAGACGCTGATTCTCCGGCTCAATCCCCAGCCATCCCGGTCCAAGAGGGGGTCATGGTTGTGGTCCCCTTCGTCGAAGCTGAGGAGGCGCGCCAAGTGCTCGCACTGCTCGCGCCGGTGATTGGACTCGGTGTGTTCTCGGACCAGCCTGGCAAGGTCGACCTCGATGGGTGGGGCCACCCGTCGGTCCTGACACGAAACGCCTGGCCAATGCCGCTCGCTCACCCGTCGGCCGCGATCTCGATCCAAGGCCGCCCCGTCGGCGGGGCCGAGGGCCTGCTGTCATGGACCCGCATGTCGGTCACGTGCTCAGGTCGGACAGGAGCGGTCGAAGCCGCGACAACCCAAGCCGCAGCGACCAATCAGAGACCGGGCTGGTTCAACCGCCTCTACCGGGCACCCGTCGGCAACGCGGTTCCGGACCTCTGGATACGGTCAAAGCCGTCCCAGAGCTCGCCCAACAAGCGGCGGTCGAAAGTCAAGAACACCCGTTAAGGCGCTGCGAGCAGCGGCTCGCTCCCGCTAGTATTCTGTGATGTTGGGCTTTTCACCCCGCCGAATCCCGCTCGAACACAGGGCTCGGGCGATGCGTCGGGAGCACGAGATCTGGCTGACGTATGCCCTGACGGGGCGACTGCCCTCCATCCCCAGAATCCCGGTCCGAGAATCAAGGCTCGGGGGGTTCGGGTCGATGCTCCGCTCGGCGGGCGGGCGATACTGGATGCGGAGTTGGTGGAAGGATTGGTTTCACCGTGCACCGCGGGTGTAGGCCCAGAAGACGAGCAACCAGAACGCCGAACATCGAGTAAGCGGGCATGCTGAACGCCCAATCGGGTCTGCCAGGCAGACCAGGGCCGGGCGACCGGGGCCCCATCAAGCGGAGCAAGCATGAGCGAGACCCACGACGCCGAGACCCACGACGCTGAGACACGTGACGCAGAGACACGTGGTGACCCGCGAGCGTCTGATGATGCCAAATCAGAAGAGCCCGGGTCGCCGCCGACAGCGACCAAGACGCGGCCCGCGACGATGTGGCTGCTCAAGACGCTGCTGATGACGCTGGTGCCCGTCGGCCTCGGCGCCTGGGGCGTGTACGACGCGTTCGTCGCTTACCCGAACCGCGGCGAGCGGGTCGCGTCGTACCGGCTACTCGAGTATTTGGAGGCCGCCCGCCCCGCCTACGGCTGGGACGGCCCGGTCGGCGTGCCCGTCGACGAGGATCCGGCCGAGGTCATGGGAGAGCTCCGCGACCGGCGATCCCAGCTCGAGACCGCCGTGACAAGCACCAACCGTGCCGATGCAGAGCCCGCCCGCGAGCAGCTCGCGCTGCTGGACTACCTCGAAGCGCTCAACGTGATGTTCCGCCTCACGACCGAACGGGCCCACATCGACGACCCGGGCCAGACGCTGACCGAGCTCCGGGCCAAGTGGGTCGACCCCAGCGGGCAGCCGCGGTCGGCCCCGAAGCCGCTCGAGGCGTACGACATCCCCGTGCAGTACATCTTCATCGGCGTGGGCGTGGGCGCGGCGTTCGTCGGCACCGCGTTCATGACCACCATCATGAGCAAGACCTACCGCTTCGACCCCGACACACTCCGGCTCACGCTTCCCACAGGCGAGACGATCGTGCCCGAGCAGGTTGCCGAGTTCGACAAGCGCAAGTGGGACAAGTTCCTGATCTTCCTGAAGATGAAAGAGAATCACGAGTCGCTGGCGGGCCGCGAGCTCAAGCTCGACCTCTACCGCTACGACCCGCTCGAGGCGTGGGTCATCGAGATGCACCGCAGCGCCTTCCCTGAAGACTTCGAAGAAGAGGACGCGGAAGCGTCCGCGGCAGAAGCCAAAGAACTCGCGTCGGTCGGCGCGGGCGACGGCTCGCCCGAAGACGACGACGGCCAAGAGCAGCCAGCTTCCTAGACGCCCGGCTCGTCCCCCCCCACCCCCCCCCACCCCTCGCCACCCCTCGCCGCCGCGAAGCCGCCCGGCGTAGGGCAACCGGCCGGCGGAGCTTCGGCATGATCTACGTCGCCGCCTCCATCGTCACGCTCTTCGCCCTGCTCGGCGTCCTGCTGACCGCCCTCACGCTCCCCGGTATCTGGATCATGCTGCTCGTCGCGATCGCCTGCCAGTGGTGGCAGCCCGGGCTTTACTCGTGGTGGACGCTGGGCGTGGTGGGCCTGCTCGCCGTCGCGGCCGAGGTCGCCGAGTTCGCCGCGTCCGCCGCCGGCGCCGCCAGGGCGGGCGCGAGCAAGACCGGGCTCGTCGGCGCGACCGTCGGCGGCATGGCCGGCGCGATCGTCGGCACGCCGGCCATCCCGATCCCCATTGTGGGGACCATCGTCGGCGGCGTGATCGGAGCGTTCCTCGGCGCGGCCGTCGCCGAGGGCAGCTTCAAACGCCGCCCGACCGACGAGTGGCGGCGCATCGCCGCCGGCGCTGCCACCGGACGACTCCTCTCGACCGCGATCAAAGCCGGCTTCGCGATCCCGGCCGCGGGCGTGCTCATCGCCGCTGCGTTCGTTCCCTAGGACGGGCAGGCAAAGAGTACAGGCAGACAGACCCCCGACAGACGGGCCGGCCATCCGATACGCTGTCACTGGCAGAGGACGCCCGTTCAAACGGGAACCCCGCACCGGACACACACGCGGCCGCCGGAGGCAGCCGAGGAGCCCAGGAGGAGGCGATCAGTGACGGCCAAGACCAGGCGCGACCCCGTGGACCCCCCCGCTCCGACGCCCGCCCACCCGTCTGCCAACGCGCCGATCGCGGGGGCTTCGGCGAGCCCGGCCGCGACAGCGCCGGCCTCGGTGAATCCCGGGCCGCCCGCCGCGCCGGGACGCCACGCCAAAGGGGACCGGGCCCAGAGCCAGAACGCCTCGAACGACCCGTCCCCCGCCGGCGTCCGACCGACCGATTCCGTCCGGGCGGTCAAGCACTTCGTGCTCGACACCAACGTGCTGCTCCACTCGGCCGCGGCCCTGTTCGTGTTCGAGGAGAACCACGTCGTCATCCCCTATCCCGTCATCGAAGAGCTCGACGCGATGAAGCGCCGCGAGGACGACGTCGGCCGCAACGCCCGCGCCTGCATCCGCCACCTCGACCGCCTCCGCGAGCTCGGCACGCTCACCGGCGGCGTCGAGTGGTCGCGGCTCAGCACGCTGCCCGACGGCGCCAAGCTCGGGCCCGGCGGCGCGTCCGGCACCATCCGCATCGACACCACCAAGCACAAGCGGCACGAGGTCATCGCCGCCGACAAGCCCGACAACCACATCATCGCCTGCGCGCACGCCCTGCACCAGCACGACGTCCGCGCGGTGTTCGTCTCCAAGGACCTGGGCGCCCGCATCAAGAGCGACACGCTGGGCATCCGCACCGAGGACTTCGAGAACCAGAAGGTCGACGCCGAGCGGCTCTACGCCGGGTTCAGCGAGCTCTCGTGCGACGGACGACTGATCGACAAGCTCTACCAGCAGAAGGCGCTCGAGATGCGCGAGCTCGAGCCTTACCTCGTCGACGAGGCGCCCGACGGGCGGCTGGTCAAGCGGGCGGTGCAGCCCAACGAGTTCCTCGTGCTGCGCGACGCCGAGAACCCGAACCACACGGGCCTCGCCCGGCGCCTCGCCACGCGCATGGCCGACACCGACACGCTCATCCCCGTCAGCGACTTCAAGAAGCCCGTCTACGGCATCGTCCCGCGCAACGTGCAGCAGAAGATGGCGCTCGACCTGCTGCTCGACGACGAGGTCCGGCTCGTCACGCTGCTGGGCTCGGCGGGCACGGGCAAGACGCTGCTCGCCGTCGCCGCGGGCATGAGCAAGGTCTTCGGCGAGGAACGCTTCGAGAAGCTGCTCGTCGCCCGGCCCATCATGCCCATGGGCCGCGACATCGGCTACCTGCCGGGCGACAAGGACGAGAAGCTCTCCGCCTGGATGCAGCCGATCTTCGACAACCTCACCTACCTGCTCTCCACCCGCGGCTCGCCCAACCAGCACGCCGACAGCCAGACCACCGAGCAGCGCATCGAGCGGCTCATGGCCGACGGCAAGCTCGTGCTCGAGCCGCTCACCTACATCCGAGGGCGATCGATCCCCCACCAGTTCATGATCGTCGACGAGGCGCAGAACCTCACGCCGCACGAGGTCAAGACCATCGTCAGCCGCGTCGGCGAGGGCACCAAGATCGTGCTCACCGGCGACATCGAACAGATCGACAACCCGTACCTCGATCAGTCGTCCAACGGCCTGTCCTTCGCCGTGGAAAAAATGAAAGGCGTCGGGCTCGTCGGGCACATCGTGCTCGCGAGGTCCGAGCGGTCCGAGCTGGCGAGCCTCGCGGCGGACCTGCTGTAGCGCCCGGGTGTGCCCAGCAGGTCGCGTCCCCGTCAGAGGCCGCTGGCATCGAAGCGGTCTCGGTTCCCGAGCATCTCGGCCTCGAGACGCTCACGCTCGAGCCGGAAGAACCCACGCCACTCGAGGTCTCGCTCGTACAGGAGGGCCGCCTGGATCAGATCCAGCGTGTCCTGGCTGGCCCGCGCGTTCGACCGCTTCCTCGCCTGCACGAGCCCCCGCATCGCTTCGAGCGAACCGGAGTTGATCCGGAGTGCCTGCTCGAAGTACTGCTCGGACTGGGCCGCGTCGATCTCCAACCACAGCAGCCCAAGGTTGACGTACGGGCGGACCTCCCTCGGCTCGGTCTCGATCGCCTGCGAGAAGGCACGCCTTGCATCCAAGAGGTTGTTCTGCCCGAGGTACACGACGCCGAGGTTGTTCCATACACTCGACTGCCCCGGGTTGGCCCGCAGCGAGGCGATGTAGTACCGCTCGGCGTCCCTGAGCTCGTCCTCCGCGACCAGCTCCTCACCCCGCTCGGCCAGCTTGACCGCCGCGGCCAGGTCGCCCGGCTGCGGGGTCAGAGGGGGTTTCGCGCAGCCCCACATCAGGAGCGGGACGGCCAGGCTCAGCCCGACGCGCCCTGTGAGCGAGCCGAGCGTGTCGTCACGACGGGTCCCGAACCGGGGTCGACCGGCACGTCTTTCAGGCGTCATCATCTGCCGCTCTCGATCTGCTCAAAGGCCACGTCTATCTTCCAGCCCACTGCTCCAAGATTCTCTACCTTCAACGCGCCGACAGACATCCAAGGCGCCTCGCCCCGGACCTCCGCGACCCAACGCAGCAGCGGACCGATCTCGGGGTGGCGCACGTTCGAGTACGCGTACGTCACCCGAGTGATGCCGTCCCGGATGCGCTCACTCCGGGCGTTCGCGGGGTCGGGCTCGTCGAGGCCCGCTCGCCGCGCCGCGGCGAGCACCAGCGTGTTCGGCCCCAAGCCCGAGTCGTTCGAGCCGATCCCGGGCCGATCTTCCGCCTGGGACTCGAGCAACGCGAGCGTAGCGATGCTCTGCTCGATCTGGAACGCCGCACGGATGGCCCCTGCGTGCCGCCGCTCTGCCGCCGAGACCCCGGCCGACTCCAGAATCACCCAGCCGCCCGCCACAAGAGCAACGAGCACCGCCAGAACCGGCATCCAGACCGGACGGTGACGACCCTCGGCGGTCAACGCCCGGCGACGCAACAGGAGCCGCTCGAGAGACGGATCACGCTCCGGACCGCTCACGGCGCACCCCCGCCGCCGTCCGAGGGCTCACGCCACACGCCGGTGAGCGAGAATTCACGGTGGTCCCGCAGCTCAGGAAACTGCGAGGCGCTGTAAATCCGCGACCGCCGAGACGACGGCGGGAATCGGCCCACATACTCGACGTGGCGGCTCGCCCCGTTGAGCATGCCCACGAGATCCTCTCCCGTCTGCACGTCCGGAACGAGCAGGAGATGCGACGCGGCCAGGTCCGTCCGAAAGCCCGACTCCAGCAGGACAATGCCGTCAACCGATGCGAGAACGAATGCGAGCGTATCGAACTCCTCGGCGATGGGTCGGGGCCGGCCAACATCTCGGCCGCCCCCGAGCTGCCCGCGGAGCGTCGCGATACGGTCGTCGAGCTTGATCCTCGGGAAAGGATCCTTGGCGATCTCGGGATCGATCTCCGTGAGACCGGCCCGCCAGCTCTTCTCGGCTTCCAGAGCCGCCCGATCGTACGCGGTCGCGGCGCTCCGCTGCTTCCAAGCAAGCACCCCGAACGCCCCGGCGACGATCATGACAGACAGGGCAATCCAGACACACATGGAACGGTGTGTACGGCCCGGGCGCGTCGAGAGCGCCACGATCGACCCCGTCGGATCATCAGCGGCCGGCGCGTTCGCGGCGCCCCGGCGTGCCAACCTCTCAATGGTCACCGCGACAGGGTCCTCCACGCTCACCGCGTCGACAGGAAGACCCGCGGCACCACCTCCGGGCAGACCGTCGAGAACAGCCAACGCCTCGCCCGAGTCGACCGCGAGCGGATCGAGCACGCACACGCCGCGTTCGGGAGCAAACCCAACCTCGGCCGCCCACCCCATCCAATCGACCGCGAGCATCGAGACCGCGCGAGCGAGCGCTCCCTCGCGGAAGCGGCGCGTCCCGCCCGCCACAAAGACCCCCGAACGCGACCATGCCCACGAAAGAGTCGGCGCTCCACCCCCCTCCGGACGACCGTCAATAGCGATCACGGCCGTCGCGGGATCGGGCGCATCGACCGCGTCGATACCCGAGCGACGCACGACCGACCCGGGGTCCCACGCGTGGGCAAGGGCTTGCCACTGGCTGAGCACCAACCCCACCCGGACCCGCCGGGCGTCGAGCTCGTCGAGCAGCACCCGTACGGCCGTGTCTCCCACGGCGAGTCCCGCCACACGCCCAGACCAGCCCTCGCCGATCTCGGGAGCAACCGCCTGCACCGCGACGGCGCCCGTATCGACCATACTCAGGCCCGCCCCGTCGCCCCCGCCGGGCTCGGGCCAGTCGCCCCAAGCCGAAACCCGGCCTTGTGCGACCGCGCCGCGGACCACCTTCGGATCGGTCGAGGGCGTCGAGATCCAGTGGCAACGGACCGACGGGCCAGAAACCACCAACCGCCCGAGCGTGTCAGGAACGCCCGGTGCGCCCGCTAACACTCCAGCAATCCATTCGGCCAGATCGGTGGGCTCGGCCTCGAAACCACGCCCGCCCGCGCCCCAGACCGACCACACGGGATCGCCGTCGGCGTCGGACGTCAGGACACGGCAGGACCGAATGAACGCGCCCGACCCGTCCAGCACAATGGAGCCCGCGGAACCCATCAGTTGTCGGACGCCCGGTCTCGGGTCGCCTGTTCCCGCTGCTGGCGGCGCTGCTCGCGAAGCTCGGCGAGACGCTTCCGGCGGACTTCGACCGGATCGTCGGCGTTCGTCACTCCGCGGATCCCGTCGGCCTGCTGCTGCGCGAGCGCTTCAGCGACCACACGAGCCTGCGGGGCCGCGGCACCGGACGCCGGCGCCTGGGGCTTGCGAACCAGCGAGGCCGACGAGACCGATGCCCCCCGGCGCGGCTGCGAAAGCCCGACAACCGCCTCACCCCGATCGTGCCGAACGCGGATCGAGCGTGCGGCGATCTCCAAGACCTCAACATCGCCAAAGTCATCGTCGGCAACAACGTCGCCCACACGCAACGACTGCTGCGGTGCCGTCTCGGCGGTCGCGATGAGCGCGATCGAAACCGGTCCGACGCGGATGCGGCCCAGATAACGCCACGAGAGCTCGGACGACGGCCCGCCCGTCCGGGCCGCCTGCGCCGACGACGCGTCGGCCGCGACCGTGCCCGGCGCGACGGTCTCGGGTTCCTCTGTGTCGATCCGCGGCGCCAGCAGGGTAAGCGTCTCCTCGAGAGCCTCCGCGTCGAGCACAAAGCCGGTGTCGTCTGGCTCGACCGGATCCGGGTTTTCGCTGATCGAACGGCCACCAACCTGGACACGCTCGGCCAGAGCCTCGGGATCAGTGTCGGGTACCAGCGCCGCCCCGCCAACGGCGACAAACCCCGCGGCTGCGACGACTCGCGCTCCCACCAACACGGTTCCAGCTGTCTGACGTGACACGCTCATCGGATCCGTCCTCTGCCGCCGGACTCAGGGCGTACGAAAAAGGATACGCGACACCTTCCGGTAGCACGCTCGCCCGACGCCGCGCCGGTGCGAGGCAAAGAGCTCACAACAACGAGCAGAAAAGGTCCGCCCGATTGACACCACGTCAGTTCACTGAGAAGCGTTTTCGGACCCAAGGCGTTCGAAGGTCAAAAACTTGGCAGAAGCCGACAGCCCGACGTTCCTTCCTCCGGTCATATCGACCCACCCCACGAAGCGTTGCCGGTTTTCAATCTGGCCCGACGTCCCAGGACGGCTGAACGTCAGCAAGGACCGATAGAACGTTCCGCGAAGTACCAAAGCGTTCAGCAGCCCCTGCAGGGCCTCCCCCTCGATCTCCGCCTGCTGGGCCGCCCTCGCGAGGTCGTTCGAGTCCTTTAATTCATCACGCTCCCGGAGATCGACGACCTCTCTCGCAAATCCCTCCGCCGCTTCTCGCTCGCCCGACCACGCCTCGGCCAGCGCGATCAGGACCGCCGGATCGGCCGATACGGCGTCGACCTGCTTCGGGCCGTACGCACGAGTCTTGGGGTGAGCGAATCCATCGCGGACACCCAGGAGTCGCGCCGCTTGGAGCAGCTTTTCATCGACGCCCGCCGCCGGTCCCACCAGCAAGAGCCCCTGCTGCGGCGTGAGCTCGATGTCCATCGTCGCCCCACCCGACAGGTCCACACGACCGATCAGACGACCCATCGATGCGTACTGCTCATCGGTGAGATCAGAAAAAGCGCTGTACCACGCGCGAAGCACCGCCTGCGCCCCATATTTCGTGTGATAGTCCTGGTACGACCGAACCTGCCGGACTGATGCAAGCCGGCTCTGCGCGTGCCGTTGGAACATCGTGCCCACGAGCACGGTCGCCGCGAGCGCGACCAGGAGCACGAGCGGCAGCGTGTACCCCCGTTTCACGAAATTCCTTTCAGCGCCGAAGTCCGATCGGCTTGACATGGCCAGCCCCAAAGCCCGTACATCGACCCCCGGGCGGTTCCCGGCCGAGGGCTTTCCGGTCTCTGACTGACGGCGTCACCGATGTCGCCGCTGACACCGGTATCGACTTCGATTTGCTCGTCGTCGCCTTCGGCGTCGGGCTCATCGGGCAGAGCGGGAACCGACGCGGCGGCAAACTCTTCCGAGACATCGGCCCAATCGAGCGGGAACAGGAAGTTCGCGTAGCCGTTGCCCGAGCCGCGGAGCTCGAGCTCGGCGTACGCGGGCATCTCCATGTTCGACGACGCGGTCCACGATCCCACACGGTCACGCCCGTCCATGACCTGCCAAACCACCGAGGACAAGCCGCTCGCGATCTGGATCGGCTCGGGCAGCGTTGAAGCGTCGAAGCGGACGCCTGGGGGCAGCTCGGCCGGCGGGAGCGGTCTCCAGTAGAGAGCCAGGGCTCGGTCACGGCCTTCCGGGACGGTCTCAAAGACGCCCCGGAAGGTTGAGAGGTCCTGGTACCGAAGCTCAACACCCCCGTCAGTACCTCGCCGCAGAACGCGGCGCCGGTCGGCCTCGATCCGTCCGAGCAAGGGCTCGGTGAGCAGGAGCTCGAGCCGCTGCTCCCGCCCGACTCGGGTAAGGCTAAACCGCGGCAACCCAAGAGGCGGAGCCTGCGCGGCGCTCGTGTCCGGGGCGATCGCCAGCGACGTCAGCGAGCGCCGGACAAGTCGCTGGGTGTTTGCGAACGAGTTGATCCACTCCACACGCTTCTTGAGCCCCTCGTCGGTCCGGCGCACGGTCGAGAGCAGCGCGAACGCGGCGATCGCGACGATCGCGCCGACGACCGACGCCATGACGGTTTCCAGCAGCGTGAAGCCCCGACGGTTCACCGCTCGTCTCCCTCGGTCTGACGCTCCGACGCGCTTCGGCCGGCACGCGTATCTGTCGTGGAGGCGCTGCCACCGATCACGGCCTCGATGATCTCGCTCCGCAGATCGGGATCCTCGAAGATGAGCATCGTCGAATTCGGGTTGTCCAGCGGCTCGAGCTGGGCGACCACCCGCCGGATCGTGACACTCGGGCGGCCCGACGGGTCGCCGTAGGCGTCCTGCCCGTCGTAGAGCCAGACGGTGCACTGGACCTCCGACAGGAGATTCGACTGCCGCGACTCCACGCCGGTCGGGAGCGGAAGGTCGGCGCGGATCGGTCGCTGCGAGAACTCCCAGCGGAAGCTCGCGTTGTCGTAGTCGATCACGTCGCCGGTGCGGCTTAGCTCTTTGCGGTCGTGCAGCCACGCGACGACGAGTCGGTTGGCCAGTTCGGCACAGGCGAGCGAGTGCTTCATGCGCTCCTGCCCGCGGATGACCGCGGCGACGCCGCCGAGGACCGAAGCCGCGACGATGCCGAGCAGGGCGGTGGAAGCGACCGCTTCGAGGAAGCTAAACCCACGGGCCCGGCCCGTGTTCGGGAGACGTCGACGCGGCACCGGAGCCATCGACCGACGCGTGCTCATTGGGTCAGCTCATACGCCGCATCGAGATCGTCGTCGGTGTTGGGCAGGCCGTCGCCGCCGTAGCTGATAAGGCTGTACTGCTTGCCCTCGGCGAGCAGCGTGTAGTAAAACTCTTTGTCCCAACCGTCCCGCGGCACGGGCGCGTCGAGAAACTGAAAGTCGACCAGCAGTCCGAGTGTTTCGGGATAGCTGTTGTACTCGAGGCGGTAGGCCTTGAGCGCACTGTCGATCGTACTCATGCTCGTGACCGTCGATTTCTTCTTGGCCCGCTCGCCCGCCCCAACAACGTTGATCGCCGCGATGCCCATAAGCACGCCGATAATCGCGATCACGAGCGTGAGCTCGAGGAGGCTGAAGCCCCGGCCCGACACACGGGACCTTGGGGGCACGCTGCTGCACGTCTTCGTTGGCACGGTGTGGTCCTCCGTTGTTCGGCCGTCGGCCGGTCGCTGGGCCGTGCGCGGGCCCCGGCGTGGACCGCGCTCCGGCATCATTCGGGTCTACAAGACTGATTGCGAGATATTCAGCATGGGCACCATAATCGCTAACAGCATCGTACCGATCAGCAAGAAGATCCCGACGATGAGCAGCGGCTCGAGCGCGCCGAGCAGCCTCGCCGATTGACGGTCGACCGCGTCGGTGTGGTCTTGTGCGAGCGTCTCGAACGCCGACTCCAGATCACCCGACCGCTCCGCCGCGATCAGCAGACGCCGCGTCGCGACCGGGAAGAACGAGACTCGGTCGATCAGTGTCCGCATCGAGCCGCCCTCGACCAGGCCCTTCTGCAAGCTCTTGATCTCCGCGGCCAGCCTCGGATGCGTCAACGCCCGGCCCGCGACGCCCAACGCGTCGGCCACGGGTACGCCCGATCCGCTCATCGCGCTCATCACGCTGAAGAACCGGGCCAGCTCGGTCTCGAGGGCCATGTCCTTCGACACCGGGAGCACCCGGAGCAACGCCGCCGTCCCTGAAATCAGCAGCCGTCGCGTGAGGATGATCGCGACGACGATCGAGGCAAAGACCCCGAGCGAGAACACCCACTGATCCCGTATCAATTCACCCGCGCCCGCGAGAGCCTCGGTGTACCACGGCAGGCCGCGGCCCGAGCTCTCGGCGAGTTGGCGGAGACCCTTCGTGACGTTCGGCACGACCGTTGTCAGCATCCCCAGGCCCACGAGTAGGCTGACAGCGAGCACGATCGACGGGTAGATCAGAAGCGTGACTGTTTTTTCCCGGACCATCAGGCGGCGCTTCGCGGTGACCGCCAACTGCTTGGCAGCACCTGCGAGATCGCCCGATCGCTCCGCCGCCCGATAGACCGCCGCCGTCGTCGCGTCGAACGAGCCAACGGCCGCGCAGGCGTCGCTGAACGACGTCCCCTGACCGACCATGCTCATCATGCGGGTCACCGCGGGCCTCGCCGCCCGGCTCACCGTCTGGCCCACAACATCCAGGGCCTCGACAGCCGGCACGCCGCGCCCGATGAGTTGGGCAAACTGCGAATGGACCTCCGCCTGATCCTTCAGCGGCAACTCTCCCGCCGCACCACCGCCCGCCGCCGCAGACATGATGGCCGGAAGACGGTAGGAGTTCGTCAGTATCATCCGCTCGGTGCGGAGCCCGTCGGCCAGCCCCCGCTCATCGCGAGCGGTCCGCAGGCCCAGCTTCTGGGAGCCGGTCGCGGTCGTCGCAACAAAGAAGAATGGAATATCGGGGTGGTCGAACGTGGACACGTCCGTCTTCCTTCTATCGGCGGGGCCGGTGCCTGCGGGGGCGGGGGCCGGGGGGGGGGGGGGGGCAACCCCGCCAAA
>JBCBZP010000076.1:0-1881 GCA_039815285.1 Planctomycetota bacterium
CCAGGCGGGCGGCTGCCGCGCGACCAGCGAAAGCCCCTGCAGCTTGCCGCCCGCGATCAGCGATCCGGTTAGCGTAACCGCGCCGATCAAGCCGGCGACGCCGGCCGCGGTGTAGAACGCGGCGCCCCCCAGCGGAGGGCTCGCGGAAAGGGCCGCGGCTTCACCCGCCGCGGCAGCCCCAAGGGCCGACTGCCGCGTGACCTCCGCACCCGCCACGAGCAGCGACGCCGCCCCGCCGAGCCCGTTGAATAAGGCGACCAGCTCGGGCATCTCGGTCAGCTGCACCCGCACGGCCAGCACCAAGCCGACGAAGGCGCCAACGACCATCGCCGTCGCGACGAGGCCAACGCTCAGCAGTTCGAGCCGAACAACGGTGGCGAGCACCGCGACGAGCATGCCGAGCGCGCCGAGCGCGTTGCCACGCACGGCGGTGCGTGGGTGCGTCATCCCCTTGAGACCGAGGATGAACAAAACCGCGGCCGCCAGATAGGCGGCGTCAGCAAGCTGCGAGGTGTCGATCGCCAGCGCCATTTTTGTGGTCCATCTAGGTTTACCATCGGTAAAGCGAGCGGTCGTCCGCTCATGCTCGACAGAGGGGAGTCGCCAAACTCTGTTGAAGAAAACCCTAAGGCGCACCGTCTCGCGAGCCCGCTGCTCCTTCGCCGTCGCGTCGGCCACGCCGCGCTCCCCGGGTCGATGCGGCGTAGGAGTAGGGCGGGGCGGGACCCTTTCTTCGAGCTAGAGCCGGAGGCTGCTTAACCACGGTAAACCCCGATGGACCCATTTTGTTGGTTGCGACGAGGGGGCGAACGCGGGATGGGGGCGTCTACTTCTTCTGGAACATAGACACCATGCGATGGGTGACATAAAAGCCGCCAACCACGTTGACCATCGCTAGCGCGATGGCAAGAAACCCCAGTGATTGGGCAAACAGGGAGGGCCCGCCGGTGGAGTCGAGCGCGAGAATCGCCCCGACCAGGGTGATGCCGCTGATGGCGTTGGCCCCGCTCATGAGCGGCGTGTGCAGGTTGGGCGGCACCTTCGTGATGATCTCAAAGCCGACAACGATCGCCAGCACAAAAACGGTTAGCGTGGCCATGGACGGGCGGCTCTGGCAGGGGTAACTGGATCGGGGGGAATGCGTGCCCCGCCCCGCAGCAGCACTGCTCGGGGCGGACCGGGTGACGCGGGTCTCTTCAATCGACGCTGGGAGCCGCCGAGGCGGTGAGTCTCGGGTGGACGATTTTGCCGTCGGTCGTAACGAGCGTGTCGCGGAGGATCTCGTCGGACGTATCGATGTCCAGGCCGCCCTCTTTGCACATCAAGCCGAAAAAGTTGATCCAAGTTCGCCGGGTCCCAGGCCAGAGGGTAAATGGACAGATTGGCTTGAGCATCGAAGCGAGCAGCATAGACGTGAGTCATGTTGTTGGAGGTAGTAGGGAAATGCGAGGCACCACAGAACCACTTGTCACAAGGATTATCTAGCGTCTCGCCGCCGCCCGACGGCGAGCCTTCGATGAAGTTCCAGCCAATACCCGGACGGTAGACTTCGACCCAGTTATGGTTCCCATTGGCGACGTCGTTCTTCCACGCCGGAGTGCCAGCGACGCGAGCTGGGATGCCAGCGATGCGGAGCGCGGCGGCGAAGACGGCCGAGATGCCCGTACAGGACGCGTACCCGAAGAGGATTGTCGACAAAGGGTCGAAAATTAAGGGCGTCGAGCCGGACTTGAAAGTGATCCCATCCCATATGCCCTTATTAATGGCGTCCATCGCTTCCTCCGCCGTGGACGAGTTTTGGACGAGAGCGTCGACGGTCGGGGCGAGGTAGTCGCGCCAATTGGTGCGTGGTTCATTCGAGAATGCGTACGAAGCCACGTA
>JBCBZP010000040.1:0-20284 GCA_039815285.1 Planctomycetota bacterium
CAACCACCAACCCCTTCTTCGCGGGTACGATCGGCAATCCTTTCGTGTACCAGACCGCCCAAGGTGAAGCTGGTTCGATTGCCTTCGAAGTCGTCATCATCCCGGCTCCGGCTTCCGCTGCCCTCCTGGGTCTCGCTGGCCTAACTGGCATCCGTCGCCGCTAATCACTTCGAAAACTCTTTGATTTGTGCAGCCGCCCGGTTATCCGGGTGGTTGTTTTTACGTCATTGCTACAAGCGGAGTACCGCGTGCAAATCACCCATCGATTCCACCCGGGACCGGCCTGACAACGCCTTGAGCTCAATAAGAACCGTAATACCAATGAGTTCCGCACCGCACCTGCCCGCGAGCAGCCCGGCGCATGCCGCGAGTGTGCCCCCGGTTGCCAGCAAATCGTCGACCAGCAACACGCGCGCGCCAGGCAGCATCGCATCGGTGTGGATTTCCAGCCGGTCGCGACCATATTCCAGGTCGTAATCGGCACCATGAACCGAAAACGGCAGCTTGCCGGGCTTTCGGATGGGCACAAACCCGGCCGAAAGCGCCTGCGCGATGGCCGTCCCGAATATAAAGCCGCGACTCTCCGCCCCCACTACCAGCGACACGCCCCGACCCCGGTACGGGTTGGCCATCAGCTCGACCGCGAGCGCGAGCGCTGCCGGGTCGGCCAGCAGCGGCGTGAAGTCCTTAAAAACAATCCCGGGCTTCGGGAAATCGGGCACGTCGCGGATCAGTCGGGTCAGGGCTTCCACAGGATCTCCAGACACGAAGGTCGATGGCGGGTCAGGGACACAGGGGCAGGCTCACAAAGACCTGCCGACCGATTCATCGGCCGTACGAGCACGGCCCGTCCGAACCCTACGGTACCGCTCCCGACACGCCGCCCGGACCCACCGGCCCAAGGAACCTCAGGCGCATGACCAAGCCCACCGCCCAACCGAAGCTCGAGATCATCGAACCGCTCGGCGACCGCGTCCTCATCCGCAAAGACGAGGACAAGAAGCAGACCAAAGCCGGCCTGCACCTGCCCGACAAGATCGAGATCCCCACACTCACCGGCCGCGTCGTCGCCATCTCCGACAAGATCGGCAACGACCACGACTACCCCGTCGCCCAGTACGACCGCGTGCTGTTCAACCCCAAGCACGGCATCCCCGTCGACCTCGAGGGCGACAACCGCCTCTTCGTCGTCCCGATCGAAGACATCGTCGCCGTGTTCCGATCCGCCGCGGACTAGCCGCGTCTCCGACGCTGTCTCCTGCGAACACGCCGCCAACACGCCCGAGACACCGGCCAAACCATGACCACATCCGACCCCCGTGACCCCCTCGCCACCCTGCGCCTGCCGCTCGCCGAGCTGCCCGACCCGCTGCCGATCCCCACGCTCGCGAGCGTCGGCGTCGACCGGTTTGACGCGACGATCACGCCCCCGGGCTCGAAGAGCCTGACCAACCGGCTGCTGCTGCTCGCGGCTCTGGCCGAGGGTGAGAGCGTGCTGCGCCGCCCGCTGGTCGAGGCCGACGACGCCCGCCGCATGCTGGCCGCGGTCCGCGTGCTCGGCGCCGGGGTCGACCAGGAAGACGGCGACGCCGGGCCGCTCGTGCGCATCAACGGCGCGGGCGGGCGCTGGAAGAAGACCGACGGCGCGACGCTCAACCTCAACAACGCCGGCACCGCCACGCGCTTCCTGGCCGCGTCGTCGGTCCTCGCCGCCGACCCGATCACCATCGACGGCAACGAACGCATGCGGCAGCGCCCCATCGGCCCGCTCGTCGACGCGCTCAAGCAGGTCGGCGTCACCGCCCGCTACGCCGGCGAGCCGGGCTGCCCGCCCGTCATCCTCGCGCCCCCGGCCGCGGGGCTGCCCGTCGGCGCGACCATCACGCTCGGCGAGCTGCCGTCGAGCCAGTTCGTCTCCGGGCTGCTCATGGTCGGCGCGTTCTTGCCGGGTGGGCTCCGGCTGAAGATCGAAGGCGAGGTCACCAGCCGCACCTACATCGACATGACGCTCTCGCTGCTCAAGAAGCTCGGCGCGACCACCGAAGCGTCGGGCGACCGGTCGTCGCTCGCGGTGTCGACGACCCCCGACGCCAAGTCCGAAGCCGGCGCGGGCACAGGGGCAGGAACAGCGGCAGGAACAGGCGAACCCGCACCCACCACCGGGCTCGACGCCTTCGATATCCGCGTCGAGCCCGACGCGTCCGGGGCGACCTACTGGTGGGCCGCGGCCGCGCTCTGCCCGGGCTCGGTCGCCCGCGTCCCCGATCTCGAAGACTCGCTCCAGGGCGACGCCCGGTTCCCCGAAGCGCTCCGCCCGATGGGCGTCGGCGTGCAGACGGTCGCCGGCTCGCTCATCGCGGGCGGGCCGGGGCAGCTCGTCGGGCGCGAGACCGACATGTCGGGCATGCCCGACGCCGCGATGTCGCTCGCCGCCGCCGCGTGCTTCGCCAAGGGGCCCAGCGCCATGACCGGCCTCGAGACGCTCCGCGTCAAGGAGTGCGACCGCATCGCGGCGATGGAGACCGAGCTCGCCAAGGTCGGCATGGAGGTCCGTTCGAACGTCGACGGCGACGCCGGCCGCATGACCTTCGCCCCGCCGACTCCGGCCGGCATCGAAACCTCCGAAGACGCGAGCCCGGTCGAGTTCGACACCTACGACGACCACCGCATGGCGATGAGCCTGGCGCTGATCGGCCTCCGCCGGCCCAACGTCGCGATCAAAGACCCCGGCTGCGTCGCCAAGACGTACCCGACCTTCTTCCAAGACCTGGCCACGCTCTACGACGCCCGCTAGCTGCGCTCCACGGGCGGGAGACCCTCAGGCGTTCAGGCCGCCGGTCAGCTCGCGGACCGACCCGGCCCGCTGTCGCCGCGTCCACGCTCCGAGCCCACGGACGATGGTCTTCGCCGCCCGTGGGTCGGCGTACGTCATGGTGCCGACCTGCACCGCGGCCGCGCCCGCGAGTATGAACGCCGCCGCCTCGCGCCACGAAACCACGCCGCCGATCCCCACGATCGGCACCGACGCGTCCCGCGCGATCGACCGGTACACGTCGTACACGATCTTGAGCGCGATCGGGTGTACCGCCGGGCCCGACAGGCCGCCGGTCACGTTCGCGAGCTCGGGCCGGCGCGTCTCGACGTCGACCGCCATCGCGGGCACCGTGTTGCACAGGCACAGCGCATCGGCGCCGGCCTCGATCGCCGTCCGCGCGATCTCGACCATGCCGGGCGTCCCCACCGCGATCGGGCTCAGCTTCACGAACATCGGCTTTTCGCCGAGCTCGCCCCGGCACGCCGCGAGCAGCTCGCGGAGCGCCCCGGGATCGGCGCCGAACTCGGTCCCCCCGTGTACGTTGGGGCACGAGACGTTGATCTCGACCGCCGCCAACGGCCCGACGGTCGCGAACGCCCGCGCGACCGCGGCGTAGTCGTCGACCGAGTTGCCCGCGATCGACCCGATCACGTTCGTCGGCACCGATCTGATCCGCGGCGCGTAGTCGCTCATGAACGCGTCGAGCCCCGGGTTGGCCAGCCCGATCGCGTTGAGCATGCCGACCTCGAGCGGCACAACACGCCAAAGCGCGTTGCCCTCGCGCGGCTCGCGCGTGATCGACTTGCTCGTGATCCCGCCGAGCCGCGAGACGTCGAGCACGCCCGTCATCTCGTCGAGCGTGCCGGCCGTGCCCGCCGCGAGCACGACCGGGCTCGCGAGGTCGAGCTCGCCGAGGCGCGTGCGGAGCGGGTCGGAAGGCAATCCGGAGTTCGACATTGCAGGAGCTATAGGTCTCGTGATCAACAGACACACAAACGACCTATCGCGCCGACGCGAACCGGCCGCCCAACACCCAGCGCCGAGGAGGGCCCACCCACGCAGACCCACAGCCGCCACGGCTATTGTCCGAACGCACCCTTCGGAGGCTTCGAAATGGACACCGAGACCCGGATCGCGCAGTTCGAGAAGATGGCCAGTGACGATCCGGACAACGACATGGCCCACTTCTCGCTCGGCAACGCCTATCAGCAGGCCGGCCGATTCGCCGAGGCGGCCGAGAGCTTCCTCCGCTGCGTCGAGCTCAACGACGCGATGAGCAAGGGCTACCAGCTCGCCGGCGCCGCCCTCATGGCGTCCGAGCAGACCGAACGCGCTAAGGACGTCCTGCTCCGCGGCTTCGTCTCGTCAGGCGAACGCGGCGACCTCATGCCCCAGCGAGCCATCGGCGACATGCTCGACCAGCTCGGCGTCGAGCGACCCGAAGTCGAAGCCAAGCAGCCCGACGACATCCCCGAGGGCACCTTCATGTGCCAGCGGACCGGCAAGCCCGGCACCCAGCTCGCCCGCCCGCCCTTCAAGGGCCCCGTAGGCGACTACATCTACGAGAACATTTCCAAGCAGACCTTCGACGCCTGGATCGCTCAGGGCACCAAGGTCATCAACGAGCTCCGCCTCGACCTCTCACGCGACGAAGACTCCGCGACCTACGACAGCCACATGCGCGAGTACCTCGGCATCGACGAAGCCCTCGCGGCCGAGGGCGGTTCCTGATCCGGCTGCACGACCCAATCCCGGGCTTTTAACCCAAAAGATGGCCCCGGCGATCGAGAATCGACTCTTTTTCAGATCCTAGAAGCCGGTTTTCTGGCCACTCCGCATATCCGCGATAAATTCAGATGTTCTTGTGGTCCGCCTTGTCGGATCATGTTGTGCATATATGACATGCCGCCGTGCAGCCGGCATGCTGAGAGAGGAGCCCAAGAAATGAAAAATCTCGCCCTTGCCCTGTCTGCTCTTGCGGGCACAGCCGGTGCCCAGCAAGTCCAAGTATTTTCAGGCAACCCGACGTTTATGCAAACGCTGACCTTCGACCGCTTCGACGGCGATGCCAACCTGCTTGTGGGAGTCTGCATAACGCTCGACCTGACCGTCGAGGGCGGGTCTCTCAGCGTCGACAATGACGGCTTCGAATCGGCCATGGTCGATGTGGAGTTCGGGGCTGGCGGCGCGCTGTCGTCCACCGACGTCTTCTTCGGTGAAGCGATCGAGGCCTCGATCACTGCGACCGATACGTTCATGCTCGACGCCGACGACGGCGACGCCAACCCGGGTAACGACGACTTTGACACGGGTGGTACCGACGTCGACACACTTCTAGGTACCGAGGGCACCGACAGCGATTTCGCCAATATCACCGGCACCAACGCGCAGAGCTTCGCTGGCCCTGGCACGTTTGAAATCGATGTCAACGTGTCTCAGATCCTTGACTTTGGCGCCGCGGGCGGAGTTTCTGGTGCCTTTACCCCAAGCACCGCGTTCGGCACGGTCACCATCGAGTACAAAGTCATCCCCGCCCCGGCGACCGCCGTGCTCGCCGCATTCGGCGGGCTCGCGACGGTCCGCCGCAGCCGCCGCTGATCGACCGGACCAATCCAGCCTTTGCAGGCCGATCCTGATCGGATCGGCCTGCTTTATGCGCTCGGTACGAGCGCGCCGCCCGCGGGCACGTCAAGTCACCAGCCCGTACTGCCGAAACCGGCGCAGCAGCGTCAGCTCCAGCGGCGTGTCCGTCATCAACTCTACGTGACCGATCGACCTCGCCCGGCATGCCCGGCGCAGCTGCGACTGGTACGCGTCGAACGCCCGCCGATACGCCGCCACCAGCTCGGGCGTGACGCTGACCTCCGCCGCTGCCCCGGACTCGATGTCCATGAGCCGCAGATCTCCCGTGACCGTCTCGGCCACGAGCCCCGGGTCCACCTCGCTCGGCGACAGGATCTGGATCACCGAAGGCTCAAACCCCCGCGAGCCCGCGAGGTACGTCAGCCCCCGCTCGTACCCGCCCGGGTGGAGCATGTCGCTGAGCAGGAACACGACGCCCGACCCGGACCGCGTCCGAGCGAGGCGGTTCATCGCCTGCGCGAACACGCCGCCTGGGTCCGTGTCCTCGTCGTTGCGAGCACCACCCCCGCCGCTGCCAGGCTCGTTCTCGAGCGGCATGGCCTGAAACGTGTCCGGATTCAGCCGCTCGAGGAGGAAGCCGGCGAAGCGAGCGACCTGCCGCCGTCCCCGGGCCGCCGCGGTCTGGTGGAACCCGCGCCCGAAGGTCGTCAGCCGGACCCGGTTGTTGGCGACGAGCCCGACGTACGCGAGCGACATCGCCAGCCGCGCCGCGAACAGCCGCTTGCTGGGCACGGCCCCGCCCGGCGCCGCGATGCCGGGTTCTGTCACGCTCCCCGTGTCCCTTGCCGACTCCCTGGGCTTCGACACGCCGACGTCCATCGACGGGCTCAGGTCCAGCACCACCTCGACGGTCACGTCCTCTTCCTCGCGGAACAGCTTCAGGAAGAACCGGTCCATGCGCGCGAAGACGTTCCAGTCGATGTGCCGGAGGTCGTCACCGGGGACGTACGTCCGGTAGTCGTCGAACTCGACGGATTGCCCGCGCCGCTTCGACCGCCGTTCGCCCGGCAGCCGCCCCGCGAAGACCCGTCGGCTGGCGACATCGAGCTGCGCCAGCCGCTTGGCCAGCTCCGGCGGCAGCAGGTCGTCGATCGCCACGGGGCGGGGCTCACTCGGACCGAGGATCATCGCTCAACCGCCTCCCGCGTGGCCCTCCGCACCCCCCGCCAGCGGAGAGCGTCGTCGCGACCGATCACGCCGTCGTGCTCCAACCGGCTGCCGTGCTGGCAGGGCTGCAACGGTTCCGGCCCGAACACCGAACAATAGCGAGCGGCCGGGCCTCGCCCGCGACGGGTCGGGTCTGGCACGGCGCGTGCACGATGGTCCGTGAACGCGTGACCCGAGTTCCATGAGGCCGCGCGTGTCAGGGGGTTCTCAGCCGGCCGTCCCGGGGCGTGGGCGGGCCCGGCGTCTGCAAGGAGTTTCGGCGTGGTGTCTTTCGTCAACAACGTCAAGACGGTCATCCTGCTCGGCGGGCTCATGGGCCTGTTCGTCGCCGTCGGCGGCGCCCTCGGCGGCGTCCAGAACCTCATCCTCTTCGGAGCCATCGGCGCCGTGGTCAACGTCGGCGCGTTCTGGTTCAGCGACAAGATCGCGATCAAGACCATGCGAGGACAGGAGGTCGGCGAAGACCACCCGCTCTACGGCATGGTCGACCGCCTCCGCCAGAACGCGGGCCTGCCCATGCCGCGCGTCTACGTCTGCCCGCAGCCGGCCCCCAACGCCTTCGCGACCGGACGCAGCCCGTCCAACGCGGCCGTCGCCGTCACCCAGGGCGCGCTCCAGCTCCTGACCGAGCGCGAGCTCGAAGGGGTCATGGCCCACGAGCTCGCGCACGTCAAGAACCGCGACACGCTCATCTCGACCATCGCCGCGATCGTCGCGGGCCTGCTCGCGATGCTCGCCCAGTGGAGCTTCTTCTTCATCGGCGGGCGCAACGAGAACAGCAATCCGCTGGTCTCGCTCGGCGTGATCATCCTCGCCGCCGTGGGCGCCGCGGTGATCCGGGCGATGATCAGCCGCTCGCGAGAGTTCGTCGCCGACGCCGACGGCGCCGCCATCGCCGGCTCGCCCGACGGGCTCATCAGCGCCCTCCAGAAGCTCGAGGTCTACGCCCAGCGCATCCCGATGCAGAACCCAAACCCCGCGCAGAACAACCTGTTCATCGTCGAGCCGTTCAGCGGCAACAAGACCATGATGAACCTCTTCGCGACCCACCCGCCGACCGAGAAACGCGTCGAAGCGCTCCGTCGCGCCGGCTGAACGCGAGCCGGCTGCCCCGTCACGAACCGGGAGCGGTGTCTTCCGCGACGATCGGCCGCCGCCCGCCCGTCCGCTCCCGCAGACGAGCCGCCGCCTGCGACCGGAGCGCCAAGACCTCACGCTCGAGCCTCGAGGTGATCTCGCGGGCGTTGGTCAGCTCCGACGCCGGGATCGGGTCGCCGATCTCGACCTGCACCGCGTGCCCGCGGAACAGCGACGGGAGCTTCCTCGTCCGCGGCCAGGCGTCGAACGCCCCCTCGATCGCCACGGGCAGCACCGCGCACTTCGCCCGCCGCGCGATCAACGCCGCCCCCTCCCGGAACGGCTGCTTCAGCCCGTCGAACGACCGCGCGCCCTCCGGGAAGATCAGCACGCACTCGTCCTTCGACAGCCGGTCGAGCACGACGCGGATCGCCCGCACGTCGCCCTCGCCGTCCTTGATCGGCAGCGAGTTCATCGACCTGATCAGCCAGCCGAACACGGGGTTGTTGAACAGGCTCGCGCGCGCCAAAAACGTCACGTACCGCGGGAATCGGTGCCCGATACACGGCGGATCGAGGAACGACTGGTGATTCGCGACCACGAGGAGCGAGCCCGTCTTGGGCACGCGCTCGCGCCCCCGGATCTCGAAGCCGAGCAGCATGCTGCTAAACGCCGCCGCAAGCAGGCACGCCGAGTGGTAGACCCAAGGCCGCAGGTGCGGCTCGTGCTCGCCCGGCCGGCCGGCTCGGCTTGTGCTGTTTGGTTCTGAATCGCCCACGGCAGTCAGACCCCGCGGCGCTACGAAGCGAGCGCCGGCACACGCTCGCGGGCCACGCCCTCGAGCCGGTCCAGCACCTTGTTGAGCGACAGGTCCGACGTGTCGAGCACCGCCGCGTCGTCCGGGCACACCAGCGGCCCGTCGGAACGCCCGCGGTCCGACGCGTCGCGTGCCTCGATCTCGGCGATCGTCTCCTCGAGCGACCCGTGCGGCTTGCCCCGTGCGGCGAGCTGATCGATCCGCCGCTGCGCGCGCACCCGCGGCCGGGCGTCGAGATAAAACTTGCACGCCGCATCGGGGAACGCGACCGACCCCTGATCGCGCCCCTCGCTGACGAGCCTGGGGTGCTGGTGCGCGATAATTCGCTGCTTGCGCACCATGTGCCGGCGCAGCTCGGGCACCGCCGCGAGGGTCGAGACCAGGCCCGTCACGTCGGCGTCGCGGATCCGATCGCCCAGCGGGCGGTCCCACGCGAGGATCTCGGGCGGGTCGTCGCGCCAATCGAAGTGCAGGTCGGCGTGCACGACGCGTTCGACGAAGGCGTCGCGCTGCTCGCAAGACGCGTTGTCGTCGGGCCGCCGCACGCCGAGCCTTCCATCGTGAAGCCCCGCCTCACCAAGCCACAACTCTGGATGAAGCCCGTGATCGATCGCGATCGCCGCGGCCGCCCGGTACATCGAGCCGGTGTCGAGAAAGTCGAGCCCGAGCCTCGCCGCGAGCCGCCGCGCGACCGACGACTTGCCGGTGCCCGCCGGGCCGTCGATCGTGATCACGATCCCCGAAGCGATGGTGTCGTCGTGGGTCGGGTCCACGTCTCGGGCCTCCGGGGCTTGGGCGGGCCTTACCGATCGGGCATGGGTGTCAGGCTTGAGCCCGGTCAGTCCCACTGCCCGCACTCGCGTCTTCGAACGATCTGTTGCAGCGGGTGTGCCCACCGGGCCTTCCTTTCCAGACCGGCCAAGGGCTGTCGGCTGCTCGATGCAGCTCAGGCGTTGCGGATCGCGTGCTCGAGCGCTCGCCGGCCCTGATCCACACCAATTGTATCTTGCTTTGCGCCCCGGTACCGGACGGCGAGCGTCCCGTCGAAGCCCACCGACTTGAGAGCCGCGACCATGGGCGGGATGTCGAAGCCCTCGTGGGTCGGGGGTGGGTCTTCCTCATCCTCTTCATCGTCGACCGAGCCCAGCACACCTTCGAGAAGCTCGGCGAGCGCGTCCGCTCCTTCAGCTTCGGCGTTGCTGGGCCCGGCGTCCGCGCCGCCAGCGTCACCCTCCGCCCTGCCGTCACCGTCTTCAGCGGCTGGGCTTGGGGGCTCCGCCGGGGGAGACTCGCTCTCGGTCGCTGCTGTCTCGGGCTCCTCGCCATGATCCGGTTCATGATCTGGTCCACGATCGGCGATCGAGACGCCCTGGGACTCGGTGAACTCCAGCGTTGAAGCGACCACGGCCGACGCGTATGGCACAACCCGACGCAGATACTGGTCAGGGTCTTCCTGGGCCGCCGCGTCGAGGAAGTCGGGCATCGTGCCGATCCGGAAGCCGCCGATCTTCTTGATCAGCTCAGTGATCCGTTCGGGCTCGGCCGTGAGCCCGGGCCGCGGCGCGAGCAGCACGTTGATCTCCGCCCGCTCGGCCGTGTCGGCCACGCGCTTCAGACGGTCGATCGCGAAGTCGAACGAGTCCTCGTTGTCGGGCGCGTCGATCGCGACCGAGATCGACGAGCACCCCAGGAACTGCCCGGCCTGCATCACCCGCAGCGTCCGGTCGACGGCCGCGTCGCCGACGCTGTCGCTCTCGTGCGCGAACTCGAGCGCGTCCGGGTCGGCCAGCACAAGGCACGCGCACCGCGCTTTGTCCGACGCGTCCCGCAGCGACTCCAGGTCCTTGCGGGTCGCCCCCTGCAACACCCGGGTGGTCATGTGCAGGCCGTGCAAGTCGAGTGTCTCACGCACGAACGCCGGTAGGTCGAGCAGCGACAGCTCCGGCCGACCCTTTTCGGGCTTGAGCTTGTCCGCGAGGCTTTCGGCGTGGAGGGTCAGAAGCATGCTCCGACAAACGTAGCACGCCCGCCCACCCCGCGTGTACCATCCGCCCAGAACCCCGTCCGCCTGACCCCTAGAGCCATGCCCTCGCCGGGTCATGCCCGCGGCAACCGGAGAACACCATGCCCGCCCCAGCAGACCGCTCCTACGCCGAGTCGCACGAGTGGCACAAGGTCGACGGCGACACGCTCGAACTCGGCATCAGCCAGTTCGCCGTCGACCAGCTCACCGACGTCACCTTCGTCGAGATGCAGCCCGTCGGCACCACGTTCGGCGCGGGCGACACCGTCGGCGAGGTCGAGAGCGTGAAGACCACCAGCGACGTCTACTGCGGCGTCGCCGGCGAGATCACCGAGGTCAACGCCGCCGTCGTCGACGACCCCTCCCTGCTCAACACCGACCCCTACGGCCAGGGCTGGCTCATCCGCGTCATGGTCACCGACTCGGCCGGGCTCGACGCCCTGATGTCCGCCGAAGACTACGAAGCCCAGAACGCCTGACCGTTGTTCGTTCGGCACGGGCCCAACCCCGCGCCCGCCTATCGTCGGGCCTCATGGTCCGCTGCGAGAACGTCCACAAGTCCTACCAGCTCGGCGACCGCCGCGTCGAGGCCCTCCGCGGGCTCGACCTGACCATCGACCGCCCGGGCTTCTACGCCGTGATGGGCGCCTCGGGCAGCGGCAAGAGCACGCTGCTCCACCTGCTCGCCGCGCTCGACGCCCCGGACGAGGGCACCATCGAGATCTCGGGCACCAAGCTCGAATCGCTCGGCGAACGCGAGGCCGACGCCTTCCGCGCCCGCTCGATCGGCATCGTCTTCCAGCAGTTCAACCTGCTGCCCACGATGACCGCCCGCGAGAACGTCGAGCTGCCCGGCGTCCTCCAGGGGGAAGACCCGCACACCCTCCGCGACCGCGCCGCTCAGCTCCTCGAGCGCCTCGGCGTCGGCGAGCGGGCCGAGCACCGGCCGCAGGCGCTCTCGGGCGGCGAGCAGCAGCGCGTCGCCATCGCCCGCGCCCTCCTGTTTCAGCCCAAGCTCATCCTCGCCGACGAGCCCACCGGTGCGCTCGACTCGGCCAGCAGCGCCCGCCTCTGGGCCCTCCTCCGCGACGTCGCCGACGAAGAAGGCGTGACCATCGTCATGGTCACCCACGAGCCCACCGCCGCCGCCCACTGCTCACGCATCTTCGTGATCAGCGACGGCCGCGTCACCGGCGAGATCGCCCCAGAACACCAGCAGGAGCAGCTCGATGCGGCCAGCGTGGCGGCTCGCTATCAGCGCGTTGTCGGGACGGCGTAAACGCGTCGTCCTGCTCACCGCGGCGGTCGCCCTCTCGGCGCTGCTCGTCGCCGCCGTTGCCACCGCGACGCACTCGATCAACGCGTCCCTCCAGGCCCGCGTCACCGCCACCGTCGGCAACGCCCAGGCCCGCCTCGAGCCCGCCAGCGGCCAGGGACGCCTCCCCGAACGCCTGCTCACCGAAGCCGGCTCGTGGGACGGCGTCGTCGCCGCCGTCGGGCGCGTGCGCGACTCGATCGCCATCGAACGAATCGTCGAACCAGAATCCGGGCTCGCCGCCGGCTGGAGCACCGCGCTCGCCCTGGGCATCGACCCCGAGCTCGAGCCCCGCGTCCGCCCGATCGACCTCGCCGAGGGCCGGCTGCCCGAAGCGCCCGACGAGGTCGTGCTGGACGAGTTGCTGGCCGCGCGGCTCGCCGGGCGCGACCCCGCCGCGGGCATGATGGCCGGCCGCGCCGGACAAGTCCGCGGCGTCGACCAACCCGACCGATCAGAAAACGACGCCAGCTCCCCCGGCGCCGCCCGCGTCGCCGTCGGCGAGACCGTCCGTCTCCGCCGGCTGCTGGGCCGCGGCGAGCCCGCCCGCGTCGTCGGCATCGCCAAGCAGCCGCCTCTCGGCGGGCGGCCCCGCGTGTACTTCACGGTCGAGGGGCTCGCGAGCGCGACGCGCGGCAAGCCCGGCGTCTCCGAGATTGACCTCCTCCTCGTCGACGACGCCGACCCCGAAGCGTTCGTCGAGGCCCAGCGCCAGGGCATCGTCGACGCCTACGGCCAGGGCGTGCTCATCCAGACCAGTGCCCGCATCACCAGCGGGCTTGAGCAGAACCTCCGCTCCAGCCGCGTCGGCTTTTACGTCGGCTCCATCATGGCGTTCTTCTCCGCCGGGTTCATCATCATGACCGGGCTCACTGTCGACGTCGCCCAGCGCCAGCGCGAGCTCGCCATCGTCCGGTGCGTCGGCGGCACGCGCGCCCACCTCGCCGGCGCCCAGCTCATCGTCGGCGGCGTCATCGGCACGCTCGGCGCCGTGCTCGGCATCCCCGGGGGCGTCGTCGTCACCTGGGCCCTCGTCGAGATGTTCAAAGAAAACCTCGGCGCGGGCCTGGCGATCAGCACCGCCGGGCTTGTCCTGTCCGCCGCGGGCTCGATCATCGCCGGGCTGCTCGGTGCCGCGTGGCCGGCGTGGAAAGCGGCCAGCACCTCGCCCCTCCGAGCCCTCAGCCCGCAGGCGCAGCCCGCCCGGACCCGTGGCATCGTGCTCACGCTCGGGCTCGGCCTCGCCGGCGTCGCCGCGCAGATCGCCAGCATCACCCTCCCCACCACCGGCGACGGCGTCTTCTGGGCCTACCTCACCTTCGGGCTGCCCGCCCTCGTCGTCGGCTACTTCCTCCTCGGCGTCCCCGCGGTCGTACTCGTCACCCGGCTCCTCGGGCCCACCCTCGACGCCGTCCTCGGGCTCCCCCGCGGCGTCCTCGCCCGCACCATCGCCGCCCACCCCTACCGCTACGGCTTCACCACCGGCGCCATGATGGGCGGGCTCGCGCTCATGCTCTCCATCTGGGCCCAGGGCGGCAGCGTCATGCGCGACTGGCTCGGATCGCTCCGCTTCCCCGACGCCTTCGTCTACGGGCTCAGCCTCACCCCGGACATCCAGGACCGCCTCGACGGGCTCGACTTCGTCGAGGGCACCGCCGCCATCGCCGTCCACCCCATCGAGACCGACGCCTTCGGCGTCCGCGGCCTCACCAACTACCGCTCCAGCTTCATCGCCTTCGAACCCGACACCTTCTTCGAGCTCGCCACCCTCCGCTGGGTCGAGGGCGACGAGGACACCGCCCGCGAGCGGCTCAACCAGGGCGGCGCCATCATCGTCGCCCGAGAGTTCATGGTCGCCCAGGGGCTCTCGGTCGGCGACACCTTCGTCTGCCGCAATGCCCTCGGCGAAGACCGCACCGAGCAGAGCTTCGAGATCGTCGGCGTCGTCACAAGCCCCGGGCTCGACATCGTCAGCACCTTCTTCAATATCGGCGAAAACTACACCCAGCAGGCCCTCCACGCCGTCTTCGGCACACGCGCCGACCTCAAAGAACGCTTCGGATCCGACGCGACCCAGCTCGTCCAGATCGAGCTCGCCGACGATGTCGACGACGCGGTCGCCCTCGACACCATCAAGCGCGAGCTGTTCGACACCGGCATCCTGGAAGCCGGCAGCGGCCGCGAGATCAAGCGCGAGCTCGCCTCGGTCATCTCCAACACGCTCATCGTCTCGACCACGATCGCCATCGGCGCGATGGTCATCGCCAGCTTCGGTGTCGCCAACCTCATCGTCGCGACCGTCGAGAGCCGCCGCTACGAGCTCGGCGTCTTCCGCGCGATCGGCGCCGGCCGCGCCTCCCTCGCCCGGCTCGTCGTGGGAGAGTCCATCGTCGTCGCAATCGCCGCCTGCGGGCTCGGCTTCGTTCTCTCGGTCCAGGGCAGCTTCGCCGGGCGAGCGCTCAACCGCGTCCTGCTCGGGCTCGACCTCCAGCCATTCATCTCGTGGACCGCCGTCGCCATCGGGTTCTCCACCGTCATTGGCGTCTGCGTCTTCGCCGCCCTCCCCGCCGCGATCGGCGTCCTCCGCGCCCGGCCCCGAGAGCTCCTCGCCGTCCGGTAGCCGAGCCGTGCGACGACGCGACCCCCCAACCAGGGACGACGCGGACCGACCGCTCCGCCTCCTGCAAGCCGAAGACGCTTACTTGATCCAGGACCCCCGCGCTGCGCGGTACGTCCGAGCGATCTGGGACACCGCGGCTCTCAGCGACAACGCCGTGACCCCCGCGACCCTTGCCCGGCGCACGGCCTCGTTCCTCGCCGTTGGCGGCGTGTCGCTCCTCGTCGCCGGCTTCCTCGGGACCAACCTGATCCTCGGCTTCGCGATCGGCATCACCGCGGGCCTCGCGATCGAAGCCGCCTGGTCCGGCCTGCGGGGCACGCCCGCGGTCAGGCCCGGAGCCGTCGCCCGAACACTCGCGCGCCACGGCTTCTGCGGCGTCTGCGCGTACGACCTCCGCCCCGGATCCCAAAGCCCCTCACCCGACAACACAACGCCCAAGCGCCAACCCGGCCCCGCGACACTCGTCTGTCCCGAGTGCGGAGCCGCGTGGTCGATCGCCCGGCTGATGTCCTCGCCGCTCCCCCCAGAGCCGCGAGCAGGGCAGCCCGCGTCGCGGTCATCCCCGCGCGCCCCGGCTCCGCTCGCCAAGGAAAAGGGCCGCGTCGGGAACGGCAGACCACTCGGCCTCGACGACCGCGGCGGGCTCTACCGCCGCTTCCGAGCCTCGCCGCTCCGCGCACCCGAAGCCCGGCACGACTGGACCGACCAGCAGCACAACACCATGAGCGAAGCCCGGCGCCGACACGGCCGCCGCGTCCGCCTGCTGCTCGCCATGAGTCTCGCGGCGTGCTGGGGGTTCGTCGCGTGGACGGCGTGGCACGCCGTCGCGGGCAACCCTGCCTTCAACACCTGGGCCCCGCTCCTGATCGCCCCCGTCACCGTCGCGCTCGTCATCGCCTCCGCGGTTGCCGCGCTGCTGAGCGACCTGGGCACGAGCACCGACCGCTGGGCGAGCGACATCCGCGACGCCGGCGTCTGCCCCGCCTGCGCCGGCACGCTCGACCTGAGCGAGACCGACGTCGAGGACTTCACCGTCTGCGCGGCCTGTGGCTGCTCGTGGAAACCGCAGCGACCCGACGCGGCGTGATATCTTCCGGCATGTCCAAACGCCGCCCACCCTTCACCGACGACGCCGGCCAGCCCCTCCGGTCGATCTCGTTCAAGGACCTGCCAGACCAGGGTCAGCGGGCGATGAAGCGTCTGCTCAAGACCGCCGGCCGCGCCGTGCGCGGCGACGCCGCGCAGACCTTCCGCACCCAGGCGATCGGGCTCGTTGTCGGCGTCGCCCTGCTCGTCGCGTTCGGGTTTGTCAGGCAAACCGTCCAGCTTCCATCCTCGATCGACCTGCCGGTGTTCGTGCTGCTGATCACCCTGATCGTGATCGCGAACCGGGTCATCGCGTCCCGGGTCGGACGCGGCATGCGCCGGGCAGGACTCGCCCGCACCATGGCGTCGCACGGGTTCTGCGGCGGCTGCGGCTACGACCTCCGAAAGCAGGCCGCCGACCAAACCGGCCTCGTGCTCTGCCCGGAATGCGGCGCGAAGTGGTCCGCCGCGCGCCTCGCCGCTTCGCCTGTGACCGCCGCCGCCGAGCACGCCTGGGACCCGCTCGGCCGCGGCCACGGCCGCATGAACCGAACCCGCCGCCTCACCCACGACGACCGGGGCGCCCTCGTCCGACTCATCCGATCGCACCCCCGCTTCGCGCCCGCCGTCGCGAGACAACGCTGGACCCCCGCCCAACGACAAACCGTCGCCGCCGCCCGCCGCCGGTCGCTGGGCTGGCGGCTGCTCGCGACGTTCCCGGCGCTGCTCATGCTCGGCATGGCCGCGTTCGTGTTCATCTCGGTCTCGCCGTCCGAGGGCGTCTCGACAGGCCTTCTCGGCGCGGCCTTCCCGTTCACCCTCGCCGGCGCCATCGTTGCGATGCTCTCGACCAACGACTTCGGCGTCAACAGCGACGCCTTTGTCGTCCGCGTCCGAGACGGCGGGCTCTGCCCCGCCTGCGGCGTCCCGCTCGACCTCGACAACCGCGACGCCGACGGCTTCTGCATATGCCTCCAGTGCCGGTCGAGCTGGAAGCCCGGCCTCAGCCGAACACCCGCGGCAGACCCTGCTGACGCCGGATCACCGTGAGCTGGCCCGCGTGCATCGCCTCGTGCCACGCGAGCGACGCCATCAGCTTCGCCCGCGTGTCGCCGAACTGAGCCATCGGGCCTTCCACAGCCGCCGTCAGCTCATCGTCGCCCAGCCCCCGGAAGTACGCCAGCAGCTTCTCCCGGCGCTCCGCGAACAGCTCGAGGATCCGCTGCCGCGACGGGTAGTCCGACGGCTGCTCGCTCGGGGTCGCGCCGCCACCGAACAGCGTCTTCTCGGCCTCGGTCAGCTCGCTTTCCTGCCCGGCGATCATCGTCAGCACCGAGTCGTCGGTAAACGCGATGTGCCCCGCCGCGTACGCCGCGTTGCCGCCGCCCTCGGCGAACAGCTTGAAGAACGCCGCCCCCTCCAGCCCGCCGAGGAAGCCCTCGCTCGCCCGCCGGCCGAACTCCAGGACGAACAGGCCCGTGTCTCGCAGATCGCTCACGCCCTCGCTCCTTCCGCGGGCCCTTCCAACGCGCGGCCCGCAAAAGAATACCACCCCCCTCTACCATTCGCCGTGCCCGGCAACCGCTTCCAGGTCGTCAGCGACTTCCAGCCCATGGGCGACCAGCCCACGGCGATCGAGGCCCTCACCGCCCGCGTCACCGCCGGCGAGCGGGCCAGCACCCTCCTCGGCGCCACCGGCACGGGCAAGACCTTCACGATGGCCCACCTGATCGCCCGCGTGCAGAAGCCCACGCTGATCATCAGCCACAACAAAACCCTCGCCGCCCAGCTCTTTGAAGAGTTCAAGGAGCTCCTCCCGGACAACTCCGTCAACTACTTCGTCAGCTATTACGACTACTACCAGCCCGAGGCCTACATCCCCCAGCGCGACATCTACATCGAGAAAGACGCCAGCCGCAACGACGACCTCGACCAGCTCCGCCTCGCCGCCACCAGCAACATCCTCAGCCGGCGTGACACCGTCGTCGTCGCCTCGGTCTCCTGCATCTTCGGGCTCGGCTCCCCAGAGGCATACTCCCAGAAGGTCCTGACCATCACCCGCGGCTCCACCATCGACCGCCGCAGCTTCCTCCTCGCCCTCAACGACATGCAGTACGCCCGCGCCGACTTCGACTTCAAACGCGGCTCCTACCGAGTCCGCGGCGACGTCATCGAGGTCTGGCCCGCCTACGAGAAGTTCGGCGTCCGCGTCGAGCTCTTCGGCGACGAGGTCGACAAGATCGAGCTCATCAACACCACCTCCGGCGAGCTCCTCGCCGAAGAAAGCCAGTTCTTCCTTTTCCCTGCCGTCCACTACGTCATGCCCGAAGACCAGATGAAGACCGCGGTCAACGGCATCAAGGAAGAGCTCGAAGCCCGCGTCATGAACCTCCGCTCCGAGGGCAAGCTCCTCGAAGCACAGCGGCTCCTCGCCCGGACCAAGTACGACCTCGAGATGCTCGAAGAAGCCGGCTTCTGCAACGGCGTCGAGAACTACTCACGCTGGATGGACGGCCGCCGCCCCGGCGAGCGACCCTTCACCCTCCTCGACTACTTCGACTACGCGCCCCCCGCCGACGAACACGAGGTCGACGTCGCCGAACGCGTCGGTGCCGTCCGCGAGGAGGTCCGCGAGCAGGCACACCGCCCCACCTCCGAAGCCGCCCAGATGCTCCGGCCGAACTACCGCGACTGGCTCCTGATCATCGACGAGAGCCACGTCACACTCCCCCAGGTCCGCGCCATGTTCAACGGCGACCGCGCCCGAAAAGAAGTCCTCGTCGACCACGGCTTCCGGCTCCCCTCCGCCCTCGACAACCGGCCCATCCGCTTCGAAGAGTTCGAAGCCATCGTTCCCCAGATCGTCTTCGTCTCCGCCACACCCGGGCCCTACGAGCTCGAACGCACCGGCGGCGAGGTCGCCGAGCAGGTCATCCGCCCCACCGGCCTCGTCGACCCCGACATCGAGATCCGCCCCGCCGACGGCCAGGTCCCCGACCTCATCGAACGCTGCAAAGAACGCGTCCAGCGCGGCGAACGCGTCCTCGTCACCGCCCTGACCAAACGACTCTGCGAAGACCTCACCAACTACCTCGACGACAAGGGCCTCGCCGTCCGCTACCTCCACTCCGAGATCGACACCCTCGAACGCGTCGAGATCCTCACCGACCTCCGCAAGGGCGAGTTCGACGTGCTCGTCGGCGTCAACCTCCTCCGCGAAGGCCTCGACCTGCCCGAGGTCTCCCTCGTCGCCATCCTCGACGCCGACAAGGAGGGCTTCCTCCGCTCGCCCACCTCGCTCATCCAGACGATGGGCCGCGCCGCCCGCAACGCCAACTCGCTCTGCGTCATGTACGCCGACAAGGTCACCCCCGCGATGCAGGCCGCGATCGACGAGACCGATCGCCGCCGCGCCAAGCAGACCGCGTACAACAAGGAGCACGGCATCACGCCCAGGACCATCCAGAAGGCGATCCGCGAGGGCATCACCCTCGAGCTCAAAGCCCGCCGCACCGCCCGCGAAGCCGTCGCCACCAACGAAGAGGGCTTCAGCAAGGACGAGCTCGAGAAGATGCTCTCCGAAGAAATGCTCGCCGCCGCCGAGTCGCTCGAATTCGAGAAAGCCGCCTCGATCCGCGACCAGCTCAAGCAGGTTCAAGACGGCAAGGTCACCATGACCGCCGACGGCAAGATCCGCCGCTCGTCTCTCAAGCAGTCGGGCGGCTCGGGCAAGAAGCGCCGCAAAGCCACCGGCAAGCCCGGCACCGCCGGCAGCAAGGCCGGCAAACGCCGACGCTCATAAGCCCGCCCGCTCTACCATCCCGCGGTGCGCGAGAAGACCAAAGCCATCCTCACCGAACGCCTCCCGTTCTACCTCGTGGGCCTCGCGATCGGCTTCGTCATGCTCGGCTTCTTCAACCGCATGCGGCAGCGGGCCCTGCAGCCCAGCCAGCCGCAGAACGCCGCCGAGACCGACCAGCAGCCGGCCGCGCCCAACACCCCGGCCGACGCTCCGGCCCCGGCGACAGGCGATGTCCCCGGCGGGCCGTCCGACCGCTGAGCGTCCAACCGCCGCCGGGGTCCGAATCCACGTCCGTCTAGCATGCCCCACGCCCGCCGCCGCCGCCCCAACGGGCCCGCACGCGCCGGCCCAAAGGACGCCGAGTGATCCCACCGACGACGACCGAGATCGAGCCGAAGCAGCCCAAAGAGAGCAAGCCCAAGAAGCGCTCGAAGACAGGCGCCGGCGCCCCGCCCGCCCGGCCCGGCAAAGCCATCCGTGTCCGCGGCGCCCGCGAGCACAACCTCAAGGGCATCGACGTCGACATCCCCCGCGACCAGCTCGTGGTCATCACCGGGCTCTCGGGCTCGGGCAAGTAGTCGCTCGCCTTCGACACCATCTTCGCCGAGGGCCAGCGCAAGTACATGGAGTCGCTCTCGGCCTACGCCCGACAGTTCCTCGACCAGCTCAAGAAACCCGACGTCGAAGACATCGAGGGCATCCCCCCCACCAAAGCGATCGAGCAGCGCGCCGCCACGAGCAACCCGCGCTCCACCGTCGCCACCACCACCGAGATCTACGACTACCTCCGACTCCTCTTTGCCCGCTGCGGCACGCCCGTCTCCTGGCGATCCCAGCTCTCTCGTCAGGTCGAGCAGCGCGAAGATAAACGCCCACAGCTTTCTGATCTGCGTGAATCCGGATCGATTGAACAAGATGC
>JBCBZP010000018.1:0-52804 GCA_039815285.1 Planctomycetota bacterium
CTCCGCAGCCCTCCGATGGTCAGCAGCAATGTCCCGGGAGTAACATAGACACTGGTACAACTACTGGGGGCAGGTCACTCCCGCTGGGTCTCGATCAGATCCGCCATGCACAGCTCGTCCTCCGCGATCCCGGCGAGCTCCCCGAGAATGTCCATGTCGATCGCTGTGCCAGGATGCGACGCCGTGTCCGCCAGACAGAGCGTGCCGATGTTCCGCCCGCTTGGTCCGCGGAGCGGATGGCCCGCGTAGAAGCGGATGCCGGGAGGTTGGGTGACCAGCGGGTTGTCGTGGAAGCGCTCGTCCTCCCGGGCATCGGGGATCACCAGCGGCTCGTTTTGGAGAATGGTGTGGCCGCAGAATGAGACGCTTCGGTCCGTCGAGGTCGCGGAGAGACCGCATGAGGACTTGAACCACTGCCGATCCGCGTCGATCAGAGCGATATACGCTATTGGAACATCGAACAGCCGTGACGCGAGCCGAGTAATCCGATCGAACCGCTCCTCGGGAGGAGTATCGAGGAGGCGGAGCGACCGGAGTTCTTCGAGCCTCGCCGCTTCATCCGCTGGAGTGGCGGGTGCAATCATGCCGTACCTCGAATGCGTGCGTTACCCATTCATCACTCAGAACATGCCATTGCCGTGGGCCATCTCAGCGGGGATCTCCTGCAGCACGTCCCAGTGTTCGACGATCTTGCCGGCCTCGACACGGAACAGGTCGTAGAAGGCGTACGGCTTGCCGTCCCATTCCGCCTCGCTCTGCGTCAGGACGAAGTTGCCCTCACCGATTACTCGGTGGATCTTCTTCATTTTGAGATACTCGACGGCTCCCTTGAGAGCCTCGGGCCCGTCCGCGACCATCGGGTTGTGCTGAAGGTACCGTCCGCCGGCGATGAAGTCCTCGATGTTCGACCAGTCTTCGTTGATGAGCACGGTGGTGACGAAGTCTCGTACCAGTCGCTTGTTGTCGTCTGTTGCATCCAGATCAGTCACCGCGGTGGGGCCGTCGGTCTGGCTCCTGCCGCTCACGGTTTCACTCACGAGCGGCGTGATGCAGTCCCAGTGCTCGGCAACCTTGCCATCCTCAACACGCCAGATATCGAATGCGACCACCGTCTCGGCGCCAAAGACCTGCGCGTTTGAGTAGGTCGTGTGGGTGAGCACCAGCGGCCCGTCCTGGATGATGCGATGCGTGTCGTAGTCGAACCCTGCCTCTTGGAGCACCGGAAGGATGCCGATGACCGGCTCGATCCCCGTGGGCACGTGGGGATTGTGCTGGATGTAGTCCTCGGTCAACAGTCGGCGCATCGCTGCTTCGTCGTAGTCACGGAAGAACGCCTGCATCAGCTCTTCAACAATTGCCTTTGGCTCGTCCAATGTACCCTCCTCCGCTCGCTGTGCGAGATCAGTCGTTCCGCATCCACCGAGTCCGATGGCGAGAGTGAGTGCGACTGCTCCGATGGTCTTCATTGGTTCCCTTTCTGTTTATGACTGGGCCGTTCGGTGACGTGCCTCTCCATGGACACCAGGGGTATCTCATTGAGTGGTGCGGCGGGCCTTCGCCGCACCCAGGTCTGCACCTCGGGCTCGAAGATCCGGTTCAAGTGCAGGATGCGTCGGTAAAGCTCGTTGTAGCGGTCATTGAAGATGTCGCCGTGGTCCCGGCAGATCTCCTCCGACACTTGCACGATCCAGTACGGCGTGTCGTTGTACGCGCCGGGAACGCGCTCCAGCTTGACCTCGCCGTCCTCGACCCAAGCCCGATGACTGATCAAGTGATCAACGTGACCAAGCGCCCGCGTGGCCAGATAGCCCTGCGACGGCGTGCCTTCTCCGAGAGTTGATCGGAAGTTCGTCGAACGGTGACCGACGATCTGCCCGGCGGAGTATGCGAGCCTCGTCACCCAGTCGGCTTCCGATGTGATCGACAGCATGATCGGGCCGGGTGCCGGCTCCACAGATCCATCGCCGGTGCGGAGTTCGGCAGTCACCCCGTTGAGTTTGAGGTACTCGATGAACTGGTACGTGGACAGCCCGTCGAACGCCGGGTTGTGCGTGACGAGCATGTTGGTCAGCTTCGAGACTCCGCCCTCTCCCTGATGGAGCAGCAACGCGTTGAGGGACGGCGCGAGCGTCTTTGTGAGGATCAGCCCGCCCATCGAGTGGCCTGAGACGATCACCTTGGAATCGGAGCGAGACTGCCCCGCGGTCTTGATTCGGATAAGCGTCTCTAGCATCGGATAAGACGCGACACGCTCGGCCGTGCGACGGCGATCCCAGAAGGTCGCGGTGCTGACCAGAGGAAGCCGCGTCGTCGCCCCACGCCACGCGAGGTACACCCCAACGACGTGATCCGGCGCTAACTCACCCTGGTCCTGCAGCCGACCCGCGAGGCCTGCAGTCCAATCCCGGAACCTGGTCAGATCGCTCTCGCTCCGCGATTGATCGGCGTTGTTCATCCAGCCGTGCGTGTAGGTGAACACGACGATCCCGCGCTCGGACGCCTCGTTGCGACGCTCGATGAGCGAGATCGCGTCCTCTAGCTGGTCGCGGTCCCAGAGCATCCCGAACTCGTCAAACTCGATGATGGCGAGATCAACTCCGACGACACCCTCTCCAGCAACGATCACCGCAGAGAGGTACTGGTCTGGTGTGGTGTTGTATTGCTTGTTCGCAACGCAACCACCGAGCAGAGGGGCTGCAGCACTCAGGATGATTACGAGCAGACGGAGCACGGGCGAGAATGCCTCCTTCATCAAGCTTCGCAGGTGATGACAACCTTGCCGAAGCGACGCCGCTCGGCGAACGCCCTGTACGCATCGATCGCCTCATCGAACCCGAATCGCTCACCGACTACGGGCCTAAGCTCGCTGGCCTCGATGGCTCGACTCATCGACTCGAGCATCTCGACGCTCCCCACGCTCACGCCGCGGAGCGTGAGGCACTTGAACATCGCCATGTCGAGTGGGGGCGGATCGCCCTGAGCGACGACGCCAATGAGCGTGATCGTGCCGCCGACGCGGGTCGAAAGGATGGACTTCCCCAGCGTGCCCGGGCCGCCGGACTCGAGCACATGATCGACGCCCCGGCCGCCCGTGAGCCGCATCACTTCCTCGTGCCACTCGGGGTGCGTCTCTCCGTTGATGGTGTGCGCGGCCCCCAGACTCTTGAGCTGATCGAGATTCTGATCGTTGATTGACGCGATAATCGGGACCGCCCCGAGAGCCCGGGAGAGCTGCACACCAAACGTGGCCACACCGCCGGCGCCGATGATCAGCACGTGATCGCCGGCCTTGGTACCTGCGGAAGTCAGCCCGTTCCACGCGACGAGCGCCGCGCACGGAAGCGTCGCAGCCTCATCGAATCCGAGGTGCGACGGGATGCGCACCAACGCGTGGGCCGGCATCACGAAACGCTCCGCGAGGACGCCGTCGACCCCGCCGCCAAGCGAAGCCATGAGGGATCGCTGGTTCATGGGGCCCGCGATCCAGTCACGCATGAAACTCGCCATGACCCGGTCACCCGGCTGCCACTGCGTCACGCCATCGCCGACTGCGACGACTTCCCCCGCCCCGTCGGACAGCGGGATCACGGGCTTCGTGTCGTTGAGCGGGTAACCACCCCCAGCGATCATCAGATCGCGGTAGTTGAGGGACGCCGCCCGGAGCGCGACTAGGACCTCACCCCGCCCTGGGGTGGGGGCCTCGCGTTCAACGAGCTCGATGGCTTCGAAGCCACCGTCGGAGACGATCTGGTATGCCTTCATGGTGCTGTTCCTTCGATTGAAAGCCGGAGACTGCGCGCTAGGCGTTCAGACCGCCGTCGATGTTGATGACTTCTCCGGTGATGTACTGGCTTCCCGGAGATGCGAGGTATGTGACGAGCGAGGCCACTTCCTCGGAAGTGCCGTACCGCTTGAGCGTGGTTGCCTCGTTGAGCATGCGTGAGATGGGGTTCTGCTCGCTGTCAGGGTTCATGTCCGTGTCGATCGGGCCCGGCTGAACACAGTTCACCGTGATCCCGCGGGGACCGAGGTCCTGAGCCCAACCGCGGCAGAACGCCGCGATTGCGGCCTTACTTCCCGCGTACGTCCCCATGCCTGGGACGATCGTGCGATCGGCGAGACACGCTCCGACGGTGATGATGCGGCCATTGTTCCGGATCCGGGTGACAGCATGTCGTACAACTTCGAACGTACCTCTGACATTGACGTTGAAGAGCCTGTCAAAGTCCTCCAGATCGCACTCAGTGATTGGCTTGTTCGCCTGGACACCTGCATTGCTGATCACAATGTCAAGGTCTTCGCCGAATTGGTCGCCCATCGAGTCGAACAACGCCGCGACCGAATCCGGCGCACTCACGTCTACTTCGAAAGCGTGGCCAGAGCCGCCTGCGGCACGTATCTGATCGACTACGCCATCCGTCTCGGATCGACCTCCGATGTACGTCAGGGCAACCGCCGCACCTTCGGCGGCGAGCTGCCGAGCGATCGCTGCACCAATGCCGCGGGACGCACCGGTTACCAGCGCCTTCTTGCCTTCGAGTTGGCTCATAGGATTGGTTCCTTTCGTGATGTGCCGGGGTGGGACGTCTCTGAACTCGGACGCATGTCCCGATTGCCGAGGCTGCGATCAAGCATTGAGCCCGCCATCAGCGGTGACCGTCTGGCCTGTCAGGTAGCTGCTTCCAGAGGATGCGAGAAAGGCGACCAGTTGTGCGATCTCCTCAGCCTTGCCGTATCGCTTAAGCGCTGGCAGATCCCGCAGAACCTGGGCGTACTCGTTGTCTGCAGTGTCTGGGTTCAAGTCCGTGTCGATACTGCCCGGCTGAACACAGGTAACCGTGATGCCTCGCGGCCCGAGGTCCTGAGCCCAACCACGCGTGAAGCCGGCGAGTGCCGCCTTGCTGGCTGAGTAGACGCCCATGGTCGGGAATACCGCCCGCAGGGCAAGACACGAACCGATCGTGATGATGCGCCCCTGATCGCGGAGCCGCTGAACCGCGTGCCGAGTGACATCGAAGGTCCCGCGGACGTTCACGCGGAAGATCCTGTCATACTCGTCCAGCTCGCCTTGCTGAATCGCTGAGTGTTCGGCCACACCGGCGTTGTTCACAAGAATGTCGAGTCCGCCGCCAAGCGTGCGATCGACCAACTCTAAGAGACGAGAGACCGAGTCGGGCGAGCTGACATCCGCATGCGCAACGCTGGCGGCACCACCTTCCGCATTGATGTCGTTCGCCACCTGCTCCGCTTTCGCGGCACTTCCGGCGTAAGTCATCACGACTTCGGCGCCGTCGGAGGCGAGCTGCCGAGCAATCGCTGCTCCGATTCCACGAGAGGCCCCGGTGACGAGCGCGGTCTTTCCATCAAGAGCAGCCATGAGTACCTCCTCGGGTGTCTTTCTGACGAATCGACGCCCTGTAGCCGGTCGCCGAGCTATTTCTAGAGCGTTCGCTCTGTAAGTCAAGGCGGATTCGACATTTTGGAAGCGTTCGCTCTATAATGCTGCATGCCACGCGGCCGACCTCGCAGCTTCGATGAGAACGAGGTTCTCGACACGCTCATCAAGATGTTCGTGCGCGACGGATTCGAGGGCGTGAGCATCTCGGCGGTGTGCAAGGAGACCGGCGTTTCTCTGCAGAGCCTCTACAGCACATTCGGCGACAAGGCCGAGCTCTACCGCCGGGCACTCACCCGCTACGGCGAGACCGCGAGCGACCCGCTGATCCAGGGGCTCCGCAAAACCTCCGACCCCATCGAAGCGCTCCGGAACTTTGTGAAGGGGTTCGAGTACTTCAACACCTTGCCCGAAGGTCAGGGGTGTCTGTTCACTCAGTCGCTCGCCTCGGCGGTCGAAGGCGGACCTTGCGACGGGGCCATCGCGCGCGGCTATGCGAACCGCATCCGCAAGGCGCTCAAGGACCGAGCTCGTGAAGCGGCCGACGCCGGACGGCTCGCCGGAGATCCAGACCTCATCGCGGACTCGCTTCTGTCCGCCTCGTACGGGGCCGCGGTCGTCGGGCGCGGGGGGCTCCCGAAGGCGGTGATCACGAATTCCGTGAAGGAAGCATTGAAACTGCTCGAGCCCTAGAGGACGAGCATGCCCGCAACGCAGCAACCGGTTGGTTCTCAGCCGTTGACGCGTTGAAGCCTTGCACCACATTTAGGTCGAACCTGCACTACAAAGGGCGTTTCGTCATCCCGGCGATGTAGTGCACGATTCGAATTGGCCCGGTAAATGCGTAATTCGTCGAGACTTCTGAAAGCGGGTGAACGGACTCGAACCGGCGACATTCAGCTTGGGAACAGCCGGAAATGCTGACAGTTGCGCTCCGGGCGTCCTGCATATGCCTCCCGCACCTACACCTGCGATACATGTGCCGCACGCTGCGATCGGTCAGGCATGCCTGGCACTACAGATCTCCACCAGGATCTGGTGCGCGCGCATGCAGGCTGACGGTTCGTCGGCAAAGGATCCTCTGAGGTGCCCATCGGTGCGTGGAGCGGTCTCAGTCTTTCGCGAGCACAGCCCGAAGGAACGCGGTCGCCTGTCCGATCGCCGCATCCGTCGCTGGATTCCCAAACGGCCGATCCGCGAACGAGGAGGAAACGGACTGGCCCCGTGCCGCCGTTGGCCGCGAGCGAGAGTTCTTGGATAATCGTGCGGCTGAGTCCGCCCAAAATCTAACCGCTGATAAGGCGAAACTGACGCCGATCAGGTCATCCATGTATCCACCAAAGTATCCGCTTTCGGAGCCGCATCCCTAGAGTAAGCGCGTTTAAAGGCCATAGGGAGCGATACCGGCTTCCTACGGATCAGGAGGTTGAGGGTTCGAATCCTTCCGCCCGTGCTTTCAAGGCCCCATTTATGGGGCCTTTTCTCTTGGTTCAGCACCCGTTCAGCAGAATACGCTATCGGTCGTCCGACTCTGGATCGAAGCCTTCGCCAAACGGTGAGCGATAAACCTCGCTTGAGGGCGTCGGCAAGTATCTATCTCGGCCGTAGTACTCCCGGTCAGGGTTGCGCGTAGTCGAGGCACCACATCCCCCGACAACATACGCCGCCCCGATCAGACCGATGATGCATGCACCACGGCCGGGCATCCCGCT
This sequence comes from Planctomycetota bacterium, assembly GCA_039815285.1. GTDB lineage: Bacteria > Planctomycetota > Phycisphaerae > Phycisphaerales > UBA1924 > JBCBZP01. The sequence goes on from JBCBZP010000018.1 coordinate 7,108, forward strand.
TGCGGATAGACGGTAGTTTCGGCGAGGAAGAACCGCTACAATTGATTGGTATATGTCAGGCATACGGAAGACCATGTCAGTCGTTTGGCTCATCGTCATCATTGGTGGTGCCGCGATCTTTGCGTGGCAGGCTTGGCCGTTGGTCTCCGTCGCGGACTGGGCGGGCCTGACCGCAATCCTTCTTCTGCTCTACAGGCAACTCTCGAAGATGAGTCCTTGGCTCGACCTTACGACCCGCAAATTGGTGTTGTGGGTTGCAAACACAGCAACTCAATGGTCGTTGGATGTCCGCATCACTTCTGACGCCGAGTGTGATCCCGAGGAAGTTCTCGACAACCTCGCCTCAACACTGGAAGGTCGCTCGGACTTCGGCCCTGTCAAGCTGTCGCGCGAGTCTCCCACCAAGCTGGTTGCTCGTTTTCATCGGGCGTTCGTGGCTGAAGTGACCGCTGGCCTGCTGTCCCACGGATCTGAGGTGACAATCTCAGTTCTCGACACACATATGGGTTACCGAGACAGTCTCACGCGACTCAGGAAACATCTGATCCCGTTCGTTGAGACTGTCGAAAAGCATGCGCCGTCGAGTTCGGGGACAGTTTCCAAGTATGCTGTCGTCGTGTACCTTGGCGATCACAACCCGTTCTATCGAAGCGTGACGCGAGATCTTCCGACGGCAAAGATCGACCAATTCGCGATCAACGCGAAACTTGATGATGCCGACTCGCGGCTGACCATCTCCGGCGATCAGATCTCGGTTGTCTCTGGATCTCTCACGCGGATGCAGGAACAACTCGCAAGAGTCTTCGGAATTGGCGCAGCCGTAGGAGATTGAGTGGGAGCAAGCTTCAATTTCTTTCGTGTTGAAAAGTTCCCACAGGCTTCCGCGCCTGACGAGGTGGTTCTGCAAACACAGGACGCTACGGGACTCCGTGGAACCGCGAGACAGACCCGTGTCGCATTTACACAGCGCGATGTCTACGGGCGTTTCGAGCGGTTCAAGGTTCTCCATGAGACGCTCAGAAAGACTCACGGGCGCATTTACGAGGGCGACGAGTTTGATGAGTTCTTTCAACTGAACGAGTTTGATATTTTCTATGACCGCGAGCGTTGCGAGTTGGTCTGCAACTGCGGCAAGAAGACCGCAAAGAACCTCGTTGATTCGTTGAACTCTGAATTCCCGGTCAGCTTTCATGGCGACTACATGGAGATCAACTTCAATACCGTCAAACCTCGGCTGAAGGAAATCAGCGGTGCTTGGGTCTCCAACCTCCAAGCTGCGCATGTGAATGTCATGGCGCTCTTCGGAAAGCATGTCGATCGGAGCGACTTCTACAGACAGGCAGAGACGATCGGATCAGCGAGTTCGCTGCTCATCGCGTTCGAGCACCAAGGGACGATCCACCCAGTTATTCTCTCCCGAACGGGCGGTATCGCGTTTCCATCGAAGCTGCCCGAGACCCAGTACTTCGACATCCTCGACGCGGTTCGCGACTCCTTACTCGACGGTGCCCTGTCGACGGTAAAGTCAATGCGAACGAAGAAGGAAGAGCGAGCCCAAGCCAAAGCTGACGAAGCAGACTGAACACCCCCGCACCGAGTCTCCTCGGCGAGAGGGCGGGAGATCCCGTCCGCCAACCTCGCAGACGAAACCAGAATCGGAAAGCCGAGGGCGAGCGCTAGCCCACCGACGGCCGACCCGAGGAGTTCAGTCGATCAGGCCCGCGAGTTGCGCGTGCATCGCGGTCGCAGGAGCCGGTTCGGGCTGGGGCTCCGTCGCAGGCGTGGCGTCCGCCTCCCCTGTGACGAGTTGCAACCCCTCGCAGCGGTGACCCGGCGGCGGCGGGATATCCCCCTCGGAGTCGAGGAGCGCCTCGAACTCGGTGAGGAGCGACGGCTTCGCTCGCACGGCCCGCGTCCAAGCATCGACGGTCGCCCGTGTGCGAACGAGCGACTCAAGGTGCCCGATCTGCTCCTCTTGGATGTTCACGACCAGCTCAAGGTTGTTGACATACTCGGCTCGTTCATCGCTCATGAGTCACTTCCCTTCCTGACGCGCTCGCGCTGCGCGAGGAGCTTCGCCAGCCGTTCCTCGGCCTCAGCCTTCATGCGGACCGCTGTCGAGTGGGCGGCGTTCGCGTCGGCGAGGGCTATCGCGGATACAAAAACAAGCCGTAGATATGATAGAAACTGGCACAACGGCGGTGAGGAGCCGGTCAGAGGGCACCGTTGTGGGGCAAGCTGCGATTCCTTGGATACAAACGTAGACTTTCGTTTCGTTGGCGCCCCGGCGCGGGGAGCGGTAAGAGACCGGGCCGGGGGTGTGGGGCACCGCATGCAGGACGCAACTTCTCGCACACATGGCGGCACGTCTCGGTCTGGTGGGGGCCGGAAGCGCGTGCTCCTCTGGATAGAGGCTTCTCGGGCGTACGGACGAGGGTGTCTGCTGGGGATTGCAGGGTACGTGAAGAGCCACCAGACTTGGGATCTGATCCATTTCGATCACGTTCTCGGTCAGGATGTCCCGGATCAGTTCGCGGAACTGAGCATCGATGGGATGATCTCTCGCACCGACCGCCGCGACGTATCGCACCGGCTCGGCCGCCTTGGGGTGCCGGTCGTTGACCTGCGTGGTTCGGCGAGCCCGGTGCGTGGGCAGCTGTTTGACACCGATCCGGGGGCCTGCGCGGAGCTGGCGTTCGAACACTTCTGGAACAGGGGGTTCCGGAACATGGCGTTCTGCGGCTACCGCAGCGTGGACTGGTCTGACCGTCGGCGTATGGCGTTCGCCGATTTCGCTCGGTCGCGGGGCATCGACCCGGCGACGTTCGTGCCCGAGGGCGACCCGCGTCAGGGGCCGTCGCTGACGCAGGAGGCGGAGGGCGAACTGAGAGACCCGCACCTGGCCGACTGGCTCGTGGCGCTGCCGAAGCCGGCGGCGATCCTCGCGGCGAACGACGTTCGTGGGCGACAGATTCTTTCGGCGTGCACGGCGGTCGGCATCTCGGTTCCGGAACAGATCGCGGTGCTGGGGATCGACAACGACGATGTGGTGTGCGAGCTTGCGAACCCGTCGCTGAGCAGCATCCAGCCCGATACGTTCCGGCTCGGGTTCGACGGCGCCGCGACACTCGACCGGCTGATGGATTCACCAAACGTGGAGGTGACCGATGGCGTGAACCTCATCCCGCCGCGCGGTGTCGTGGAACGGACCTCGACGGCAACGATCGCGATCGACGACGCCGAGGTTGCCAAGGCGGTGGAGTTGATCCGCCGGACCGGGGGGCACTCGCTCTCGGTCGAGGATCTCGCGCAGCGGGTGGGGCTAAGCCGGGCAACGCTCGAGCGGCGGTTCCGTGCCGCGCTCGGCCGATCGCCGAGGCAGCAGATCGATCAGGTGCGGTTGTCTCTTGCGCGGTCGCTCGTGCTGGACAGCAACCTGCCGATGCGATCGATCGCTGAGGACGCGGGGTACTCGAGCCTGACGCGTTTCTCGCAGGCGTACAGACGGCACTTCCACGTGTATCCGGACGAAGATCGTGCCGAGGGAAACCGGGGCCATCGCAGGACGTTCACGGCCGGATGACACTGACAGACGACACCGACGGGACCGCCCGCAAGCGCGTCCTGTACACGGACCGCGGCTCTTGGGGCGGCCACGGCACGGGTCGATCCACGGCCGAGCTGCATGTCTCGTGAGGGGTGCTCGGCGGGTCAGCCACACTCGCTCAGCAGCAAGATGGATCGGAAGACATCTTCGGCATTCACACTTCCGTCGCTGTTGACATCGGCGGGACAGGATGCACCGACCGGACACGCGGCCTCGCCGTCGGCCGAACCGAGCACGGACAGGATGTCGAAGAAGGACGCGGATCCGTCGGCATCGGCATCGACAAGCGTGCAGGCGTCCGGGGGGACGTCGGTCAGCACGACGTTGTCGATGAAAAACGAGCCGGCAAACTCGAAGCCGCCGTAGAACCAGACCTGCACGAGAGAAGCCTCTTGCACGGTGAACTCGTAGGAAAACAGCTGCCATTCGGCGGTGAGCGTGATCTCTTGCTGCTGGCTCTCACCGGCAACCACGTAGCCGGCGAATGTCCTCTGGAGGAGGCCGTCGCTCTTGGCGTCGAATGAGACGCGGTACGTGCCCGGTGCGAGCGGGATGCCCCGGTCGAAGCCGTAATACACGCCCCCGTTATCGCTCGAGACGAACGCCTGCTCGCCTTCGCTCGCGTCGGCCGTGAGCCCGGCGGTGTCGAAGTCGTCCCAGTCGGCTTCGAAGCCGAGCTCGAAGCCGCCGTTGGTGAGATAGTTCGGGAAGGGGGTGAGCGTGGGAATCAGATCCTGCCCGATGAGCGAGGCGGCCCACCGCTCACCGTGGATCTTGAGCCCTTGGGCGTCGAAGTGGACGACCTGAACGAAGGTGGCGTCAGGGTCGAGGTTCCCTGGGTCAAAGGGCCGAATGCCGGCTCCTAATACATCGGTGTTGGCCCCCTGAAAGACCGTCGGATCAGCGTCGATAGCCTGAGCCTGGGCTTCCGCAATGGCAGGCCCAGCGGGGGCGTAGGTGAGATCTGCAAGGCTGTCGGTCGGAAAGAAGGCGTAGAGATAGAACGATGCAATAGCAACGGCCCAAGGCTGATCGAAGCCGTCGGCTCGGGAGCGGTCGATCATAAACTCGAGCGCAGCGCGGTAGTCGGCGGTCGGGGTGAGAAAGAACGCGCTGTCTGACTCGCCTTGGTGGAAGAGGATCGCCCTGGCACCGCCGCGGGCGTTGACGTACTCGATGGCGGGTTTGAGATTCGATTCGTAGAGCGATGGGAGATCGCCCGCGCCGAAGGGGCAGCAGTAGGCCCAACCCGAGATCGCCGAACCTCCGACGGACGTGGTCAAGAAGCCGACGGGCACGTCAAGCAGATCGACGAGTTTGTCCCCGAGCGAAGGCCAAGGCGACCCGCCAAACTCGAGGAAGGGGAAGGCTCCGGCGACGGGCTGCGGGTCGGCGGCGAACTGCCAGGAGCCCGAGTTGGCGTCGTAGGCGACGACCCGTTCATCGGAAGGGGTGGTGGTCTCGGTACCGCCGTTGGAGGCGTTGCTCTGACCCGCGGTGATGAACACCTCGCCGACGCCGACTCGCTCGACGGTCTGGTCGGCAAGCGACTGCCCGCTGGCGGACCACGCGCGGAGTTGGAGGTCATACCAGCCGGACCCGACCCAGAGCGATCCGTCAAAATCGCCACCCGCGGCGATGTTCTCAGCAACGACGGTCCAACCCGAATCGGTTCCGGAAAAGCCATCGCGCGGCACCGCCCTTGCCTCGACGGTTACGACGGGGACACTGGTGGTCCCAGCAACGGAGATCTGCGCGCGGTTCAGGGGCCCGCGTTGGAAGACGGCCCCTTCGAGTGGCGTTGTCTCAAAGCTCACGGACTCTGGCTGCTGAGCGTGAGCGCTCAAGCCGGAGCAGGCGATGGAAGCCGCGAGGGACACGGTGCGGACCAAGCGAGCCAGGACACGGGGGGCCGTGGTCCCTCGGGTTCTTTCGATACGTATGCCGGGGGCTTTCACGGAACACATCCTTCGTCGAGGGTTCGCAGGAACGCGAGCAGATCAAACAACGTGCCTGACGGTTCATCGGTGTGATCGAGGATGTTCTGGATGAACACAACCGCGTCGTCGTCGTCAGCCTGCCCGTCCGCGTTGAGGTCGGCGGCGCACGCCGGCGCGGCGCTGAGAGAGGTATTGTCGACGCGGTATTGCCCGGCTTGACCGCCGTTGCTACCCCAGAACCACAGCGTGATCTGCGTCTCGTCATCGACTTCAAATGCGACGGTGTGTTCCACCCAGGAGTCGGTGGGCTCAAAGCTTTCAACCATGGACGGCGCGGCGGGGGCGTTGAAATCCAGCCCGAGGAACGCGGGCCCGGATTCACCATCGCGACGCAGATCGAACGTGACGACGTATGAGCCCGCGGGAAGCGTGACGGGCTGATGGAACGCGCCGCCGTCGCTGGGCGCGACGAGCGTTCTCGATCCGGTCAGTGGATCGGTGAGGACCTCGCTGGTGCCGAATCCGTTCCAATTGGTATTCAGGCCGAGCTCGAAACCGGGGTTGGTCAGGCGGTTGGGGTTGGGCCCGGCGTTGGCGGTCAACGACTTGAAGGCCTCGCCCACCTGGGTGAGCCCGCCAGAATAATCAACGGGGTACATCTGCCACCCGTCGAGGCCGGCGTACTGCCCGTCTGGCCAAAGCTGGAACCAGGAGTGGCGCTCGACAAAGTCGAGATCATCCATCATGTGCGCGGCTTCGAGGAAGTATGAAGCGCTCTGCTCAAGCGAGAACGAAGCCTCGATGTCTTCGTCGTAAATGCCCTCGTCGCTGAAGTCGACCAGCCCCCACTCCTTGACCCAGATCGGCAGGCCGTAATACAGGAAGACGTTCTCGAGGAAGATCCGGAACTCATCGATGCCGCTGACGTTCCCGCCGAAGCCGTTGTACCAGTGGACGACCATGAAGTCGACGCGGTACCCGTTGGCCCAGACCTGGTCCATAAAGTCGACCTGCCAGGGCCCGAGGGCGCTGTCGGCTGTGGCCGGGCTGCCGATCCTGAGGTTCAGCGAGTCGGCGGCGGCTTCGATCTGCGGCCAGAGGCTGATCGCTTCAGCAACCGACATGTTCGACTGGGTTGGGTTGTCGGGCTCGTTGAAGCCGAGAACCTCGGACGCCCCAGAGGCCGCGATCGCTATAAAGCCGCTGGCGTTCACGTTGGCGCCGTTCCAGATGGTCGGGATAAATTCGGACTCCGCACCGGCATAGTCGTTGAAACGGCCCGGTGTCCAGTTGTAGTACCAGTTGGCTCCGACGAGGTCGATGTCGTTCGCATCCAGACTGGGGAACGGCTTGGCCGCACCGATCCCGATCTTTTCGGGATGATCAATGATGCCGTTGTGGGCCTGCGCGCTCGCGTGGAGTGCAGAGAACCCAAGGCACACCAGAACGCCAACGAAAAGAAGTCGACTGCCAGCCCGCATCCCGGAAATGATTCTCGTCATAGGGATTCCAACCGTGCTCTGGCCAACCGTGCTCTGGTTGTGTGGGCCGGGTGTGACAGCTTCAACATGCGATTGTGTACGAGATCGTGCCCATCGTGGATGGCTCGATTTGGAAGAATTGACTTTCTGGAGATCAATTTTTATCGACAACTCACCCGTCATATCGCCCAGCTTGACAGGATGACTGCGATGACTCGCTGATTTTTGAGCAGCAATGCATAAATCTGTCGCAAAGGGCATTCGAAATCGAAAAATCATGGTATATTTTTTGTAATCTTTATCACGCATACAGGTGAATACCACATATCGCCTGTGCAGGTCAACGCCTGTACGGAACTGGAGAAGAGAGATGCTCGACCGAAACATTCGTCGTCGTTTGACGTGGTACGCGGGTATTGGGGCCGCGGTTGTGCCCTCGGCCGCTGCGGGAGGGCAGGTGTTTACCAGTGGTGGACCCGTAGCGCTTCCCGACGGCGGAACGATCGACCTCGCCGGGCTGGCAACGGCGACCTTCTCGGCTTCAACAGGGTTTACGTCGGTCGCGAGCTTTACGTCAGGGTCGACGTCGTTCACGCAGCCCACCGGGTACGGCAACGGGTTTTCCGCGTTCCGAAGCTTCTTTGTTTTTAGCAGCCAGCAGATCAGTTCTTCGGCATCCGCGAACCTCACGAGCTTCGGCAATCTTGCGTTCTCGGTCGTGCAGGACAACTACGGCAACGCGGCAAACCTCGCGAGCGGTTTCGCGATTACAGATGATTTAGTCGCCAACCAGTGGGGCAACGGGCCGGACGCGTTCCTTGGGGCGGCGAACGCGAATTTCTTTCAGAACTTCGGCTTCGCGTCGAGCACGTTCACGAGCAGCTACGGGGCTGTGCTTGCCAACCCGGCTCGCACGTCGTTCTCGTCGAGCGGCTCGTCTTCGTCGGCCTCGGGGCCCTTCGGCAACACGGCAGGGCTGCTGGGCTTCCGGGTCACGTCAGAGAGTGGCGAGCTGCTCTATGGCTGGTTCGATGTTGAGCTCACGGCGTCGGACGGTCTGCAGATCAGCGGGTGGGGCATCAACGCTCAGGGCGGCGAGGGGCTCTTCGCCGGAACGGGGCAGGCGGTGCCTGCCCCCGGGTTCGGCGCGCTGGGTCTGCTCGCGATGGGAGCCGCGGGCGTGCGGCGATCGCGTGGTGTTGCTGCGTAACGCCGGATCTCTCTGGGTGCTTGCCTTTTGGCAGCGCTGGGCTGGTGGACGGACCGGTTGCTCGGAGTGGGTTCGCCCGGAGCAACCGAACTTCGCTCGGGCGGACTGCGCCATGGCGGCTGCGGGCGGGCCGATTGTGAGCCGCCTGGGTTTGGGCCGTCTTGTGTCAGGGTCGTTTGACGAAGCGTCTGTATGACCGACGCGGGGAGTGTTGGACGGATGCCGAACGTGGACGTGGGCCCCGGTGTGCTCTCGGCAAACGGCCGGCGAGTGCTGCTGATCGGCTGGGACGCCGCGGACTGGCAGGTGGCCCGGCCGCTGATGGACGCGGGGAAGATGCCCTCGCTCAAGCGGCTGGTTGATTCGGGTGTGAGCGGGAACCTGGCGACGATCCGGCCGGTGCTGAGCCCGATGCTGTGGACCAGCATCGCGACGGGCAAGCGTCCTTTCAAACACGGCGTGCACGGGTTTACCGAGCCGTCGCCCGACGGGTCCGGGGTGCGTCCGGTGACGAACCTGTCACGGACCTCGAAAGCGATCTGGAACATGCTGATGCACGCCGGCAAGCGGTCGGTGGTCGTGGGCTGGTGGCCTTCGCATCCGGCCGAGCCGATCGACGGCGTGATGGTGAGCAACTTCTATCAGCACGCATCGGCGCCGGTGGATCGACCTTGGGGCATGCCCGCGGGGACGGTGTGGCCCGAGTCGTACCGGGATCGCCTCAAGGAGTTCCGGTTTCACCCTGGTGAGCTGACGGCGGCGCATCTGGCGCCGCTGATCCCGAAGATCGCCGAGCTCGACCCGGCGGAGGACGAGCGCGTCGGCATGTGCGCGAAGATCGTCTCGGAGGTGACGTCCGTACACGCCGCGGCGACGGCGCTGATGCAGCTCGAACACTGGGACCTGATGGCGGTGTATTACGACGGGATCGACCACTTCGGTCACGGGTTCATGAAGTACCACCCGCCCCAGCAGGAGCACGTCTCCGACGAAGACTTCGAGACCTACCGCCACGTGGTCGAGGCGTCGTACCGCTGGCACGACCAGATCCTGGGGTCGCTGCTCGCGCTGGCAGGGGACGACGTCACGGTGGTGCTGATCAGCGATCACGGGTTTCACTCGGACCACCTCCGCCCGCGGCAGCTCCCCGCGGAGCCCGCGGGCCCGGCGGCCGAGCACTCGCCGTACGGGATCTTCGTCGCTCGCGGGGAGGGGATCGCCCGGGGACAACGCGTCTACGGGGCGAGCGTGTTGGACGTGTGCCCGACGCTCTTGACGCTGTTTGGGCTGCCGGTGGGAGAGGACATGGACGGGACGCCGATCGTGACGGCGTTTGAGGAGCCGCCAGCTGATGTCGAGCGGATCGGCTCGTGGGAGGATGTCGCGGGGGCGTGCGGCACGCACGACCCGGAGCGGCTGATCGACCCGACCGAGAGCGCGGAGATGATGCGCCAGCTCGTGGAGCTCGGCTACATTGAAGAGCCGGACGCCGACGCGGCTCTCGCGCGGGAAGAGTGCGTGCGTGAGCTGAGATACAACCTCGCGGTTTCGCTGACAGACGCAGGGCAGTACGGCGAAGCGTCCAAGCTGCTGGACTCGCTGTGGGAGGCTTGGCCGACCGAACACCGGTTCGGCATCGCGCTGATCGACTGCTACGGCGCGCTCGGGCTCTGGGATGAGCGGCGCGGATCGATCGAGCGGCTGGAGGATCGGATGCGGTCGGCGGCGGTCGACGCGAGGCGAGAACTCGCGGAGCTCAAGCCCGAGCTGGAGCGGTACCGCCTCGATGCCGAGGGGGTGGGCGACCGTGCGGGGGAGAGGACGGGCCGGGACGGCGAACCGCTGCCGGGGGACCGTCCGCCGCGACGGCTGATGTTGCGGGCCCGCCGGCTCGCGGCGCTCACGTCGCCCCGGCCGGCGCTGGTGCAGTGGCTGCGCGTGACGCAGGCTGTAGAAGAGGGTGAGCCCGAGGAAGCGCTTTCTCTTCTGGAGCGTCTGCGGGCGACCGAGTCTGAGCACCCGGCGTTCCACCTGCAGCTCGGGCACGCGTATCGGCGGCTCTTGCGGCACGAAGAGGCGGGCGCGGCGTACGAACGCGTGCTCACGCTCGACCCGCACAACGCTCCGGCGTTTCTCGGGCTGGCGATGGTGCGGCTCGGGACGGGACGTGCGGGCGAGGCGGTCGAGGCGGCGTTGTCCGCGACGGAGCTCCGCTTCCACCTGCCGAGGGCCCACTACATTCTTGGCCGCGCACTCGCAGAGCTCGGGGAAACGGAGCACGCGCGGCGGGCGTTCGGCGTGGCGATCACGCAGGCGCCGGGCTTCCGAGAGGCACACCGTGCGCTCGCGGAACTGCTGGAAGCGTCGCCCGATGAGAGCAAGCAGGCCGAAGCGCGGCGGCACCGCGAGCTCGCACGCGACGTGCACAGGGAGCAGGTCTGGAGGCGGGCTTGGCAGCGCGTCGACGCGTCGGAGGACACGGCGACGGGCCGGGCTTGGTTCGCGCCGACGCGGGGCGACCAGGCCGGCTGGGTCGAGCGGGACCCGTCGGGCGTGGTCACGGTTGTGTCGGGCTTGCCGCGGACGGGGACGTCGATGATGATGCAGATGCTCGCGGCCGGGGGGCTGAGACCGGTGACCGACGAGCGCCGCCTCGCCGACGAAAGCAACCCGCGCGGGTACTTCGAGGACGACCGTGCCGCGCGGCTTGCTCGGGACTCGTCGTGGATCACCGAAGCACGGGGGCGTGTGGTGAAAGTCGTTGCGCCGCTGCTGAGCCTGCTGCCGGAGACCGAGTTCTATCAGATTATCTTCCTGGAGCGTGACGCGGAAGAGGTGGTTGCGAGCCAGCGGACGATGCTCGATCGGCTCGGGAAGACGGGCGCGGCCCTGACCGGGACGTCGTTGCGAGAGGCGCTCGCGCGTCAGCTCGAATCAGCCCGCGCGTTCATGGACGGCTCGGACCACGTTCGTGTGCGGTTCTTGCGGTACGAGGATGTTGTGACCGACCCCTCGGGGGCGGTCGACGAGCTCGCGGCATTCATCGGGACTCGTCTCTGGGATCCGACGACCGGCCGGTCGGCCGCGGTCGCTCGTGTAGACGCGAGCCTGCACCGTCAGCGTCGCGGGGGCACGGTGGCTGAGAACAGCTCGGCCGCCCCCGACTGAAGCGGTTCGTCTCGCACTCAGGGCATCGGCTCAGAACGCAGCATCTTCCGGAAGGTGTTGCCAACGACGGTTTGTTTTCCGTCCTGATCGACCAGCTCGGTCTGGATGTACCACCCGTCGCCGCCGGGGTACATAGCAAACCACGCGTGCCGTTCGAGGAAGGGAAGATCGTCCATCATGCGTGAGGCGGCCGCGGCGAACTGCGCGGTTTCTTCGAGGGTGAAGCGGTCGGTGTTCTCCCAATCAACGAGGGCCCATTCGGTAAGCCAGATGGGCCGGCCGTACAGGGCGTGGGCGGCTTCGAGGTCTCTTCGCATGCGCTCGACGTCGGGCTCGTCGGTGTAGTAGTGGAGCGCCATGAAGTCGATGCGGAGGCCGAGGTCGTCGGCCCGTGTCATAAACCTTCGGAGCCACGAGTGTTCGCCGAGGAAGGCGTAGGACGGGTCCGGCGGTCCCGAGCTGTTGCACGGCGAACCGATCCGTAGTCCGAGCGCTTCGAGCTCGGGCCAGAAGCGGATCGCCTGGTCGACGCTGAGGTCGGACTGCGACGTGTTGTCGGGCTCGTTGAACGGGAGGAGTGTCATCGCCCGCCGGTCAACGGCGGTCGGAACGTTCTCGATGAAGTCGCGCTCGCCCCAGACCATGGGGATGAAGGTCGCTTCCGTGGGGCCGGCGCCGGCGGCCCGCTTGGGCGGGTTGGGCTGCCAGGTGTAGTACCACGACGCACCGATGCGGTCGACGTCCTGGCCGACCTGCTCTGGTTCGATGCCTTTCCAGACGCCGGTGCCGATCCCGATCTTCTGGGGATGGTCGATGACGTCGGCGGTGCGAAGCGTGACGTTGTCGATGAGATACCGCCCGGTCGTGCCCGGGTCGTTCGAGCCCCAAACCCACGGCTGGACGACGGCGGGTTCGGCGAGCGAGAATCGCAGCGTCGGGCGTGACCAGTTGCTATCCAGCGGGAAGGACCGCTCGATGGGGACGACACCGGATGTTTCTGTTTTTACACCGGTAAAGACGCGGGAGATCTCACCGTCGGCTCGTGCGTTGAACGCGAGCTCGTAGTGCCCGGGCGCGAGGGGGATCGGGTCATGGAACAACCCGCCGGTGTTCGGTGCAGCGAACGCAGCTCGCCCGGCATAGGCGTCGTCGGAGATCCCGCCGGAATCGGGCTGCGCCCAACCGGCCGCGAGACCGTGCTCGAATCCGCCGTTCGCGATGAGATTGATCGAGGGCGAGGGCGACGGGATAACGCCTTGCCCGACCAGCGCGGCGGCCCACAGGTCGGCGTGCAGTTCGAGCCCCACCGAGTTGAAGTGGACCCTTTGTGAGAAGTCCGGTGGGTAGGTTTCAAGGGGCCGGAACGGTTCACCGAGCGTGTCTGTGACGGCCCCCTGGAAGACGTTCGCGTTCCGGGCGATGGCCGAGCGCTGGGCGTCGGCGATGCGCTCCTCGAGGTCTGGAACGTTGAAGAGCCCCTGTCCGTCACCCGTGTTGCTGTACCGGTAGTAGGACACCACCGCAACAGCCCAGGGAACGTCGTAGCCGGCGTCGTCGCGTGAGAGCTGGATGATCCGCTCGAGAGAATCGCCGTACTGGTCTTGGTCGGCTCCCGAGATGCTGTCGGACTCGCCCTGGTGGAAGAGGATCGCGCGGAAGCCGCCGCGTTCTGAGAGTGCTCGGATGGCGGGCGCAAGGTTCGTCGAATAGAGGGAGGGGACGTCGAGGTCGTTGCGTGAGCTGTCGTAGTCGGCAGAGACCGCCCAGTCATCGATGGAAGACCCACCGGCGCCGGTCGAGAGGAACCCAACGGGCACGCCGAGGGACCGTGTGAGCCGATCGCCGAGCGCCGGCCAGGGTGAGCCGCCCTGGCCGGCGTAGCTGGGGAACTGCCCTCCGACGGGCTGTGGGTCGTAGGCATGTCGCCACGCGCCGGTCTCGACATCGAATGCCGAGACACGCTCGTCGGCGGGCGCGGTCGGCTGCGGAGCGGCGTTGACCGAGTTGCTCTGCCCGGCCGTGATGAAGACCTCGCCCACGCCGACGCGTGGGGCGCGTGCGGCCGCGAGCGGGTGCCCGTTCTTGTCGAGTGCGCGGAACTCGAGGTCGTACCACCCCGACGCGACCGAGACCCGGAGGGTGATCTCACCGGGTGAGACATCACGCCGGACAGTCTGCCACCCGGAGGAGACACCCGGGAAGCCGCGTCTGGGGACAGCGCGTGCCTGGACTCGGGCGACATCGGCGGTTATGACGGCCCGGACAGGGATCTGCGCCGTGCCGTTGGCGTCGCGCTGGAAGACCGCTCGGCTGAGAGAATCGGTTTGAAACTCGACGGGCTGCTGCGAGGCGACTGGCCCCGCGGCGGCCGCGCTCGCGAGCATGAACGCGAAGCAAAGGACCCTCAGCGGCAACCAGCGGTGGGACGCGGGCATCGGTGTGGGTGCGCTGGGCACGGCGTGTCGTCGTTGAAAACGGCGTGTGTCGTTCATCTTGCCATGATCCTCAGCTCGTTGGTTTCCAACCCGTCACTCTGTGCCGTTACACGGATCTCGCCCCGCTGCCCTCGCAAGGAGCGGACAACGGCAACCGCTCGCCCTTGGAAGGTCTTCCGCCGCGGCCCCGCGAAGCTCTCGAGGGAGACAGGGTTCCCATTGCCGACCGCGAGCAGCGATCCAGGGCCTTCGACCAAAATCTCCAGCGTGGCGTCGTCTTCCCAGTGGTAGACACGGACACCGTCAGCATCGAAGAGCTCGGCCGTGACGTAGCAGATATCCATGCCGTCGGCGTCGATCGCGGTGCGGTCGACGCGGAGCCGGACTTCGGCCGGTGGGCCGGCGGTGTCGAGCGACCACTCGGCGTCCACTTGGCCGTCTGTGTAACCGATCGCGGTGAGCCGGCCCGGTTGGTAAGGCACCGTAAACCGTGCCCGGTACTCGGTGTCTGCCGACGTGGGCTGTCTTCCCAGGGTCTCGCCGTTGAGCAGCAGTTCGACTTCATCCGCCGCGGAAAAGACGACGACCTCGAGCGGCTCGCCCTCGTGCCCACGCCAGGTCCAGCACGGGTGCCAGTCTCCTTGGGACCAGAAGAGCTGCCAGCCCGGATCGGGCGCGGGTTCGAGAGAAGGCGCAGGGGATTGCACGAACGCGGAGACCCGGTTCCGGCCCGTGCGCCAGAGGACATCTCGGTAGAAGCCGTAGGGGCGTTTGTACCCGAGCAGGTCGATCTCCCCGCAGTATGCGGTGTTCCATGGGAAGTAGCCGAGCCCGTCCCAGTCCGGGCGGTACCCGTTCCAGCCGATGGACGCTTCGCCGAGGTAGTCCCAACCGGTCCAGACGAAATCTCCGATGACGTACGGCAGCCGCTCGACGTAGGACCAGTAGTCGAAAGCGCGCTGCGAGTAGGTCTCCGAGCCGTACATGAGGCGGTTCGGGAAGCGTTCGCGGTCGGACTCGTAGGCGTGCTCTTGGTAGTTGTACCCGACGATATCGAATGTTGAGAGGAAAGCATCGGACTTCGGGCCGGAGGTGTTGGCGCCGATAGTGATCGGGCGGGTCGGGTCGAGCGTGCGGAGGTGCTCCTGGAGCATGCGTGAGGTGTCGGCGGCGAGCTGCTCGTTCTGCTCGGGGATCTCGTTGCCGATGCTCCACATGATGATGCTGGGCCGGCTGCGATCTCGCTTGATGAAGTTGGTGAGGTCGCGTTTCCAGTCTGCGGCGAAGCGTGACGAGTAGTCGTTCTCGTGGTCCCACTTCGGCCGGTTCCACGTGTCGAACGACTCGTTGATGACGAGGAGCCCGAGACGGTCGGCGGCGTCGAGCAGGGCCCTGGACGGCGGGTTGTGGGCGCACCTGAGGGCGTTGTAGCCCGCGGCGAGGATGCGTTCGACGCGACGCTCTTCGGCGCGGGGATAGGCCGCCGCGCCGAGCATGTAGTTGTCGTGGTGCATGTTGAGCCCGCGGAGCAGAACGGACTCGCCGTTGAGCAGCATGCCCCGATCGGGGTCGAACTCGACGCGGCGGATCCCGAAGCTGGTCTCACGGACCAGGGGGGTTTGACCGGGTGTGGTCAGGATCTGCCTGAGCGTGTAGAGCGTCGGATGGCCCGGGCCCCAGAGACCCGGCGTTTCGACTGTGATCTTCGCTTCAACCGGAGCCGCTTCACCAGCGACAACGACGGCCTCGGCGCGGTCGCGTCCGACGACCCCGCCCTGCGGATCGAGCACGGTGGAGGCGAGGACAAACGACACGTCGTCATCGCTTCGGTTGACGACCCGGGTTGCGACGACGACGGCGGCCCGCTCCGGCGTGACGAGGGGCGTGGTGACCTGCGGGCCCCAGTGCTCGGTGTGGACCGGGCGCGTAAAGACAAGCCGCGCGGGCCGGTAGATGCCCGAGCCCGAGTACCACCGGCTGTTGAGGTCGTCGTTGTTCACCCGCACGGCGATCGTGTTGACGCCCCGCTGGAGCAGGTGGTCGGTGATGTCGATGGCGAACGAGGTGTAGCCGTAGTGCTGTCCGCCGACCCTTTGCCCGTTCACGAAGACGTCAGAGTTCAGGTAGATGCCGCCGAAGTCGAGGTAGGCAACACCGCCCGAGGCATCACCGGGAACCTCGAACGTCTTGCGGTACCAGCCGACGCCGCCGACGGTGTAGCCGGTATCGAACGAGCCGATGGACTCGGGGCTGAAGGGGCTCTGTGTGCCCGGGATGTTCTCGATGGACCAGTCGTGCGGGAGCTGGACGGTGCGCCAAGAAGAGTCATCGAAATCGGGCGATGCGGCGCCGGGCGGATCGTCGCGGATGAATCGCCAGTTGAAGTTCATGTCATCGAGTTCGACAGCGGCGGCAACGCGTGACGCGTCCTGGGCGTTCGACTCGGCGCCGGGGACGGCGAGCAGCAGGCACGCGACGGCCGCGGCTACCACAACCGGGACGTGGCAGAGGTTGTTCATGGGCTTGTCCCTTTCATGATCGAATTCGTGACCGGGCTGATGCGTGATGGGCTGATGCGTGATCGGGTCAACACCTCGCTGGGCGCACATACCGCTGAAGCGCTCGCCTGTGTGCTTGCCGCTCAGCCGCTGAAATAGACGTACGCCGCGATGATGGCGGCGAGCACAGCGACCGACGCGACGACGTCGGTGGCGTTCCAGCTTTCCCTTGATGACCGCCGGTCTTCCTCGCTCACGGTGCCGAATGCCAGGCCTTGGATGGCCTTCTCGTCGGGTGGGCTGGAGAGGTAGCTGACAACGATCATGGTGACGCAGCACACGGCGAGGATGAGCATGCTGTAATACTGGAAGAAGGTGTTGTTGACGATCCAGAGGAAGCCGCCGGCCTGGTAGCCGTCGGCGAAGCCCTCGAGACCGAGCTTCACGGGGGTGTCAACAGCGAGCCGAAAGAGCCCCATGAGACCGCCGACGATGAGCGCCGCGAGACAACCGGGCCCGTTGAGGCGTTTCCAGAAGACGCCGAGAAAGAAGACCGTGAATATGGGCGGGGCGAGGTAGGACTGGACGCCCTGGAGGTAGTCGTAGAGGCCGCGCCCGCCCTGGATCACGGGGATCCAGGCGAGCCCGATGAGGACCATGCCGACGGTGGCGAGCCGGCCGACCCAGACGAGGCGCTGCTGCGAGATGCCCGGGTGGATCTTGCGGTAAAAGTCCATCGTGAACAGCGTGGCGGACGCGTTGAAGACCCCGGCGAGCGAGCTCATGAGTGCCGCGAGCAGACCGGCGACGACGAGCCCGCGCACGCCGACCGGGAGCACCGTGGAGACGAGCAGTGGGAAGGCGGCTTGGGCGTTGGAGCGGATCAGCTCGCCGTCGTCGTCGAGCATGGTCTTGGTGATCTCTGGAAAGCGGCCCGACTCGGCGAGCGCGATACAGATCATGCCGGGGATGATGAAGATGAAGACGGGGAGGATTTTGAGGAAGGCGGCGAAGGTGGAGCCTCGCCGCGCCTGGCTTTCGTCTTTGGCGCCAAGGGCTCGCTGCACGATGTACTGATCCGTGCACCAGTACCAGAGCCCGATGACCGGGGCGCAGAAGAGCATGCTCAGCCATGGGTATTGGTCGTTGAAGTACCAAGCCATGCGGTCCGGCTCTCGGACGGGGGCCCAGGTCGGTTCGACGCCCTCAGGCACGAGCGGCTTCCAGAGGTTGAACATCTCGGGGTCGAGTGTTTCGCGGAGGGCACCCCAGCCGCCGAGCGCAGACAGGCCGAACGCCGTGACGAGAGCGGATCCCAGCACGAGGATAAAGGTCTGTGCGGCTTCCGTATAGGCGACCGCTCGGAGGCCACCGATGATGGTGTACGCGCCGGTGAAGATGATGACAAGGATCGATCCGACCCAGAAGCTGTCGAGCCCGAAGACGCCGATGTCGGGCAGCAGGACCCGGAAAACGATGCCCCCCGCATAGATGCCGACGGCAATCTTTGTGAGCACATAGGCGATCAGTGAGATGATCGAGAGCAGCCACCGGCTCGCCGGGCCGAACCGGCGCTCGAGGAACTCGGGCATCGTGAAAACCCTGGACCGCATGAAGAAGGGCGCGAGCACCCAGCCGAGGACGAGCAGGCACCAGGCGTGGAGCTCGTAGTGCGCGAGCGCGACGCCGTCGGTCGCCCCCGAGCCGGCGAGCCCGACAAGGTGCTCCGAGCCGATGTTCGAAGCAAAGATGGACGCGCCCACAACGAACCAGCCCAGCCCCCGACCGGCGAGGAAATAGTCCTCGGAGTTCTCCTGCTTGCGACGTGTGCTGTAGACGACCACGCCGCCAAGGCAGGCGAAGTAGAGAAGGATGACGCTCCAATCGATCGCTGTCATGCGGTGTTCCCTCGTGTGCCTGGCGTGGCGGCCCGATCGGTGAAGGGTCGGTGGTGGCGGGTTCAGAGGCGCGGGGTCGACGCGAACGCCGCTTGGTTCCATCTGAGCTCATTACAGAATCCAGGCACGGTCGTGCCATCGGCGATATCGAGGAACTCGACGCCCGCGATCGAGGCGAAGTCTCGGAGGTGCTCGGCGGTAAGCGCGTGGGAGAACCCGGTGTGGTGCGCACCGCCGGCATAGATCCATGCCTCGGCGGACGTCGTGAGGTCGGGCTCGGGACGCCACAGGACCCGAGCAACGGGCAGGCGGGGCAGGTCTTCCGGCGGCTCGATCGCGTTGACGCGGTTGACGACCATCCTGAAGCGGTCGCCGAGGTCGACGACCGTCGCGTTGACGGCGGGCCCCTCGGCACCGTCGAACACGAGGCGGACCGGGTCCTCGCGCGAGCCGATGTCGAGCGGGTGGACCTGGCACGACGGCGTCGCCGAGGCGATGGACGGGCAGATCTCGAGCATGTGTGCGCCGAGCACGGCCGGTGCTTCCGGATCGAGGTGGTAGGTGTAGTCCTCCATGAAGCTCGTGCCCCCGGGGAGCCCGCGGGCCATGACCTTCATCTGATACACGAGCGCGGCGTGCTTCCAGTCGCCCTCGGCTCCGAACCCGTAGCCGTCGGCCATGAGCCGCTGCGCGGCGATACCCGGCAACTGCTTGAGCCCGGCGAGATCCTCGAAGGTATCCGTGAAGGCCGAGAACCCGCCTTCGCGGAGGAATGATCGGAGGCCGAGCTCGATGCGTGCGGCCTCGACGAGCGAACGCCGCTCCGGGGCACCTGACCGGAGCCCTTCGGCGAGGTCGTACTCGTGCTCATACACGGCGCAGAGGTCGGCCGCTTCGCCGTCCGAAACGGCGTCAACGCGTCCGGCAAGCTCGCCAATGCCGAAGCCCTCGACGGCGTAGCCGAAGACACGCTGCGCGGCGACCTTGTCGCCCTCGGTCACGGCGACACCACGCATGTTGTCGCCGAAGCGGGCGACCTTCAGGTTCTGTGACGCGTGCCAGGCGGCGGCCGCCCGCATCCAGGTGCCGAGCTTCCGCTGCGGGTCCGGGCTCTGCCAGTGCCCGGCGATAACTTTTCGCCGGAGCCCGAGCCGCTCGCAGATGTGCCCGAACTCCCGGTCACCGTGCGCCGACTGGTGCAGGTTCATGTACGCCATATCGATGACGGGCCACGGGATGTCACGCTCGGACTGCGTGTGGAGGTGGCAGAGCGGCTTGTTGAGACGCTCGAGCCCGGCGATCCACATCTTGGCCGGGCTGAAGGTGTGCATCCACGCGATGACGCCGATGCAAGCGGGCGTACTGCTGGCGTCGGTCAGCGTGCGAGTGACCTCTTCGGCGGTGGTGAGCGTGGGCTTAGCGACGACACGGATTGGAACGTGACCGACGGCGTTGAGGCCCTCAACAACACGGGCCGTATTGGCGCGGACCCGCTCGAGTGTTTCCGGGCCGTAGAGGTGCTGGCTGCCGGTAACGAACCAAACTTCGAGCGCTTCGTACTCGATCATGCTTTCAGGCCTCCAGGATCGTGCCGGTGTCCGCTGGTGATGCCG
Organism: Planctomycetota bacterium; assembly: GCA_039815285.1. Classification (GTDB taxonomy): domain Bacteria; phylum Planctomycetota; class Phycisphaerae; order Phycisphaerales; family UBA1924; genus JBCBZP01. The sequence goes on from JBCBZP010000018.1 coordinate 26,958, forward strand.
CTCACGCGTGCTCTCGCTGCCCGTATGTCGCGGACGCCCCGTGCTTCCTCTCGAAGTGCTTCCTTCGGATGGAGGGCTCGAGTTCGGGCGCGTCGGGCGCGATGAGCCTGGTGTCGATCGCCATGCGGGCGACGGCTTCGAGTGACTCGGCGACGTCAACCGACGCTAGGGCCGAGGCGGCCCAGCAGAACGGGGCGTGCCCGGCGACGAGCGCGGCGGGCGTCGAGACCGGGTCGCGGTGCTCGAAGCACTCGGCGATCACGAGCCCGGTGTTCCGCTCGTAGCCAGATCCGATCTCCGCGTCGGTCAGGGGCCGGGTGACCGGAACCGGGCCAGCGAAGCAGTCGGCGTGGGTCGTGCCGTAGCAGCGGATCTCGCGTCGAGCCTGGGCAAACGCGGTCGCGGCGGCGCTGTGGGTATGGGTAATGCCGCCAGCTCTTTGGAACGCTTGGTACAGGAAAAGGTGCGTCGGTGTATCGGAAGAGGGGTTCAACGTCCCCTCCACAACGGCGCCGTTGAGGTCGAGAACGACGATGTCGTCGGGTCGGAGGCTTTCGTAGGGCACGCCGCTTGGCTTGATCGCGACGAGGTTATCGTCGTGAGAGCGTGCGCTGACGTTGCCCCAGGTGTGCGTCACGAGGCCGCGTTTGGGCAGATCGACGTTGGCCGCACAGACTTCTTCTTTGAGCGCACCGAGCATCAGGCGACGCCCCTCTCTCGGCGTCGGATTTCCAGGAGCCGCTTCATGACGTGGCCGAGCGGCGCGGTCTCGCGGACGCCACCGAAGGCGTCGTGAAGGTCTGTGTAGAGCTGGAAGAGCTCGGCATACACGGCTTGGTTTTTCGGATCGGGCTCGAAGACGCGTGGCTTCACGCGGCACATGCTCGCTTGAGCGGTCGGCACATCGGGGTGAGCACCGCCAACAACAGCGGCAAAGACCGCGGCGCCGAGGGCACAGGTCTGCGGGGAGGCGCTGGTCTTCATGGGCCGCCCGCAGACATCCGCGTAGATCTGCATGAGCAGGCTGTTCTGCTCGGCAATTCCGCCGCAGTTGACGACCTCGTTGACGGGCACTCCGATGGACTCGAAGCGTTCAATGATTGTTCTGGCACCAAAAGCCGTGGCCTCGATAAGAGCCCGATAGACCTCGGCCGGTGTTGTGTGGAGCGTTTGTCCGAGCAGCAGACCAGTCAGGAGGGGGTCGGCAAGGACGGTTCGGTTCCCGTTGTTCCAGTCGAGGGCGAGCAGGCCTGACGTTCCGGCTGGAGCGTGCTCGGCCTCGGCGGTGAGCGTTTCGTGCGGGTCCTCCTCGCGCTCAGGATTGCCGCCGGCAAAGTGCTCGACGAACCATCTGAAAAGGTCGCCGACCGCGGACTGTCCAGCCTCAATGCCCCACATACCGGGCACGATGGACCCCTTGACGATGCCGCACAGCCCTGTGACATCGGTTACATCGGCGTCGGACGGGGCAACAGCACAGTCGCACGTGCTCGTCCCGATGATCTTGACGAGCGTGCCCGCTCGGCAGCCCGCTCCCACGGCGCCGTGGTGAGCGTCGAACGCCCCGGTTGCCACGGGAAGACCCTCGGGCAGGCCCACGCGTTCGGCGACCTCCGCGGTCAGGCCGCCCACGGGCTTGTCGTTCTGGGAGGCGGCCGGCGCGTACCGGCCGCGGAGCTCAGCGAGTCCGTCTCCGAGCGATCGGAGAAACCCCTCAGAGGGCAGCCCCCCCCACCGCTCGTCGTACATCGCTTTGTGTCCGGCGGCGCAGATGCCGCGGCTCATCGTGCTTGGGTCCGTCGTGCCCGTGATGAACGCGGGAACAAAGTCGGCGAGTTCAACCCATGAGTAGGCCGCGTGAAAGACGCTCGGGTGGGCGCGGCTGCAACGCAGGAGCTTGGCCCAGAACCACTCGCTGGAGTAGCGACCGCCGCAGTTGTCGAGGTACGGGAGTTCGTGGCGCCGAACGGCGTCGGTGATCTCATCGGCTTCGGCGAAGGCGGTGTGGTCTTTCCAGAGCCACGCCATCGCAGCGGGATCGCGCTGAAACCGTTCTTGGAATGACAGCGGCAGCCCCTGTTGATCAACGGGCAGGGGCGTTGATCCGGTCGAGTCGACCCCTATACCCACAACGCGGTCGGTCTCAAACCCTTTGTATTGCTTGGCTTTTCTGACCGCGTTCCCAACGGACTCAAAGAAACCGGTGACGTAATCCGAAGGATTCTGACGCGCCAAGTTGGGATCATCTGGGTCGGTGACGACACCGCCGACACCGGTCGGGTACGCCCAGACGTGAGAGGCGAGTTCCTCGCCGTCATCGGTCGAGACGACCAACGCCCGAACGCTCCCCGTGCCGTAGTCAACACCAAGAGCAAACCGCTTCCGCACATCGAGGGTCACAAAGAGACCCTCCATGACACGTTGTCGCTTCGACGCCTGCCCCGAGCGCCCGTGCCCGGTTGAACGTTCACTCGCGCTTCCTGGCAGCAGCATCTTGAATGGGCTGTGTTCGGCGAGCTTTGCTGAAACATGGTTTCGTCCGGTAAGAGCGAGACTCGAACGCTGTCGACCGACAGCCGATGAGATCCACCGGGCGGAGATGCAAACCAGATCTGGATTTCATGACTTTGCATACTTCTGTGTACCGCCCGAATGCCTTTGTTCACGGGTCGCCTGAACGCAGGCTCAAACCCATATCTCAGTCAGAATAGCCTAGCGATGTCCGCCATTGATAAAGACAGCGCGATACAGAGCAAAATTTATCGATTTGGCCGTGCAGAGCGGCATGGGCGATCAACACAGCTTATGCAGCTGTGTTCGGGTATTGTCAGAAAAAAACAATCGACCACAGCATCGACTCGATAAAAAAGTTTGACTTTGAATCATTTGTTGTCATCTGATGTCGACCGATGTATACTCTTGATGCGGAGAGCACACAGAACGCGTGAAGCATGTAAGGCAAGATCGAGTGTTGAGGATCGCTGGCTATGGATGTCTCACAAGCTTTCGGAGTTACCAATTCGTGAAATCAATTCCTATTATCGCAGCACTGTGTACGGCGCCGGCACTGACAGCTTCTGCCCAGGTGAACCTGCTAACCGACGCGGGTGTTGAGGGCTGGGTCAACGACTTTGATCTGGCTGACTGGGGTGAGTTCAATGACCCGTTTCAGGAAACCTTCGTTGTCAACGCGGGTGCTTCGGCCCTGAATGTTGCCACGACCAATTTTCTGGTCCCCGGTATTTTTCAGATCGTCACTGAGCCTGAACCGGGTGCGTTCAGTGGTGCCACGCTCGATGTAGCGACGGCGGTGTACTACGACAGCGGTTTTTCAACAGCGTCCGACCTGAGCTCGTTCCAGGTATTCCTCGAGGTTGATGCCCTCGACTCCGGCGGTGTTTCGCTCGGCAAGCAGTCCGTCTCGACATCGATCGACTCGCTGACGCCCGACACCTGGGAGAGCTTCGCGGGTCAGATCCCTTTGCCGGAAGGGACGGCGTCGGTGATCTTCACGCCGTTCTCGTTGGAAGCGGCGGGGTCTTTCGATTTCGTGACGATCTATTTGGATGACTTGTTCTGTGGGATTTCAGATACTCCGATCGTTCCCGAACCTGTGGTAACGCCGCTGGGGACCGCTTTGGAGGCTGACAGCGGACAGCTCGTTCCGGATCCGGGGTTTGAAGATTGGGTCGATCCGACGCTGCCGCTGTTCTGGCAGACCTTCGAGGGTGCCGGGTTCGACATCGTCTCGCAGGAGACATTGATCACGAACGGCGGTCTGAGCGCGGCGAGACTGGCGGCGACGGGCCCGGGGACCGGCTCCGGTGTGTTCTTGTTCGACTTTGCTGTCGCGGAGCCCGGCCAAGGGGCGCTGCTTTCGGTCGATGTCTACGTCGATTCGGCGGCGTCATCGGTCCCGGACCTCGGCAGCGTTGACTTCTATCTGCAGGCCGACGCGTACGACGAGAACTTCGAGTTCCTCGGAGCGTCCTTCGACATTCTGCCGCTCGACTCGTTCCCGGTTGATGCGTGGGACACGGTCACGGGTCGGTTCACGTACCCGAGCGGGACGGTCGTGCTGGACCTGCTTGTGTACGCGGTCAACAACGGCGAGTCGTTCGCGGGCTTTGTCGTAGACAACGCTTCGTTTGAAACGGGCCCGCTCTGCACGCCTGAGCTGGCCGAGCCGTTCAACGGGAGCCCGGACTTCTTCGACTTCCTCGAGTTTTTAACCCGGTTCGACGCCGGGGACCTCGCGACAGATCTGGACAACCCCGGGGAGGCTCTCGACTCGGGTGATGTCGAAGCGTTCATCGGGCTGACGGTTTCTGGATGCCCGTGAGCGACGCTGTGTCTTGGACGACGAGCGGTCGGAGAACCGAGTGCGACGGGAGGTATGCCGTGCGACTCCAGCGGAACGGATTCACGCTCATCGAGCTCTTGGTGGTCATCGCGATCATCGCTTTGCTGATCGGGATTTTGCTGCCGGCTCTGCGTGGTGCGAGGGATTCCGCCCGATCGCTGCAGTGCTCAGTGAATGTTCGGTCGCTCGCGACGGCATTCACGCTGTACAGCAACGACAACCCGGACGGCATGCCGTACGTGGACATGCAAACGGGTAACCCCTCACCGATCTACCCGCTCGTCGAGTACCACGAGAACGTCGACGAGGTCCGCTTGTGCCCGGAGGGTGACGGCGAGAACCCGGACCCCGACGCGTCGTTCGGGAACTTCGGGAGCGCCGCGGCGGCGTGGACGCGTCCTCAGATCGTTGACGGGCTGCAGGAGATCGGCAGCTATGGGATCAACGGGTACCTGTACAACCGGCGAGGACCGGATCTCAGCCTGATGGACTTTTATGTGTTCCAGAACACCAAGCGTCCTCCGGATGAGCAGGCGTGGTTCAACCAGCTCGACCGAGCTGTGTTCCCTACAGACACACCGGTGTTCGCCGACTGCATCTGGATCGAGGCGTGGCCGACCGAGGAGGATATCGTGCCGGCCGACCCGCTGCACGAGCAGCAACCGGCATCGCTCGCCAAGACGATGATGGGTCGTTTCTACGTTCTGCGTCATCCGAGCGACAAAGTAAATATGAGCTTTGCCGACGGTCACTCGAGTTCCGTTCAGGTCAATGATCTCTGGTCGCTCTCGTGGAGCAGGACGTTTGAGCAGCAAGAAAACCCGCCCGGCTTCGGAGAACAGCCAGAATAGCTGTGCTTTGAGCGGCCGAGAGGTTTCCCGCGTGCACAGGGGAGCGAGATCAGAGCTCGTTCGTGTTCCACCGCTTTGTTCGTTCAAGAAAACCAGTGCGCCAGCAAGGGCTTCACCCTTTGTAAGACCGTCATCTTTCGGGCGGCTCGATTGTGGCGCGGGGGATGCACGCGGCTCGGCGTTGAGAGGTAGCTGATCGCCGTGCCCGTTGAATACTTCGAGGCCCGGGGTCGAAAAGTGTTGAACAGTTTGACACGTGTTGCTGTCCGTTTGTCCAACGGCAACCGTGACCGATGGCAGGCCGAGTCATCGCGGCGTCGGAGCGCGAGTGAAGCACGCGGACTCTGATGCCGCCTCCCCGTATGTTGATGATATTGCGCGAGCCGCTGATCTTGGCGTGCTCAACCGGGTGACGAGAACCCGACGTTGACCGCCAAACCCTCGGTCCTTGGATCTGACCGGAACGGCTCAGTCCTCGAACTCGGCGTTGACCGAGCCGATCGAGTCCTTGGCGTCGCCGAAGAGCATCCGCGTGTTGGGGCGGAAGAACAGGCTGTTCTGGACGCCCGCGAAGCCCGTCGCCATGGAGCGTTTGAGGACGATGGTGGTCTTCGCGCGATCGACCTCGACGATGGGCATGCCGTAGAGCGGGCTGGCGGAGTCTTCCTTGGCGTCGGGGTTGACGATGTCGTTGGCGCCGATGACGAGCGCGACGTCGATGCCCTCCATGCCCGGGTTCACGTCGGGCGGCTCGATGAGCTGGTCGTAGGGGATGCCGGCCTCGGCGAGCAGCACGTTCATGTGCCCGGGCATGCGGCCCGCGACGGGGTGGATGACGAAGCGGACGCGTGTGCCGTTGGCTTCGAGCAGGGACGAGAGCTCCTCGACGACGTGCTGCGCTCGGGCGACGGCCATGCCGTACCCGGGCACGACGATGACCTCCCGCGCCGACTCGAGGAGGTAGTAGGAATCGGACGCGGAGATAGGGCGGACGGTGCCCTGCTGGGCGCCGCCGGTGGCTTCTGCGACGGCGGAGCCGAAGCCGGCGAAGAGGACGTTGGCGAGCGAGCGGTTCATCGCTTTGCACATGACCTGCGTGAGCATCAGCCCGGCGGCGCCGATGAGCGCGCCGGCGACGACGAGGACCGGGCTGTCGATCGCGAGCCCGGCGGCGGCCGCCGCGGCACCGGAATAGCTGTTGAGCAGGGAGACGACGACGGGCATGTCACCGCCGCCGATGCGGACCACGGCGAGGACGCCGACGCCGAACGCCGCGACGGCGCAGAGCGCACCGGGCGTCCAGGCCGGGCCGCCGGCGACGGCCCACACGGCGGTCCCCAGCGTGACGACGGCGACCACCGCGGTCGCCGCGAACTGTCCGGGGAACGCGATCGCCCGCTGCGGGAGCACGCCGCTGAGCTTGCCGAACGCGACGAGGCTGCCGGTAAACGCGACGCCGCCGACAATGATTGCGGCCGACGACATCGCCGCACCGAACACGCCGCCGCCCTCGCGCGCGACCTCGACGAGCCCGATCGCCAGCGACGCGAGCCCGCCGAGCCCGTTGAACGCGGCCACGAGCTCGGGCATGCCCGTCATCTTCACGCGGACCGCGAGCACCACGCCGATCACGCTGCCCACGAGCCCGGCGATCGCCACGATCGGGAGCGAGACCCCCGAGTGGAGCACGGCCGCGACGACAGCGAGCGCCATACCGCCGGCGGACACGAAGTTGCCGAGGCGGGCCGTGGTCTGCCTGCCCATGAGCTTGAGGCCCACGATGAACGCGGCGCACGCGAGGAGCTGCAGGGCGCCGTCGATGGAAAGCCCGTCGCTCACGCCTCGCCTCCCTTGCCGCTCGGCGAACTCGCCTTGCCGCCGAACATGCTGAGCATGCGCGACGTGACGAGGTAACCGCCCACGACGTTGACCGCGGCCGCGACGACCGCGATCGTCGCGACGATCTGCGACGCGACCCCGTCGAGCGACGTCGCGGTGATCGCGCCGACGATCGTGATCCCCGAGATCGCGTTCGAGCCCGACATCAGCGGCGTGTGCAGCTGCGACGGGATCTTGCGGATGAGCTCGACGCCGAGGAACGCCGAGAGCACGAGCACGATGAGCATGGTCACGAGGCGGATCCTTCCGATCGCGGGGCGCTCGGCCCGTGTTGCGGGAGCGTTGAGCGCACGCGTTCGTCGCGGACCTCTCCGCCTCGGGTCAGCAGGACCGCGGACGCGATCGGGTCGGGCAACTCGCCGCCGACGTCGACGACGCGACCGGTCTCGGGATCGACGATGTGCTTGAGCAGAGAGACGATGTTCGCGCCCAGCACGCGGCTCGCGTCGACGGCGACGCGGGAGGACAGGTTCGGGTCGCCCATGACGACGACGCCGTCGATTTCGACCTCTTCGCCGAGCATCGACGGCTCGACGTTACCGCCCGTGGCGATCGCGGCATCGACGACCACCGACCCGGGCCGCATGCGCGCGACCATCTCGCCGGTCACGATCACGGGCGCCCGCTTCCCGAACACCTGGGCGGTCGTGATAATCAGGTCGGACTCGGCGCACAGGTCCGAGAGCTGCTGCCGCTGGCGGTCGAGCTGCTCGTCGCTCAGCGCGGTGGCGTACCCGCCGGCAACCTCGCTCGTCTCACCAATCTCGATCTTGGCGAAGCGGGCGCCGAGCGACTCGACCTGGTCCTTCGCGGCGGCGCGCACGTCGTACGCGGTGACCCTCGCCCCGAGCCGCTGCGCGGTCGCGATCGCCTGCAGCCCGGCGACCCCCGTGCCAACCACCAGCACACGCGCGGGGCGGACCGTGCCCGCGGCGGTCGACATCATCGGCAGGATCTTCCGGAGGCGTGCGACCCCCGCGATCACGGCCGCGTACCCCGCCATGTTGCCCTGCGAGCTCAGAGCGTCCATCGACTGCGCGATCGTCGTCCGCGGCACAAGCTCGAGCGAGACCGAGTCGAGCCCGCGCTCGGCGAGCAACGCGACGAGATCGGGACGGTTGAAGGGGTCGAGGAAGCCGAGCACGGTTGTGTGCTCGGGAAGGGCGAGGATTGTGTCCTGCGACGGGGGTGAGACGAAGATGTCCAGGGACGGCCGCCCCGGATCGGGCGCGGCTTCGCGAGTGACGCTGGCACCTACGACCGCATACTCGGCATCACCGACCGCCACTCCTGCTGAGAGCGACGGCGGGATCCGCACCACCCAGCCGTCCTCGACGAGCAGCCTCACGTGCTCGGGCAGGAGCGCGACGCGTGCCTCACCTTCGATACCCGACGCGTGCAGCGATATGCAGCCGTGCGTCGTAGGGCGACCGCTCTTCGTGTTTGGCTCGGACATCGAGGTGTACTCGGTTGAGGCGGTGTGCTCTCGTTACGGAATTACAAGATGAAGCACACGCAGGCTTGCGCTACGCCGGCGTCTTGTCACGGTATGGGCTCAAAAAACAGCTCAGACGACGCATGAATCAAGCTGCTTGAAAGTGTATCAATCGCGGGCGGCTGTCGCGTCACGTGACGCTTGTCGTGCCAAACAAGCCCGATGAGCGCTCGCTCACTCGGCGGAGACGCGTTGGGCCGCGACCGGCTCGATCTCGGCGTTGGCGTAGCCGAGGAGGACGCCGGTGGCGAAGGCGAGGTCGATCTGGGCGACCTGGTACTCGACGACGGCCTTGACCTCGATCTGCCGAGCCTTGCCGAGGGCCTGGAGGGCGAGCTGGACGTCCTGGGCGTTGGCGAGGCCGTCGGTGAGGAGCTGTTCCTGGGCGTCGAAGTTGGCGCCGGCGGCGATGACCGCCTGCCGCGCCGCGAGCACGCGGAGCCAGGCGAGCTCGAGGACGTCGGCGGCGTCGAGGACTTCCTGGCGGATGAACAGGCGGCGCTCGTCGATGGAAGCGAGGCGTTGGAGGCGTTCGATGAGGGAGCGTCGGACTTTGGCTTCGGCGGCGTTGTTGGTGACGGGGACGGAGAGTCGGGCGCCGATGCCGAGCTTGGGGTTGTTGAAGCCGTAGGAGCGGCTGGCGGCGGAGAGGACGGTGCCGTCGCGGTCGGCGAGGCCGTAGCCGACGTCGAGGAGGAGGACGGGCAGGGCGGCGTTTCGCGCGAGGTCGACGCGGAGGGCGTCTTGGGCGAGCTTGAGCTCGAGTGAGACGAGCTCGAGTCGTTCGGCGAGGCCGCGCTGGACGAGGGCGGGGCGGTCGAGGTCGTAGCGGACGAGGGAGGGGTCGCTGAGCGGGACGATCTCGCGGGGGTCGTCGAGGGGCATGTCCTCGCGGTTGAGCATGCGGCTGAGCTCGCGGGCGCGGAGGCGGACCTCGGTCTCGGCGGTGACGACGGCCTCGAACTGCTGGGCGAGGGCGAGGTCGGCGGCGTATCGCTGGATGGGGGCGATGAGCCCGCCCTCGATGCGGTCTTGGACGATGCCGCGGATGCCGGTGGCGAGGCGGAGCTGGTCGCGGGCGACCTCGGCGATCTGCTGGGAGCCGTAGAGCTTCCAGTAGGTCTTCTCGGCCATGGCGAGGAGCTTGATGGCGGTGAGTCGGGTCTCGGCGGCGGTCGCGCCGAGGGAGAGCTCGGCGATGCGGATCGAGGCGGTGTTGATCGCGACGCCGGCGCCGCGGAGCAGGGGCTGGCTGATGGAGAACGAGGACGCGGCGCGGTCTTCGGTGGAGGCGAGGGGGCCGGCGGACTTGTCGTCGCTCTCGAAGGACTGACGGAGCTTGACCTTGCCGCCGGTGGGCAGGGGGAGGTCGAGCCCGACGTCGCCCTCGGTCTTCTCGCGTTCTTGGGCGAGCTCGGTGAAGGAGCCGTTGGAGCCCGAGAGCCCGGTGATGCCCGAGATCGTGAAGAGGTTGGAGTCGCCCTTGGGCTTCTCCTCGTCAGAGTACTCGACGCCCGCAACGAACACGGCGTCAAACTTGGCCCGCTCGGCCTCGAGCTTCTCGCGGGCGGAGCGGGGCTTGAAGTTGGCGCGGCGGAGCGACAGCGAGCTCTCGATGACCGAGGAGCGGACGTCGGCGAGGGAGAGCTCGAGCGGGCCGAGGTCTTGCGGCGGGTCGTTCTGTTGGTCGTCCGACCCGGAGGCTTCGGCGTTCGGGTTGGGCTGGTCGCCGGCGGTCTGGGGGGCGCCGACGGAGGCGACCTGGCCGTCGGCGAAGCGTCGCGCGGCTTCGTCGAGATCGACGGCGGACGCGGCGCCGATGGAGGTGCCGGAGGTTTCGAGGTCGGTCAGGCCGCGGTCGACGAGGGCGCGGTCGTTGGGGTTGAGGGCGGCGTTGTAGCGGCCGCAGCCTGGAAGCAGACCGAGTGAGGGCAGAACGAGGAGAGGCAGGACAAGGAAAGGCAGGACTAGGGCGGGCAGGACTTGGGCGGACGGGACCTGGGTGGGGGTCGGCGGCGTCCGATCGCGGCGGAGGGACGGGTTCGGGCGTTGGCTCATGGAGTGGGTCTACTTGGCGAGCCGCTTGCGGGCGCTGCCGGTGGGGTCTTTGGTTTTTTCGTTGGGGATGAGCGGGAAGCCGTTGATCTGTCGCCAGACCTCGAACCAGATGGGGACCTCGTCGAGGAGGACCCATGCCTTGGCTCGGACGCCCTGTCGGAGGCGGTCGGGCTCGGGCCAGGCGACTTCGCCGGGCTTGTGCTGGATGATGGTTCGGAAGGAGCCGGCACCGTCGTCGGTTGGGTCGACAAAGGAAACGACGCCGGCGTAGGTGCCGTGCTGGAGCTGGGGCTGGCCGGCGAACTGGACGGCGGGCCAGCCCTCGAACTGGAGTCGGACCTCGTCGCCCTCAGTGAGGAGGGGCTGGTCTCGGCCGTCGAGCATGATCTCGACGGCGCGGTCGGTGGTCGTGGGGACGATGGTCATGAGCCGGTCGCCGGCCTTGACGATCTCGCCGCCCTGGCCGCCGTCGACGCGGTGGATGATGCCGGCGCGTGGGGCGGTGATGAGCTGGGCGCGCTGGCGGGCGACCTTGCTCTCGAGCTCGAGGACCTTCGACTCGCTGCCGGCGACCTTGGTGTGGGCGTCGTCGAGCGTGGCTTGGGCGGAGTTGTTCTTGGCTTCGGCCTCGGCCTGTTTCATCTCGAGGTCGCGCTCGGCCTGGGCGACTTTGTTCTGGGCCGCGGCGAGCTTCGACTCGGTCTCGGCGACCTTGGCTTTGGAGATGTCGTACTTCGCGTTGGCGAGCTCCATCTCGCGCTCGGAGACGGCTTCTGACTTGTCGAAGAGGCTCCGGATGCGGTTGACCTGCAGCTCGTCGGCGACGAGCTGGGCTCTGGCGGTGTTGAGGGTCGCGGCGGCGACGCGGACGTTGTCTCGCTCCTGCGCGACCTTGGATTCGGCGGCGGCGACCGACGCGACCCCGGCCAGACGCGTGTTGGCGACGCTGAACTCGTACTGCGCGGCGGCGCTCTGGTAGCCGTTGAGCTCGCGTCGCGTGGCGGCGAGCTGGTCGTCGAGGCGGCGGACGCGGTCGGGGTCGATGTCGGCGAGCTCGACGAGGGGCTGTCCGTCTTCGACGATCTGCCCTTCCTGGACGAACCAGACCTGGGCGCGGCCCGAGATCGGCGCTTCGACCGACTGCTCTCGGTCGACGGGGTTGAACGCGACGACGCTCCCCTCGCCCGAGACCGTCTGCTGCCAGGGGGCGAGGGCGAGCAGGAGGACGGCGGCGAGGAAAACGGCGGCGAGGAGGATGCCGACGCGTCGGACCCAGCCGGGCGAAGGGGCGATGTCGATGCCGCGCCGGAAGGATTCGGCGGTCTGCGGGGCGGTGGTCATCCGAGGGCCTCCATGTCATCGTTTCCGAAGCCGGCGCCGCTGACGTCGACCATCGACCCGGTGGTGGGGTCGATCGCGACGACGCGGGAGACAAGGCCTCGCGGGAGGTGCGACGCGTCTCTGACCATGGCGATGACGGTACAGCCCGACTGGCGGAGGGCGCGGGCGATGGTCTCGCGGACGCGGGGGTCGACCTCGTCGAAGACGCCCTTGGCGATGAGGAGTCGGGAGCCGCCGGCGATGGCGCGGGCGATCATGAGCTGGTGGAGCTCGCCGTGGGAGAGGGGGGCGGCGTCGCGTGCGACGCGCGTGGCGAGCCCATCGGGCAGGGCGCGGACGCGTTCGAGCAGGCCGACGGCGGTCATCGCGCTGCGGCAGTCGTCGGCGGTGAGACCCGGGCGACCGAGCAGGACGTTGTCTTGGATCGTGCCGGCGACGAGCTCGGGTCGCGAGAGCACGACGGCGTGCTCTCGGACGGACTCGATGCTGAGCTCGCGGAGGTCGACGCCGTCGAGCTCGATGCGGCCGGCGGAGGGTGATCGGCCGGCGGAAACGAGGTCGGCGAGGGTGCTCTTGCCCGAGCCGGTCGCGCCGACAACGCCGAGCCGCTCGCCCGCGGCGACCTCGAGGCGGAGCCCGGAGAAGAGCGGCCGGCTGCCGGCATAAGCGAAGGTGATGTCGCGGACGGCGAGGGAGGCGGCGTCGCCGCGGTGGGTGAGCTCGTCGCCGCTCTCGCGCTCGCGGGGGAGGTCGGAGAGGGAGGAGAGCTTGTGGACGCCTGCGAGGAGGTCGTAGATGTCCTTCATCTTGCCGGCGATCTTGAGGAACGAGCCGAGGGCGGTGGTGACGATGAGTTCGCTGGCGACGAGCTGCCCGAGCGAGAGCTGCTGCCCGATGACGAGGTAGCCGCCGAGGACGAGCAGCGACGACGCGGCGACGACCTGGAGCGAGAAGGCTCCGGTGAGCTGGCGGATGACGACGCGGAAGTGCGAGCGGCGGGCGTCGACGTATTTGCGGGCGAAGGCGTCGCTCTTGGAGCGGGCGAGGGAGGGGCCGCCGTCGTGGCGGTAGGTGCCGCGCTGCTGGACGATCTCTTCGAGCGAGGCGACGGCGTCGTACTTGGCGGACGACTCGGCGACGGCGGATGGGACGGCGCCGCGGGCCATCACCACGAGGATGAAGGCGCTCAGGGCGAGCAGGAGGAGGCTGAACCCGAGCAGGAGTGGGTGGTAGAACCAGAGGATGACGAGGCCGATGACGGTCTGGAGGAAGGCGGCGATGCCATCGAGCAGGAGGACGGAGCCGACCTTCTGGACGGTGAGGACGTCGAAGAAGCGGTTGACGAACTCGGCGCCGCCGACGCGGCCGAAGGCGTCGGACGTGGTTCGTGGGAGCTTGTCGCCGAGATCTCGGAGGACGCGGACGAAGACGCGCCGCTGCACGATCTCCACGACGATGTACATCATGATGCGGAGGATGGCGGAGATGGCGAGAGCGACGGCGAGGGTGACGCCGAGGACGACAACGGGCTGGGTGGAGATGCCGAACGAGATGTAGTTGAAGAGGACCTGGGCGGCGACGGGGACGGCGAGCGCGAGGACACCGACGGCGATGGCGAAGCCGGTGACGGCCCAGATGTCGCCGGCGTCGGGGCGGACGAACGACCAGATGCGTTTGAGCAGCTTCGACGCTTTGACGTCGGCATAGGGGCTCTTGGCCGACAGGTCTGCCATGCGCTGATCCTTCCGCCCGCTGCCGGGGAACCTCCGAAAAATCTTCGACGGGCCGTTTTCTTGGGTTGCGACGCCCGAGCAACTATCGCACAGGTGATGTGCCGTGGCTACATGTTTCCGTCCCAGAATCGGACTTCTGTGCGGGTGTTCGGGGGTGTTTAGCGGCGTCCGGATTGGAGTGGCATTTCGGGTCGGCAACTCTGCATTGGTGCCGCGTGTGTCGTTGGTTGCTGGCGCATCGTGCCGACTCGCGTAACGATGCGTGTATGAGCGATGCTTCTTCGATTCCGCCGGACTGTGTTGTCTTGCTTTCTGGAGGTTTGGACAGCGCGACATGCCTGGCGATCGCGCGGGACGACGGGTTCCGCTGCCGGACGCTGGCGATCGACTACGGGCAGCGTCACCGGCACGAGCTCGACGCCGCGGAAGCGGTGGCGGCGGCGGGCGGGTCGGAGGATCACTTGGTGGTGCGGGTCGACCTGCGGGCGATCGGCGGTTCGGCGCTGACCGACGACGGGATCGACGTGCCCCGGCATGAGCGGGTCGAGGAGATCGGCGGGGGCATCCCGGTGACGTACGTGCCGGCGCGGAACCTGATCTTCCTGAGCCTGGCGTTGGCGAAGGCCGAGGCGGTCGGGGCGGCGGCGATCTCTCTCGGAGTCAACGCGATCGATTACTCGGGGTACCCGGACTGCCGGCCGGCGTTCGTGGAGTCGTTCCGGCGGACGGCGGGTCTGGCGACGCGGGTGGGTGTTGAGGAGCGGCCGGTGGAGATCCGAACGCCGCTGGTGGAAATGACCAAGCCCGAGATCATCCGGCGCGGGGCGGACCTGGGCGTCGATTACGGGCTGACGCACTCGTGCTACGCGCCCGACGACCTGGGGCGGGCGTGCGGGCGGTGCGACTCGTGCCTGCTGCGGCGGGCGGGCTTCGAGCGGGCGGGGGTGCCGGATCCGACGCGGTACGCGCCCGGCGTCATGTGAAGCGCCCCCGGGAGGATTCGAACCTCCGACCGTCGGATTAGAAGTCCGATGCTCTATCCAACTGAGCTACGAGGGCGGCGTTGGATCGTATGCGGGGAGGGGGTGTTGCCGGCCTGGTCGGCGGCCGCTAGCGCGGGTCGGGGGAGGCCGGGAGGGGAGGCGGGCGAGTGGGCGGGCTGGTACGCTGCGGACGGAGCTGGTCCCGCGGCGCGGAACGGCGGCTCGGGGAGCATCGCATGGCGGTTCATCGTTTGCGCGGGGGTGTGTTGTGCTGGGTGCGGGCGCGGCTGTCGTGCTTGGTCGCGGCGTGCGTTGTGTCGGCGGCACTGGGGGGGTGCGGGTCGGACGGCGGGCCGCGGACGCTCCGGTTCGCGACGTTCAACGTCGGCGATCTGCGGACGACGGATCTCCGCGACGCTCAGAGCGTGCGGGCAACGAAGCTGGCCGAGGTGGTGCAGCGGCTCCGACCGGACGTCTTGCTACTGACGAACATCACGCGCGACACGCGTGGTGTGGCGGGGACGTCTTCGACCGACCCGGAAGGGTTGAACGCGGAGCGGTTCGAGCAGGTGTTTCTGACGCAGCCGCTCGCGGAGGGCGTGGAGCCGCTGGAGTACTGGTGCTTCATGCCGCGGGTGAACTCGGGGCGGTATTCGGGGCGCGACCTCAACGGCGACGGTTCGGTGACGGTGATGCACCCCGAGCCCTTGGTATCGGGGGCGGACGGTTCGCCGCCGGCGCCGAACCCTCGCGCAGCGGAGTACGCGCTCGACGCGTGGGGGTACGGGGAGTATCCGGGGCAGCGCGGTCTGGCGGTGCTGGTTCGGCGGGGGCTCGAGCCGCGGGCCGAGGACGTTCGGACATTCACGGGGTTCCAGTGGGCGTCGATGCCCGACGCGTCGCGGCCGACGGACGCGCGGCGCGGCTTCGGCGACTTCTACCCGTTCGAGACGTGGCTGGAGATCCCGCTGATGCAGAGCTCGGCGGTGTTGCTGCCGATCGAGGGCCGGGTCGACGAGGACGGTGAGGCGACCGAGGTGGACCGGGTGTGGGTCGCGTGCTTGTACGCCGGGCCGACGGTGGGCGACGGGCCCGAGCTGCGGTCGACGCTGCGGCGGCGGGACGAGGTGCGGTTCCTGCGAGACGTGGTCGGCGGCGCGTCGTACGCGCTCGACGACAACCTCGAGCCCGTGCCGAGCGGGGTCGGGCCGGGGCCCGTCGTGGTGTTGGCCGACCTTGGGGTGGACGACCTGCAGAGCCCTCGCGAGGGGAACCCTGCGGCGGCGCTGGTCGGCGACGATCGTTTCGCGGGCTCGCCGGTGCCCGCGGCCCAAGACCGCAACCCGGCACTCGCGCCGCGGGAGACGGGCCGGGGCGGGGGGCGGCTGGACTACGTGCTTGTTGGCTCGGGGCTGGAGGCCGTCTCGAGCGGGGTGTATCGGACGCTGCCGTCGGACTCGGTGGCGTTTCCCAGCCCCCGGTTCCCGGTGTGGGTGGATGTTGAGATCGGCGACTGAGCGGCCGGCCGAGAGGTCGTCCGGTCGGGCGTTCGGTTGGGCCTGCTTGTGGTTTCTGTGAAGCCCTACGGTCTCGGGTGGCGAACCCGCTTGTGGTTTGCTGCATTGGCAGCTTTGCGTTGGCGGCCCTGAGACATTGGCTTTCGGATGTTGGGATTGAGGAGACGGGTTTGAGTCAGACCGCCGCGGCCAGCTCGCTTTCGGAGTCGACGGACTCGGTGGCTGCGCCCGGGGTCTGGGCGAGCCTGGTAGAGACGACCAAGCCCGGCATCACTCGGATGGTGACGATCACGTCGTCGATCTCGTTCGTCGTGGCGTGGCTGTCGCCGGGGTTCTGGGACCGCCTGCCGATCGTCGAGTTCTTGGCGTGCGCGATCGGGACGGCGCTGAGCGCGGCCGGGGCGAACGCGCTGAACATGTACACCGAGCGCGAGCACGACGCGCGGATGGCGCGGACAACGGACCGGCCGATCCCGTCGGGGCGTGTGCGGGCGGGGACGGTGCTGCTGCTCGGGCTCGGGCTTGCGGTGTTCGGGCCGCTGGTGCTGTGGGCCGGGTGCTCGTGGCTGCCGGCGGTTGTCTCGCTGGTGACGACGGCGTCGTATGTGCTGATCTACACGCCTTCGAAGCGGACGACGGCGCTGTCGACGATCATCGGCGGCGTGCCGGGGGCTCTGCCGACGCTGATCGGCTGGACGGCGGGCGGCGTGGCTGCGGGGATGACGGCGCTCGGCTCGCTGCTGACGCCGGGGGCCTGGTCGCTGTTCTTGATCTTGTTCGTGTGGCAGGTCCCCCACTTCCTGGCGATCGCGTGGCGGTACGCCGACGAGTACGCGGGCGCGGGGTACGTGGTGCTGCCGGCGGAGGACCAGGTGTCGTCTGGGGGTGGCCGGACGACGTCGCTGGTGATGCTGGTGTGGACGGCGTGCCTGCTGCCGGCGTCGCTGACGCCGCTTGTGGCGGTGCCGAGGGTCGCGGGCCCGTTGTACGCGACGGTGGCGACGCTGACGGGCCTGCTGTTCCTGGCGGCGACGGTCCGGGTGATCCGCTCACGCCGGGCGACGCACGCGCGGGGCGTGTTCTTCGCGTCGATCATCCACCTGCCGCTGCTGCTGCTCGCGCTGGTCGTTGAAGGAACGCTTCGGCACCTGATCCCGGCGTCGCTCTGGTGAACCCGGGCGGGCTGGCGATTTCAGAAAAATGTCGGCGTGGTGCTTGAGGGAGGCTCTTGATGAACAAACAGCTGGTCGCCGTGGTGGCGTTCGCGGCCCTGGGCGCGGGCGCGGTGCTGCTGGTGCTTCGTCCGTCGGGGCCGGCGCCGCTGACGCCGCCCGAGGGTCTCGCGGCGGGCGAGTTCGTCGGCGAACCGGTGGAGGCTTCGGATCCCCGCGAGGTGAACCCGGCGCTGCTGTCGCTGCGGGTGCCGGCGTTTGAGCTGACCTCGGCGGGGGGCGAGACGGTCGACGAGGGCGTGTTCGAGGGGGGGTACTCGGTCGCGGCGTTTGTGTTTACGAACTGCCCGCTGGCGTGCCCGCTGATGGTCGAGCGGCTGCGGCAGACCGAGGAGCTGATCGAGGTGTCCGACGCGGGGTTCGTGCTCATCAGCGTCGACCCGGAGCACGACACGCCGGAGCGGCTGACGGAGTTCGCCGAGCAGAAGGGCCTGGGCGAGCGGTGGACGCTGCTGACCGGGCCGTTCGAGATGACGCGTCGGATCGTTGAGGGCGGCCTGAAGCTGACGCTGGAAGAGGACGCGTCGGGCCTGCTGCTGCCGCTGGAGGGCGGGGGCGAGATGCGGAACATCCTGCACCCGTCGCGGCTGGTCTTGATCGGCCCGGACCTTCGGGTGCTGGACTTCTACGACTCGTCGAGCCCGGAGGACGCCGAGCGTCTGGCGGCGCGGCTGGACGCGATCGCGCGGCTCGGGTCGGGCGGCTGAGCGGTGTTCGGCTCTCACCTGTCGGTCGCGGGCGGCATGCACAACGCGCTGCTCGACGCGCGGGCGCTCAAGCTCGACTGCGTGCAGGTGTTCACGAAGAACCAGCAACAGTGGAAGGTGAAGCCGCTGGCGGATTCGGTGGTCGATGCGTGGCGGACCGAGCTGGCGGGGCTCGGGTGGAGCGGGTCGCGGGTGGTGAGCCACGCGAGCTACCTGATCAATCTGGCGAGCCCGGACGACGAGCTGTGGGAGAAGTCGATCGGGCTGATGACGGTCGAGATCGAGCGGTGCGAGGCTCTCGGCATCGAGACGCTCGTGCACCACCCCGGGGCGTACACGACGTCGGACGCCGACGCGGGCCTGACGCGGATCGCCCGGGCGTACGAGAGGCTGCTGAGGTCGACCAAGGGGTACCGGACCGTGGTGTGCCTGGAGGACACGGTGGGCTCGGGGTCGAACCTCGGGCGGACGTTCGACGAGCTGGCGGATCTCCGCGGGCGGATCCTTTCGCGGGCGCCCGAGCCGGGCCGGGTGGGGTACTGCCTGGACACGTGCCACATGCACGCGGGCGGGTACGACCTGTCTTCGCGCGCCAAGGGCGAGGCGGTGCTGTCGGAGTTCGACGCGTTGTGCGGGCTCTCGAACGTGCGGGCGCTGCACCTGAACGACTCGCTCAAGGACGCCGGCTCGCGGAAGGACCGGCACGCCCACATCGGCGAGGGGACGATCGCCCGGCGGGACGGGCTGGAGTCGGGCGGGAAGGTCGCGCTGAAGGACACGGGGTTCGCGGCGTTCGTCAACGAGCCGGCGTTCGCCGGGATCCCGAAGATCCTGGAGACGCCCAAGGAGGCGTCGGCGAAGGGCACCCCGATGGACGCGGTCAACGTGCGGCGGCTGAAGCGTCTGCTGGCAGCCTGAGGGGCTTTGCTCCGATAGTGGTGCGAGGCTGCTGGTCGGGGCTGCTGGTCCGAGGCCCCTGGGAGTGTGCTGATGGGAAGATCCGCTGCGGTGTCGTCGGCGTTGCTGGTGTTGGTGGTTTTTTCGCTGGGCGCCTGGGGGTGCCTGTTTGCGCCGCGCGACCGGGCCGACGCGGCTCCGGCGTTCGACACGGAGGCGGAGCTGGTCGCGGCGAACGCGATGTTTGCCGCGGGCGACTACGAGGGGGCGCGGCTGGTCTTCGAGCGGGCGATCGAGGTGAACCCCGAGCTGCCCGACGGGTACCTGGGGGTTGGCGACATCCACCGGGCCGAGGGAGACCTGGTGGCGGCGGAGACGGCGTACGCGGGGGCGGCCGGGGCGGCGCCCCAGAGCTTCGAGGCGCAGTACAAGCACGGGCTGGTGCTGCAGCTCCTGTCGAGGCTTTCCGAGTCGGTCGGGGCGTACATGCGGGCGCTCGAGGTCGACCCGGACAGCTTCGAGGCGAACCTGAACATCGCGACGGCGTACCTGCAGCTCGGCGAGCCGCGGCAGGGCGTGATCTTCGCGACCAACGCGGTGGAGCTGGAGCCGCGGTCCGGGCCGGCGCGGGTGAACCTCGCGGCGTTGTACGCGTCGATGGGCTCGTGGCCCGACGCGGCTCGCGAGTACCAGTTCGCGGCGGAGCTGACCGAGCTCACGCCCGACCTCACGCTGACCCTTGCGGACGCGCAGATCCGGTCGGGCGACCTGCCGAGCGCGGTGCTGACGCTGGAGGGGCTGGCGGAGGTGTCGCCGACGCCGATGGTGTTCGAGCGGCTGGGGGCGGCGCGGTTCAAGAGCCGCGACGACGCGGGGGCGCTCGAGGCGTTCGCCGCGGCGATCGAGCTGGACCCGCTGCACTACCCGGCGCTGAACGGACTGGGGGTCTGCCGGCTGAACGACTTCTTGCGGTCGGGGCGGGCGGACCGGGATGCGCTGGAGTCGGCGTTGAACTATCTCCGCGCGAGCCTGCGGGCGAACCCTCGGCAGCCTCGGGTGAAGGAGCTGCTCACGCGGTTCGGGTGAGCAGCTAGCATCGGCTATGCCCGATACCACGCTGCTTGAGTGCTTCGAGACGCCGTCTGACACGCCGTTCGTGATCGAGCACATCGCCGAAGAATTCACGTCGGTGTGCCCGAAGACGGGCCACCCCGACTTCGGGACTGTGACGGTGCGGTTCTGCCCTCGCCCGGGCTCGGCGGGCGGGGTCTGCGTCGAGCTCAAGAGCCTGAAGATGTACCTGCAGAGCTTCCGCGACGAGGGGATCTATTACGAGGCCGTGACGAACGCGATCCGGGACGACCTAGCGGCGTTGATGGAGCCGGTGTGGCTGCGGGTGGTCACGGACTGGAAGGGGCGGGGCGGGATCCGGAGCGTGATCCGGGCGGATTCCGGGGACCTGCCGGATCACGAGCGCCGCTAGACTGGCAGCATGACAGGATTCCAGACGGCCGAGCGGGTGTACATCAAGGACATGAAGCCGAACGAGCGCGTGACGGGGGCGTTCGCGATCGCCAACGCGCAGATCGGGCGGACGCGTCAGGACAAGCCGTATCTGCGGTGCCTGCTGTCGGACCGGACGGGGGAGCTTGCGGCGCGGATGTGGTCGATCGACGAGGCGACGTTCCGGAGCCTGCCGACAGACGGGTTCGTGTACGCCGAGGGCGAGACGCAGCCGTACCAGGGCCAGCTGCAGTTCATCGTGCACACGATCGAGCCGGTGGAGCCGACGCCGGACCAGATGCGTGAGCTGATGCCGGTCTCGAAGCACGACCCGGCGGAGATGTTCGCCGAGGTGGAGAAGCTGCTGGCGACGCTGGAGCACCCGGCGATGAAGGCGCTGGCCGAGCTGTACCTCGAGGACGAGTTCCTGATGGACCAGTTCCGTCGGGCGCCCGCGGCGAAGGCGATGCACCACGCGTACCTCGGCGGGCTCGTCGAGCACACGCTGAGCCTGCTGCGGCTCGCAGACGCGGTGTGCCCGATGTACCCGAAGATCAGCCGCGACCTGGTGCTGATGGGGCTGTTCATCCACGACCTGGGCAAGACCCGGGAGCTGGTGTACGACCGGACGTTCACGTACTCGGACGCGGGGGAGCTGGTGGGGCACATCGTCGAGGGTGCGCACATGCTGCGGGACAAGTGCGACCGGCTGATGCGGGAGAAGGGTGTTCGGCCGCCTGCGGGGATGACGCTGGTGCTCGAGCACATCATCCTGAGCCACCACGGGGTGCCCGAGTTCGGGGCGGCGAAGGTGCCCATGACGCCCGAGGCGATCCTCGTATCGATGCTCGACAACATGGACGCCAAGACAACGATGGCGCTGGCGGCGACGCGTCCGGACGAGGACGCGACTTTCGATTTAGGGGGCAACTTCACCGAAAAGAACTGGGCGCTCGGCGTCCGGCTCTACCGCCCCGACCCGCTGAAGCCCTAGCGGGCGCTCCTACGCTCGGGCATGACCCACGAGGCGTCGATCCGTGTGAACTTCGGCCGCCCGATCCCCGTGTTCCCGTTGTCGGGCGTGGCGTTGCTGCCGCAGCAGGTCGTGCCGCTGCACATCTTCGAGCCACGGTACCGGCAGATGGTGAGCCGGGCGCTGGACGCGTCGGGGCAGATCGCGATCGCGTCGTTCCGCGGCGACGAGTGGTCGCAGAACTACCACGGGCGCCCGCCGCTCCGACCCGCGGTGTGCGTGGGGCAGATCGAGCAGCACGAGCGGCTGGCGGACGGGCGGTACAACCTGCTGCTGCAGGGGGTGTGCCGGGCTCGGATCGTGCAGGAGGAGCCGCCGGACCAGGAGCGGCTGTTCCGCGAGGCGATGCTGGAGCCGGTGGGCGTGGATCAGATCGACCCGCCGGACCTCGAAGAGCTGAGGGCGTGGGTGCGGTGGCAGCTCGAGGACGGCCCGCTCGCGGGGTTGAGCCGGGCGGACGACGTGCTCGAGTTTGTGCAGAACGACGACGTGCCGACGGGGGCGCTGATGGAGATCGTGGCGTTCAGCCTCGTGGCCGACGACGAGATCCGGTACCGGCTGCTCCAGGAGGGCAGCCCGGCGTCGCGCGGCGAGATCCTCCGCGACGCGCTCGACGAGCTGACGCGGCTGATCCGGCTCGCGGGTGAGCAGGGGTCGGACGACTGGCCGCGCGGGATGAGCTGGAACTGACGGGCCCCAGTGGTGTGGTTTCGGTTCGGCGAGGTTAGAAGCCGCGCTGGAGCGGGGCGGCGGGTGCCACCGGGAACGCGGGCTCGATCGTTGCGTCGGGCTCGGTCGCGCGCGGCCAGGTGGGCAGGCCGAGCTTCTGGGTCAGCTTGTCCCAGGAGCCAGCGTCGAGCGTGGCGAGGGTGGTGTCGGCTTCGAGCCGTTCGCTGAGGCGCAGGACGCGGACGCCCTTGAGGGTGCCTCGGGCGCGGGCGTCGGGGGCGGACCGCATCCAGTACACGGCGTCGACTTCGGGGGTGTCGGCGAGCCATCGGCGGAGCTCGTCGCGGGTTTCGAGGAGTTCGAGCGACCGGTCGGCCCGGGCGAGGACGGCGCTCGAGATGAGCTCGATGTCGCCGTCGAAGTCGATGGAGGTGCCGACGCGTTGGGGGAAGAGGGTGGGGTCGACGATGCCTCGGACGCGGAAGCCGCGCTCGTAGCCACGGGCGATGAGCTTCGCGACGCGCTGGCGGACGTCGTCGGTCAGGATCGGGCCGATGTCGTTGACGAAGAGGACGCTGGCGAGCGGTTCGGCGTCGGCGACGGCGAGGACGGGCGGTGCCGACGCGGCGGGCGCGCCGGAGACCGAGGCCGACGCGGAGCCCGAGGCCGACGCGGTAATCGACCCGGCGGAGACGGAGGCGCTGGCGCTCAGACGCGGCGGGTTCGGCGTGTCCGGGGACATCGCGGCGGGCGCGGCGTCGGATGCGTTGCCGGGGGCGGCGGAGATCCACGCGAGCATGCCGGGCCCGAGGAACAGAATCGTGACGACGACGACCGCGGCGATGCCGACGCCCACGCCGCCGCCGGGGCCCGAGCGTGTGCGGATGCCCGCGGCTTTGCGGGCGCGGGCGCGACGCTCGGCGGCGCGCTTGCGTGCGGCGCGGACCTGTTCGCGGGCGCTGGCCGTGGGACGCGGGCGGTCGGCTCGTCCGGCGACCGGACGGACGGGGGGGGTGGACGGTTGCTCCCCAGATTCGCTGGGCTCGGCGCTCGGCGCTTCATCGACCGCGTACCGGCCGGTCCACCAGTTGACGACGCGCAGCCGAGGCGAGCGCTTCGAGGGCTTTGGTTCACGCGCGGGCGGTGTTTTAACGGAGCCAGGTTCAAAGGAGCCGGGTTCAGAGGAGCCGGCTTCGGGCGGGCCGGCGTCGAATGGGCGGGCGTCGGGCTCGTTCCTTCGGGGCATTGGCGAGCCCGCGGCGACGACGTCGAAGGGGTCTTCGGCGCCCGCGCGGTCGTTGTCAGCGTCGATCGCGTCGGCGTCGTGCTCGGCCATGCTCGGCAGGTCGGCGGGCTTGACCGTGAATGGGTCCTGGGCGTTCATGACCGTCGACAGGTCGCGGAGCATGTCGGCGGCGCTGGCGTAGCGCTTGTCGTAGTCGGTCATCGCGCGGCGGATGATCCACTTGACGGCGTCGGGGCAGCGCTTGGTGACGCGGCTGAGCCCGCCGTGGGCGGGGAAGCTGTTCTCGATGGTGGCGTAGAGGACGGCGCCGGCGGCGAAGACGTCGAACTTGGCGCCGTTGACCTCGTGGACCTTGACGCCGCGGAGGGCCATGCGAACGAGCTCGGGGTCTCGGAAGTACTCGGTGCCGTGGGTGGTGAGGGTCATCGCCGAGCGGAGGGGTGTGATGAGCCCGAAGTCGACGAGCTCGGCGCGGCCGTCGTGGACGATGATGTTGTCGGGCTTGACGTCCTTGTGCCAGAGCCCGCCGGCGTGGTAGTGATCGAGCATGGAGACGAGGTCGGCGGTGTAGCCGAGGCCCGCGCGGAGCGCTCTCGGGCTGAGCCCCTCGGCGCCCGACTCGGCGTGCAGCTCGCGGGTGACCTCTGAGAGCGAGCGTCCTGGGACGTAGCGCATGACGTAGAAGAAGCGGTCGGCGTCTTCGAGCTCGTGCTCGAGGACGAGGCCGAGCTTCTTCGCGGCGTCGAGGGCGCGGCTCTCGCGGAGGATCTGCGGCAGGCTCGAGCCCTCGTGGAGGCTGAAGGTTTTGATGACGACGCGGTCGACGTCGACGCCTCGTCGTTCGAACGCGGCGCGTTTGAGCTCGTTGGGCTCGGCGATGTAGAGCTTGCCGCCCGAGCCGCCGCCCGGCAGGGAGCCGACGATGGTGTAGCCCTCGAACGCGTTCTTCTTGCGTCCGGCGCCGGCGCTGGGGCGGGGGGTGTCGCGGCTTGGGGCTTGGGCCATGACCTCGGGGAGGCGGTGCTCGTAGCCCTCGAGGACGGCGCCGAGCCCGACAAAGCGCATGGGGCGTCCGACGAAGAGGCGGTAGAGGCACAGGGAGGCCGACTTGAGCTCGGTCTGGACGGCGCGGCCGTAGTGGGTGGCGGCGGACCAGCGTCCGATGACGACCGAGCCGACGGCGAGGAGCATGAAGACGGGCGAGACGACGAGGGCGCCAACACAGCGGAGGGCGTCGACGACCATGCCGCCGATGAAGCCGAAGACATGGCCGAAGAGCCAGCCGATGCCTCGGAAGGCTTTGCCGGCGACGGTGATGACGAGGAAGACGCCGAGGCCGGCGGCGAGGGCGACCAGGATGACGCCGAGAAACGCTGGCAGGGCTGACACGGCCGGGCTCCTCTCGTGGCCCGCTCGGCGAAGGGTGCCGGCGGGCTACTCGGTCCAGAGCGAGTCGTCGCGGCGGCGGAGTTCCTGCTGGGTCAGGAAGATCTCGGCCACGGCGTCATCGAACATCGCGTCGGACTCTCTCTTGGGATCCGGGGACAGGCCGTTTCGCTCCATCTCCGCGAGCTCGTCGTCGGTGAAGGAGTATTTGCGGATGGTCTCGCCGAGGCGTTCTCTCAGGGCGTCGCGGACGCGGGCGAGGCGTCGGCTGACGGTGGGCTCGCTGACGCCGACGGCTTCGGCGACCTCCTTGCCGGGCCGCTGCTCGAGCACGCGCATCCGGAAGATCTCGAAGTCTTGGAAGTCGCTGTCGTGCTCGACGCGGCGGATCGCGGCTTCGACCTTGGCCCGGAACATCGCGGCTTCGTACTTCTCGTCGGCGCCGAGCTGGGCGTCGGCGTGCATCCAGGCCTCGTCGAAGGAGGTGGCGCGCTTGCCGGCGCCGCGCTTGAGCGCCATGCGGCGGTCGATCTCGTCGCCGAGCGTGTGCTTGGCGATCGCCAGGAGCCAGGTGCTAAAGCGGGCGCCGCGGCTGGGGTCGTAGCGCTCGATCGAGCCCGATAACGCGGCGAGGGTTTCCTGGGACAGGTCGCGGACGGTCTCGACGCCGATGCGTCCCTGCCCCCACTTCGAGAGCTGCCCGCGCAGGACAGGGCCGAAGGTTTCCCAGAGCTCGAACCAGGCGGCCTCGTCGTTGTCGCGGAGGCGGGCGACGAAGCTGGTATTGAAGTCGTTGAGCATCGGGCAGGGTTCCGGGGGCGGAAGGGATTGCTACATGTGGCTACGGCATTGTGCGGTCGTGTACATATGTACTACGACATGGCCGTCGTGGGGCCGGACCAGGTAAAGTCGACACCAGCACACGTGACTAGAG
>JBCBZP010000072.1:0-3136 GCA_039815285.1 Planctomycetota bacterium
CCCAGGCTCGATCGCCTCGAAGTACGGCGCGAGCGTGAAGATGTCCTGGAGCCGACCGCGGAGGTTGTCCACGAAGATCCGGCCCCTGATCTCTCGCATCGCCACGCCGCGGGCCTCGGCGACGCGCGGCAAGCGGTGGGCGCTCGTTTCGCGGTGCAACTCGTTGTCGATGATGAGCACATCGCCGGGCACGGTCGTGTAGCGCCCGAGCCAGTCGCGCCCGGTCGCGACAGCGATCGCGAGGTCGAGCGTGAGCCAGCTCTTGCCGGTCTTTGGGCTGGCAATGACGTTCATCGTCTCGCCCTCGCGGAGCAGACCGTGGATGACGGGCTCCCGAAGTCGCGGGTACGAAGCCACGAGATCCCCGACGCTCAGTGGGGCGGGCAGGAGCGGATCGTCCGCTGACGCAGCGGCCGTCGCCGTGAAGCCCGAGAGGTCGACGCCGTGCGCATCGCCGCGGAGTGCGCCGAAGCCATCGCTCGCCAGCGCCTCGGCCGCTTTGGTGAAGTCACCGCCGTGCTCGAGCAGCGCGTACACCGCGAACGGCGCATAGCCCTTCCCGGCTTCGAACGGCGCGGCGTTCGTGCTGAAGACGTAGAAGACGCGGTCCTTCAGCGTGGCGCTCGTGCCGGCGGATTTGCCGGGCCGGCACCAGTGCTCGTTCTCACCCGCCTTGACGAGCTGCCAGCCATGCCGAGTGAGCACGTCGCGGACATCGCCGCGTTGGTTGAAGTCGTCCCCCGGGCGGTCGACCGGCCCTGTCGCCCCGGTATCCCCGCCAACGACCGGTCTCGGCGTCTCGTCGAGCGCCCACGCCGCCCCGAGCAGGACGTCGCGTTCCTCGGCCGTGATGACCGGGGGATCGGCGAGGTCCCCGCTGAGCAGTTCGTACCCCTCGGAGGGCGCGCACAGGAACAGGCCGCCCTCGCCTCGGGTCTCGATCATCGTCACCGCGGCGTGCCAGACGCCCGACACCGCGTCGCGGCGCGGGACGTACTCCTTGGCGCCGACCACGATCGGCTCCGGCCCGTCGGACTCGATCCACCGCTGCGCGAGCTTGGTATTGCCGCAGACCGGGGATTCGCACCTGTACACGACGTGTCGGCCTCCGGACGGTGTCGTCTCGATGACGAGCCGGTCCACGAGCCCCGGTATCTCCGCTTCGACCGCCGCCCGCCAGGCGTCGAAGGCCTCGCCGCCGCCGCCGTCCCAGTTATCGAAGTCGATCATCTCGAGGTTGCCCGAGATCGAACCGCAGACGAGGCACATGGAGGTATCGCCGCCGCTTGCGCCGACCGGCTCGGCGAACCATGCGCCGAGTTCGTCGCCGGTCGGTAGCCGGCTCTGGTACATCTTCCACGACGCCAGCGCCGGGCGCTTCTCGTCGCCGCGGCGCACCGCGGGCAGTGCGCACAACCCCGCTGCGACGCACGCCTGGGCATGGCCGCGGATCGAGCCATTGCGGCGGTGCGCGCCGCCCGTGATGATGCCGGCGTCGCTCATCAGAACGGGATCTCATCGTCAGGGATGCCGTAGGTGTTCAGGCCGGCCGGCGCGTACTCGGGCGCGGCGTCGGGGTCGTCGAGGCGGGGCGGCTTCTCGCCGAGGTCGTACCCAACCACCCGCTCCCAGTCGTCGCCGGGCTTCTTCTCGATCACGATCGAACTCGGCTCCGCCAGGGCGCCGGCCCGCGCGATCTCCACGGCCTCTTCAACGGTCGAGGGCACCTCCTCGAGCGAGCGAGCCCGCCACCAGTGCTCGGCTTTCCGCCGCGCGTAGCCCTCGTGCTCGATGCAGATCCACTCGCGGTGCCAGCGGCTGTAGCCGACCCGGTACTCGACGCGCATCGTCGGTCGCGCGGCCGGGTCGCCGTGCTTGAAGTGGACGTAGTACGCCGTCTCGAGCACCCGCTCGGCGTTCCTCGCGGGGCCGCCGTCGTCGCCCGAGAGCACCTCCGCTTCGGACGCCACCGCCCCGTGCTTCGCGGACTCTCGCGGCGGGAACTGGTGCCCGCACTCGGGGCACTCGGCGTAGCCGGTGGCGATCAGCGCGTCGCACCCCGGGCACTGCTTGGCGGGCGCTTCGCCCGGCGGTCCGTCCGTCGCGGCGAGGCGTATGTCATCGACCGGGCCGTGCCGCGGCACGTTCCCGCCGAAGTCGAGCACCAGACAGTCGGACTTGCCCTCGTGCAGCCGGAAGCCCCGCCCGACCATCTGGTAGTACAGCCCGGGCGAGAGGGTCGGACGGAGCATCGCCACGCAGTCCACGTTCGGCGCGTCGAAGCCGGTCGTCAGCACGTTCACGTTGGCGAGGAACTTCAGCCGCCCGGCCTTGAACCGGGCGATCAGCTCGTCGCGTTCGTCGGTCGGCGTGTCGCCCGTCACGAACCCGCACTCGACCGCGTGACGCGACTCGAGCGTCTCCACGATCTGCGTCCCGTGCGCAACGCCCGCCGCGAAGATCAGAACGGACCCCAGCAAGCTGCCTGGTGTTCTAGTACAGCGACAGCGTCCCCGGTGGTGTGCAAGGTTTGGGGAGATAGCTTATCAGCTTGTAACAAAGTCTCTGGTATTTTCAGATTTTTAATGACGGTACCTAAATCCGCTGTGAGCGGATCAAAGTGTAGATCCCAACCCCAATCTTCTGCGATCGCACGCGTCAGTCCCTGGCGACCAGGCCCCGGCTGTCGCGCAATGGCTACCATCAAATCCCGCAGCTGTCTGTCATCGGGACATTGTCCTAGAATGTGTAACCCGTCCCGGATTTGGGCTTCTTTGAGATCGCATAGGTAGCCATCTGTTTGGGTAATAAATTCGCTGAAAATGTTGGAATCTAAGGATTGATCATTTCGTCGCAATCCGGGCCGATCTTGGGATAGTTGCAACTGGGGCAGAATGGGGGCTAGACCTGGCAACAGACTGAGATCCTGTTGTAGATTCTCTTGGGTGACTAGGGAGCAGATGCGATCGCGAATCACCGGCAATCGCTTCGGATCTAATGATTCCGCGTTGTAATACTCGTCAATCAATGCTTCTAATCGATGGAGCGAGCCGTACAGCTCAGCCCGAGTCAAAGGAGGCGTTAGATGATCCAAAATTACCGCCTGTGCCCGACGTTTTGCCTGGGTACCTTCTCC
>JBCBZP010000073.1:0-3040 GCA_039815285.1 Planctomycetota bacterium
CTCCATGGCAAAGCCGAGCGGGTCCTTGCCGTCGTAGTTTCCTTCTTCGTCTCGTTGGTCGTAGACGGCGGGGTCTCCGTGGCAGCCCATGCAGGAGGCGTCGAGCCTGATCGCCCGCATGTAGTGGAGGGTGTTGGTTTCCTTGTTGACTGAGGAGACGACCTCGGCGCCGCCGCGCTCGACGCTGCCGGTCAGCTCGCGGAGCATCTGCTCGCGGAAGCTGCCGGGCTCGGGCGCGTTGTCGTTGTTGCGTGTCTCGAAGGAGACGATGCGGAAGTCGATGTCCTCACGCTCGGCGGCGGCCTTGGCCGAGTGCCACCCGACGATGACCGGGATGGACTTGAAGTAGTCCGTCTCTGTGTAGCTGCCGCCCGACTCGATGTGGGCGAGTGCTTTCTGGAGCATGCGCTCCGAGTCGAAGCCGCCGCGGAGGTGGGTCTGGCTGGCGTTGTTCTTGGCTTCGTCGGCGACGGCGGTGAACGCGGCCGCCTTCTGCACCCAGGCGTCCTTCGTATCACTCGCGTAGCCCGACATAAAGACGGCGTAGTTCGCGGCGACCACCAGAACGATCGCCCCGACCGTCGCGATGATGATCTTCCCGTTGACGCCGACCCGCCCAGTCTTGAAACGAATAGATTGCTCGAACGACACGGCTCACCTCACAGAAGATTTGGGCGGTGCCGGCCCATCGACCCCACCGATTAAGGGTTCTATCGGGGACTTCTGGACCCGGTATGAGCAGATCTTAAGTGACTCATTTGTGTTTTTTTAAGCACGTAGGACTGCACCAGTTGCACAGGAGAAACCCCACGCGCGGGCGTGGGGCTTTGGTCAGAGTTCAGGCCTCGTTGGGGAGCTTGTGGAGGCGTGAGTAGGGGGCTCGGTTCGGCGGGTTACTCGGTGTCGGCCGGAACCTCGGTGAACACCGGCTGACCGTCGAGCGGCTCATCGGACTCGGCAAACGCGTTGCCGCTGCGGATCCGGTTGATCGCAGCCTCGAACTCGGGCGACATCTTCGCGAGCGCCTCCTCGATCGACTCGAGCGGCATCACACCCCGGCGGATCGCCAGCACGCGCTCCTGCTCGAGCGCCGCGGCGTTGATCTCGTCGGTGAGCTGTGCGAGCTCGATCATCGCGTCGTGCTCGCGCTGGGCGGCAACCAGAAGCGCCTCGGCGGTGTCGAGGTGGTCGAGCGTGAGACGTTCCATGCCGTGCTGCTCGTCGCGGAGGGCGATCGCACGCTCACGCGCTTCGACGGACGCCTCGACGGCGGCCCGCGAGCTGTCCCGGGCGAGGATGGCGCGGGCCCGAGCGATCTGCCGCTCGGCTCGGGCCATCGCCCGCTCGGTGCGGTGGAACGATGCACGCTCCTCTTGAAGAAGGGCCGAGACCTCTACCTGGATCTGCGTCGCCTGGGTGAGGGCTTCCGAGCTCTCGGCCGTGGCCCACGCGGAGAGCTCGGCACCGGTCATCAGCCGCTCACCCGACGCCATGTCGAGGTGGATAAAGGCTGGCTCAAGGGCGTGCGTCCGGCCGGTCGTGCTGGAGGTCCACTCGCCCACCTCGGTGTCGACCGTAACGGTGTGGTCGTCGTAGCCGTGGAGGTAGAACCGCAGTTCGTGGGTCTGCGCGGGATCGAGGTAGACGTTGGCCGGCGTGCGCACGGTGCCGAAGCCCGGCACCTCGACGTTGACGCCCTCGGGCACGGTCGTCATCTCGATCAACTCGTGCCCGGGCGTGACCGACATCGCGAGCGGCTCGGTCGTCGAGCAGCCAACGAGCGTGCCCGCCATCGGAGCTCCTAGGAGCGTGAAGAGCATCAGTGAACGCATGGTCATCCTCCGTGACGGTCTTCTGCCGTCCGCGAGAAAGATCGGAACAAGGGGCGCTGCGTGCCTCTGAGGAACCCCTCCGCGGCGGCGGTGGGCGTCAAAGGACGCGGCCGGGTCGGGTCGTGCGGGATGTGCGGTACCGTTTCCGGACGCTCGCGGCCGATCGCATGAATGCGACCGCCCGTCGCGACTTGTCAGCAGCGGTGGAATACCGTCGCCCCGCGAGCGGTCCCTCACGAAAGAAGGAAAGTCCGGCGGCGAAAGACCCGGGCACAGCCCTGATGAGACCGAGATCCGCAGAAGGAGCCCAGCAATGGCGAGCGAAAACGTGTTGACCTTCACAGAGCAGAACTTCGAGACGGAAGTCCTCAACAGCGACCAGCCGGTGCTCGTTGATTTCTGGGCAGAGTGGTGCGCCCCGTGCCGCGCCCTCACGCCCACGATCGAAGAGATCGCCGGCGACTATTCGGGCAAGGCGAAGGTCGGCAAGATCAACGTCGACGACGCCCAATCGATCGCGATCAAGTACGGCATCCAGTCGATCCCAAGCGTCCTGGTCTTCAAGGGCGGCGAGGTCGTCGATACCCGCGTCGGCCTCAGCCCGAAGGACACGTACGCGGCCAGCCTCGACGCCGCGATCGGGTAAGGCGCGATCGGGCAAGCCGAGATTGGTTGGGGCGTTGGACACAATGGCCCAAGAAACGCGGCGGCCCGAGATCGGACGCAACCGAACCTGTCAAGTCCGCGAAGCGTTCGAGGCTTTGCGATTTTTCGTGTTTCGCCCAGTCACGCGGCGGCACGTCTCAGTTCCCGGTGTGTGGGAATGAACTTTCTTCTCTCGGATTGGTCGGTCTCGCGTGAATGCGCGGGATCGGCCATCTTTGACTTGAGCGTGTTTCGCAAAGCCGCCGACACGAAGAGTGTTCGCTGCGTGCGTCCTCATGGTCTGGTTCGAACGTGATCGATCGTCAGGTCGGTTCATCGACCGTCCGGCTGTCGGTGGTGTAGACGTCCTGCCCGCCGAGGATCGCGTAGAAGAACATGTAGCCGGTCTGCGCTTCCACGGGCATCGAGTTGTTGGTAGCGTTGGTCGTCCCGTTGTCGAAGATGAACTGCACCCGCCCGGTCCCCAGTTCTCGTCGGCGGTACGCATCATCTTCATCGAAGCCGACGACGGTCTCGCCCACAAGCGTGCCACCGTTCGGCGA
>JBCBZP010000053.1:0-10485 GCA_039815285.1 Planctomycetota bacterium
GCGTCCGCTCCCAGGAAAAGATCGAACGGGCCCACACGACGCGCATCGCCGACGCCCGGGTCGCCGACTACCTCCCCGCCGTCCACGTCCGCGACGTCATGGACGCGCTCGCCCCGGGGCTACCGCGACCGGTTCAACCGCCGCATCGCCGTCCGCCTCCAGGACCTCGGCTCGGCCGGCTACTGGTTCGAGCGGAGCATCATCAGTGTTTTCCACACCGGCGAGCCCATCCTCGTCGGCGTCGCCGGCGGCACGCCCGACGAGCCCACCACCCGCTGCT
Source organism: Planctomycetota bacterium (assembly GCA_039815285.1). GTDB lineage: Bacteria > Planctomycetota > Phycisphaerae > Phycisphaerales > UBA1924 > JBCBZP01. Next base: position 281 of record JBCBZP010000053.1, read on the forward strand.
ACCTGCTCACCGGCATGGAGTACTCCGAGCCCAAGAGCGTGGGCGTCGTCGAACGCACACTCAGCTTCGGGGCCCACCTCTACGAGCTCGACGCCGTCGAGCTCTGGGACCCGACCGAGCCCGACGCCCGCACGCTCGTCACGCCCGAAGAGATCGGCAAGGTCCGCTACGTCGTCTCACCCAACTGGGTCAACGACCTGTGGGAGCAGCAGCTCGCGTGGCTCGACAAGCACGACCGCGGGCCCGGGCTCTACGTCATGTCGCTCGCCGGCCCCGCGGCCCCGCCCGCCGCGGTGATCAACGTGGAGGTCCCGATCGACGACATCGAGCGCGCGATCGAGTCGAACCCGTTCGACGCCATTGACGCGACGGCCGAGTAGCGCCCCGGCTCACCGCCTCGGGTGACACCGAGAGTGCACGTCGCGCAGCCGCTCCCGATCGACGTGCGTGTAGACCTGGGTCGTCGTGATGTCGGCGTGCCCGAGCAGTTCCTGCACCACGCGCAGATCCGCGCCGCCGGATAGAAGATGCGTCGCGAAGCTGTGCCGGAGCTTGTGCGGGTGGATGCCCTCGAGCCCCGCGAGCGCCGCGTGCTTCCGCACGATCTGCCACACCGCGACCCGCTCGAGCGCCCGCCCGTTCTTCGAGAGTAACACCGCCCCCTTCGACGTGCCCAGCCGCTCGATCAGCGGCCGGCAATCGCTCAGGTACGTCTCCACCGCACGCTCGGCCGGCCGGCCCATCGGCACCAGCCGCTGCTTGCCGCCCTTACCAAGCACCCGCAGCACGCCCAGCTCGCGGTTGATCCCCGAGAGCTCGAGCGACCCCACCTCCGACGCGCGGAGCCCGCTCGCGTACATCACCTCCAGCATCGCCCGGTCGCGCAGCCACAGCGGCGGCCCGGGCCGGTCGCGGCACAGCTCCGGAGCGCTCAGCAGCTTCCCGACCTCCCTCGGCGACATCACCCCGGGCAGCTTCCGCCAGCGGGCCGGCCGCTCCAGTAGGTCCGTGGGATCCTCCGACAGGCGCCCGGTCGCGACGAGCCACCGCCCGAAGACCTTGGCCGTCGCGAGGTGCCGCGTCACGCTCGCCGGCGACAGCTCGCGGTCGCGCCCGAGCGAGCGGACGTGCCGGGCGAGCCCCTCGCGCGTGATGCCGCCCGCGTCGGAGACCCCTTCGCCCGCGAGGTCGGCGAGCAGCTCCGCCGCGTCGCGTCCGTACGCCTCCAGCGTCGACGGCCGCAGCCCGCACTCGACCCGCAGATACCCCAGAAACCGCGTGAGCAGCCGCTCGAGCGCCTCCGGCAGCGACGCCCGGACCCGCTCCTCGGTGTTCTGACGCGCCGCCATGCGGGGGACTTCGGCCCGATCACGCCCGCCCATCCACTTCCGCACCGGCGCCCGTCGCTCGGCGCGAAACACACCGAACCCAACCCGCCCCCGCGTCCGTATGCTCGCGAGATGGCAGAGCCCGAGACACCCAGCCCCAACGCGGCTCCCGACCCGCCAATCGACCCGCCAACCGGTGCGCCCACAAATGCATCGGGCCCGACCAAGGCCCCCGCCGCCGCCGCCAGGGCCGCGTGGTACGAGCAGGCGGCCGCGCTCGAACGCTTCGTCGGCCTGCTCGGGCCCATCATCGTCCTCTTCCTCGCGGGCTTCCTCGTCCGCGGCTGCGTCCTCGGCCCAGGGCCGCAGCGCTGGCTCGGCGACCGGCTCCTGAGCATCGTCAACGACCGCCTCGTCCCCGAGCTGGAGATGCGCGACTTCCGCCAGGACGGGCTCGGGCGCTACGTCCTCGAGGGCATCGCCCTCCGAGACGGCGGCAGCCCGCTCGTCGAGATCCACCGCGTCGACCTCCAGCTCGCCGCCTTCCCCACGCCCGACGACATCCGCGTCGCGAGCCTGCGCCTCGACCGGCCGATCGTCCGCCTGCGCCGAACGCCCGAGGGCTTCGCGGGCTTCTCGCCGCTGCTCCAACGCTCGCCAGACGCGACGCCCGACGACACGCCAACCGACGCCGACCCCGTCCGCCCCTCCGAGACACTTGAACTTGGCACGCTCGAGATCCGCAAGGGCCGCTTCGAGATCTCCCTCGGCGGGCCCGACGCGATCATCATTACCAACATCGACCTAACAACCACCTTCGACCCCGGCGCCGCCGGCCAAGACGGGTGGCACGACCTCAGCTTCGAGCTCGGGCGTGGCAGGAACATCCGCGGCGAGTTCGACGGCCGCGTCAACATGGACAGCGCCCTGCTCCAGGTCCTCGACGCCGCCGTCGAGATCGAGATCGACCGTGACCGAACCGACGAGCTCCCCCCGCTGCTGCGGACCCTCGCCGAGCGGTACGGGCTGCACGGGCGGCTCCGGATCGAGGCCCGAGGCGAGGTCCCGCTGCTTGAGCCGAGCTCGGCCAGCCTGATCACGACCGTCGCCGCGACCGACCTGACCTACGAAGCCGGCGGCACACGCCTCGACATCGACCAAGCGCTCGTCGACGCCGCCCTGACCAACGGCGTGCTCGACGTGCAGCAGCTCCTCGCCTCGGTCGCCGGCGGCGTCGTCCGCGGCAGCCTGAAGTACGACCTGAAGACCCGCTCCAGTGAGACGGGCTCCGGCGGGCTCGCCGCGCGGTTCAACGTCGCCGATATCGAGATCTCAGAAGTCCGGCCCAACGGTGAAACGCGAGGCCTGCTCAACGCCATCGGCGAGGTATCAGTCTCTAGCGCATCGCGCGAAGGCACCGTCTCGATCACGATCGAAGACGGCGACCTCGTCAGCCTCCCCGTCATCTCACAGATCGCCCGCGTCGCCGGCCGAACACCCCTGCCCACGCTCGACCGCCGCCACGACGCGCAGCTCACCGCCACGCTCGGCCCCGAAGCCATCACGCTCACCGACACCGCGTTCGCCACCAACGTCGTCGCCGGCGAGGTCCTCGGCACCGTCGGCTACGACCGCTCGCTCCGGCTCTTGGTCAAGGCGGGACCGCTCAAGAAAGCCGCCCGGCTCCTCGGCCAGCTCGGCGCACCGATCCGCGCGATCCTGTCCGCCTCCCGCTCGTACCGCGTGACCGGCACGCTCGCCGAACCACGCGTCACGCTCCGAGATGTTGACGACCCCGAAGCCGAACCGCAAACCCAGCCGGAGCCCGCCGGGTGACGCGCCTGACCGTGCTCATGGGCCTCCGCGGCTCCGGAAAAACCACCGTCGGCCGCCTCCTCGCCGAGCGGCTCGGCACCACCACAACCGCAACCGATCTCGACGACGTCACGCCGACCATCGTCAGCCTGTCCACCTGCGCCGAGGTGATCGAGCAGCAGGGCTGGAGCCGGTTCCGCCTGGCCGAAGCAGCCGCGCTCGACCAGTGCCTGAACCAGCATCTGGGCGGCAACCACGACCAACGCAACGATCCGAGCACCGCACCGCCGCTGGCCGTGCTCTCCCTCGGTGGCGGCACACCCACCGCCCCCGGTGCCGCGTCGATGCTCACCGCCGCCCGCTCCAACGGCGCCCTGCTCGTCTACCTCCACACCTCGCCCGAACACGCCGCCCCCCGCGTGAAGTCCGACACGGGCGACCGCCCCCGCCTCGCCGGCGCGAGCGAACTCGAAGAAGCCCGCACGCTTTACGCCGAACGCGACCCGCTCTACCGATCGCTCGCCGACCACGTCATCGACACCGACGAGCTCGAGCCCGAAGAGATCCGCGACGAGATCGCGGCGCTGCTCCGCTAGCCGTCGGCCCGGCGCACCGCGTCACAGAACGCGGCGATCAGTTCCGGGTCCTTCACGCCGCGCGACGACTCCACCCCGCTCGACACGTCGACCGCGAACGGCCGCACCGCGCGGACCGCCTCGCCCACGTTGTCGGGCGTCAGCCCCCCCGCCACGATCAGCGGCTTCGAGCACGCCCCGCGCACCGCCGCGAGCTTCGACCAGTCAAACGCCACGCCCTGCCCGCCCGCAGAACCGTCGACCAGCACCGCGTCGACGCCGTCCGCCGAAGACCACCGCTTCAGGTCGTTCTCGACACGCTTCTCGTCGAACGCGACCGCCTTGATGATGTTCGGCCCGACCGACTCGACAAACGACCCGCTCTCCGTGCCCTGAAGCTGCGTGTGCGTCGTCGGGCAGGTCTCGATCACCTCCTCGAACAGGTCCTCCGTCGGGTTGACCATCAGACCGACGCTCCAGAGAAACAGCGGGAGATCGAGCAGGATCTCGGCCGCGGCCTCGGGCTCGATCGACCGCGGCGACCCCTCGACGAACACGAACCCGACCGCGTCGCCCCCGCACTCGGCGACCACCCGCGCGGCCTCGGCATCGCGCACGCCGCAGATCTTGATCCGTGTTCGCATCACGCCGTTCCCTTCCCGGCCGCCTCGTGCCCGGACGTTTCCGCGAGCAGCTCCTCGGCCAGCTCACGCTCGCTCCCGGCGTACCGGTCGGCCCGCCCGGCGAGCAGCGCCCGCCCGCGCTCGGGCTCTTCGAGGTCGCGCACCAGCAGCAATGCCGCCATCAGCCTCGCGCTCGGCGCTTCCCGGTCTTCTGGATAGGTGTCGACGAACCGCTCGTAGAGCCAGGCCGCGTCGGCCCGGCGCTGAGTGCCGACGCAGTGCTCGGCGAGCCGCAGCGTCGCGTCGCGCCCGGGCAGCAGCGCCCGCGCCGCGAGCGCGTCGAGCCCGGCCGCCTCGGCCCGAACCCGGTCCGCCGCCGCGTCAAGCCGGCCCTCGGCGATCAAACGCGACACCTCCGACCGCGCGGCCGTCGCCCGCTCGTGCTCCGGATCCCGCGCCGCGGCGCTCTCGCGAGCCACGGGCCCGCGGCGCGACGCCGCGCTCACCGCCGACCGCATCGCCGCCCGCCGGCTCCCCTGCTTGAGCGTGTACATCAGGTCGTACACCTCGGGCGTGAGCAGCTTGAGCTTGAGCGCAACGGCGCTCACCCCCGCCCCGAGCGCGTACCCCGCGAGGTGCGCAACGTGCGCCACGCCCGAGGACGCCCCGAAGAACGCCTCGCTCAGCAGGTCGCGCGCGACCGCGATCCCGATGAATACCCACGCCGGGATCATCGCCGACGTGATGAAGATGAACAGGATGAACGTCTTGATCCGTGTCCGCGGGAACAGCACGAAGTACGCCCCGGTCGCCGCCGAGACCGCCCCCGAGGCGCCGATGACGGGCGCCGCCGTGGTCGCGATGTGCCCGAGCCCAGACGCGACCGCGCCGACCACCAAGAACAACGCGTACCAGACCCGCCCGAACCGGTCCTCGACGTTCGGCCCGAACACCCACAAGAACACACAGTTCCCGACCAGGTGCCACAGGTCGCCGTGCAGCAGCGCGTAGGTCACGAACCGCCACGGCTCCAACGCGCCGTGGCCCAGCACGGTCGCCTCGAGCAGCGTCTCGCCGGCCGACGGGTCGACCCGCTCCAGGCCGAGCCGAGCCAGGTGCAGCGCCACGAGGCCCGCGATCGTCGCGAGCGTGACCACGGGCCGTCGGGTCAGCGGTCGGTCTGTCCCGATGGGCAAGAACACGGGCGATGCTATCGAGACGGCCACGCCCACGGCGAACGCGCCCGCGGCCGACGCCTATCCTCGGTAACGGTTCGGGGGGAGCCCCCTTGCTTCGCTTTTCAGATGGAGATCTCCGAAATGGCCGACTTCCCCAAGGGCCTCGAAGGCGTCACCGCCGCCGAAACCAGCATGAGTTTTATCAACGGCCAGGAGGGCGTCCTCGAGTACGTCGGCATCTCCATCGACCAGCTCGCCGAGCACTCCACCTTCGAAGAAACGGTCTTCCTGCTGTGGAACCGCCGCCTGCCGACCGGTTCCGAGCTCGAGCAGTTCTCCAAGGACCTCCGCGACCGCTACGAGCTCCCGGGCGGCATGGAGCAGCGCCTGACCTCGCTGCCCACCAACGCCGAGCCCATGCACGTGCTGCGGACCATGATCAGCGCCCTCTCCCTGCACGATGACGAGCCCAACATCGTCGATGACCTCGACCGCGTCCGCCGCAAGTGCCTGAACATCCTCGGCCACGCGCCCACGATCGTCGCCTATTTCGACCGCACCCGCCGCGGCCTGCCGATCGTCCACCCCGACAAGTCGCTGAGCTTCAGCGAGAACTTCCTCTACATGCTCAACGGCGAGAAGCCCACCGACGCGATGGCCCGCGCCTTCGACACCTGCATGATCACCCACGCCGACCACGGGCTGAACAACTCCACCTTCGCCGCCCGTGTCATCATCTCCACGCTCTCGGACGTCTACTCCGCGCTGACCGGCGCCGTCGGCTCACTCCGCGGCCCGCTCCACGGCGGCGCCAACGAGGGCGTCATGCACATGCTCAACGAGATCCCCTCGGTCGACGACGCCGAGGCGTACATCATGGGCAAGCTCGAGCGCAAGGAAAAGATCATGGGCTTCGGGCACCGGGTCTACAAGGCAAAGGACCCCCGGGCCAACTTCCTCCAGACCCTCGCCAAGCAGCTCGCCGAGGACACCGGCAACGCCGACCTCTACGCCAAGAGCCACAAGATCGAAGAGGTCATGGCCCGCGAGGTCGCCGCCAAGGGCATCTACCCCAACGTCGACTTCTACTCCGCGACCACGTACCACTGCATCGGGCTCAAGCTCGACCTCTTCACCCCGATGTTCGCCCTCAGCCGCATCGGCGGGTGGTCGGGCCACATCATCGAACAGCTCGACGGCAACCGGCTCTACCGCCCCGCCGCCGCGTACGTCGGGCCGCACGGGGTCGAGTACACCGCGGCCGGCGCCCGCGGCTAACCACCAGCCGCCAACCACAAGCCGCGAGTCTCAATCCACCCGCAGCGTCCGGCCGCGCCGAAGCAGTTAGCAATCTCAGCGTGACCAGCCCGACCGTCCGTCGGCGTGTTTCACGCGCCCGCCCCGCAGCGCGTGCACCGCGCGGAGCGTCAGGGGCAACCGCTCAACGCGGGCGTACAGCGCGTCGCCGTGCCCTTCGATCGCCCACCGCGTGTACACCCGCCCGAACCCGTGCCTCACCATGATCTCGTCAACGTCGCCGATCTGCGCGCCCCCCTCGTAGAACGGCTTCTCCGACACCTCGCACACCACCAGCTCCGAAGACGCCAGCGTCCGCTCGGCCCCCGCCAGGCACGCCCGCTCGTACCCCTGCGTGTCGACAACGAGCAGCCACCGCCCCGCCATCGGCGAACCCGCCTCGTCGAGCAGCGTGTCCAGCCGGTCCACACGGACCGCGACCGTCTCGGTCTCCTCCAGGCTCCAAGACCGACCCGCGTCGTCGCCGAGCGACAGCAGCGAGTTCGAAACCCCCTCGACCGCGCCCGCCTTGCCCGAATACCGGTGCAGCTCGAGCGTCGCCGGCGTCTCCCCCGCCCCAGCCTCGATCACGACGCCGCCGCCCCAGGCCGCCACCCGCTCCCGCAGCACCGCGGCCGAGTCCGGATCCGGCTCGACCCAGACACGCCGCTCGATGCCCAGCGCGTCGTAGGTCGCGGCCTCCTGCCCGTGGTGCGCGCCCACGTGCACCACGCCGTCCACCGGCCCGGCCGCGTACCGCCCCACGAGCTTCCGAACGTTCATCGACATCTACGCCTCGACCGCCTCGACCCGGCCCGCGCCGCCGGCCACAACCGCCTCCACGCTCGGCATCGACACGCCCATCCGCGTGAAGATGTCGTGGAAGCGGTGCGCGTAGGTGTGCTCACGCAGAGTCCGCTCGTACGCCCGCCGCGCGATCGCCCGCCGACCCTCGTCGTCGTCGAGGTAGCGCCCCACCAGCTCGATCAGCTCCGCCGTCGACCGGTACACGACCGCCTCCGCGCCCGGCTCGTAGTAGTCCGACAGGTTGTCCGCGTCGCCCGTGACCATGAACGCGTCGCACCCCGGCGGCTCGAAGTTCCGGCCCTTGATCTGCTGCGGCAGCACCACCGGCTTCTCCGGGCCCACCAGCCCGAACGCCCGACCGACCCGCCGCCCCCGCCGCGCCCAGCGCTCGCCGCTCGTCAGCCGCGGCGCCCGCGACGCGTTGTTCAGGTTCAGGTTGATCTTCGACGCGCAGAAGACCCGGATCATCTCCTCGGGCGAGACCCGGCCCGCCTCCCAGCCCAGCCCGAAGCACGACACGCCGAACCCGGCGTCGCGTAGCGCCGCGATCACCTCCCCGCGGTCGCCGTAGTTCTGCCCGACGAACGACACGTCGTACTCCAACGGCGTCTCGACGGGCCGGTACCGGAAGTGGTTGCACGCCCATTGGCTCTTGATCACCCCGGGCTGGCCGAGCCGGCGGTACTTCTCAACCGCCGAGCTCGCCGTCGTCACGCAGTAGTTGAACGACTTCGCATACCCGGCCGTGTACCGCTCGAACCGCCAGTGGTCGTCGCTGAACCAGTTGACCGTCGGCGCAACACCCGACCTCGACAGCCGCTTCAGCACCGCCGGATCCAGCTCGTCGCGGAACATCACGGTCAGCACGACGTCCGGATCGCACACCCGCGCCGCGTCGACAAGCCTGGCGTTCATCGCGTCGCGCCCGAGCTCGCGCAGCAGCACCGCGTAGTCGAAGTGCACCACGTCCAGCCCCATACCCACGAGCGACTCGTACAGGTTGCAGTGCTCGTGCGACAGCCCGCGCGACGGGTCGCCGTAGTCGTGCTCCATCCCGACGTACAAGACCCGCACGGGCTAGGGCCTCTCGAGCGGCGCGGGCTTCGTCACGCCCCCGCGGACCGCCGCGACCACCCGCGCCAGCCCCCGCTTCCGCGCCCGGCTCCGCGCCAGCGAGTCGGCGCACCGCAGGAAGTGCTCCGGGTGCACCAGCGACATGGGCCGCTCGCCCACGCCGCTCAGCCGCTCACCCCCGGCCGTCACCCGCGCCACCGCCGCCGCGTCGTCGCGTCGGACGTACAGCAGCATGTTCTGCCGGTACCACCACTCCACCCGTTCATCGTGCCAGAACTCACGCCGCAGACGGTCGACAAACCCGTACCCCCGCGCCTCGAACAGCTCCGACCAGAAGCCGGGCCAGCGCTCGTTGATGTGGTGCATCCCGCCCTGCCCGGGCACCGCCGCCGAGAACAAGACCACCGGCGCCGCCGAGGTCAGCACCCCGACCAGCCCCGACGCCCGCGCCGCCGGCAGGTGCTCGCCCACCTCCAGGCTCATCGAAAGCTCGAACGGCCCCCGCTCCCCCACCACCCGCACCACCTCGTCCGCCCGCTCAAGATCCACCGGCGAGAACCAGCCCGCGTCGATCATCAGCCGGTCACGCTCGACATAGTCGCCGTCGACCCCGAACACACGCCCCGCGCCGCTCTCGCCGGCCCCCTTGAGCCACGAGCCAACCCCGCAGCCGACGTCGACCACCGACACGGCACCAGAACCGGCATCGCCCAAGCCCCCGCCGACCAACCCGAGCACCCGCGGCATCACCGCCCGCGCCGAACGCAACGACCCGTCCTCGATCTCGCTGTAGTACGAGCCCGAGTACGCCTCGTTGCCACCGCTGCCGCCCGAGGCGCCGCCGACGCGACCCGCCTGCCCCGAGCCCGCCAGCTCCGGCCCGCCCGCATCGGAAGCGTGTGCTTCAGTCGTGGTCATCGCTCACCTTCTTCTCGACCGCTTCTTGTCGGGCCGCGCACGGTTCAACAGCACGCCTCACAAGCCATCATCATAAACCAAACCGCCGCTTGACGATCCGCCGCCACCGCTTCAGCCGGTACCCCGCCGGGATCGCCCACCCGCGACGCCCGGCTTCATCGGTCAGCTCGCGCCAGACACGCCCGTCGGTGCCGGTGCGCGCGTAGCGATAGACATAGTCCATCACGAACCGTTGCCAGACCCCGTCCGCCGACGCGTCGTAGTGCCGTCGGCAGAGCGCAAGCACGTCCCGCACATGCCCATCCAGCCGCGCCGACGAGGTCATGTTCGCCCCGCCCTTGGCGTGCACTAGGTACCGGGCCGTGGGCTCCGCCAGCGTCAGAACCGGCCCCTCCCCAAAGAGCTCGAACACGAAGTGCCGGTCCTCGGCCTGCGCGATCGAAAGGTCGCACCGCCGGCCCGCCGCGAGCCCGGCGTCGCGACGCACCACCTGACCCGAAGGACTGAAGATCGACAGCTCCGGGTCGAACGCCGCGTGCGCCGAGGGCAACACCGACCACCCGCTCGGCGGCGACACCGCCCGCTCCCCCC
>JBCBZP010000065.1:0-5100 GCA_039815285.1 Planctomycetota bacterium
CCTGCCTTCCCAGATGCGTCCATCTCGCCAAATTGTCGCATAGCGGCTGGACTAGATTCTGGGGGGCAGGTCATACCAATTCAGCGAGACGCACTACCTGCCGGCCGCGGCGGTGACCAACTCGTACAAGGGCGCGCTCTTCAGCCTCACCGGCAAGGTCAACAGCGGCGGGTTCCGCGGGTTCGCCGCGGGCGAGGTGCTGTTCCTCGGGGCAACCGGTGCCCGCCGCGGCACGGGCCCCGATGACGACTGGGAGATCACGTTCCGCTTCGCTGCGAGCCCGAACGTGACCGGGCTGTCCGTCGGCTCGATCAACGGCATCGCCAAGAAGGGGTGGGAGTACCTGTGGGTCCGCTACGCGGATCAGGAGGACACCAGCGCGAACACCATCGTGAAGCGGCCCGTCGCGGCGTACGTCGAGCGGGTGTACGACCAGGGCAACTTCGGAGGGCTGGGGATATGAACTGCCTACTCGGCCATGCTGAACTGCGGGGCATACTTCACGAGCCCGGCGTTCCTTGGCGTCGCTCCCTCGCGAAGTTCCATCGCCTGAAAGGCATCTTCACCGCCGTACTCATCCCGAAGGCCAAACTCCGACGCAGTGATGAACCCGAAGCGGCTGTAGTACGCGGGATCGCCCAGAACAACCATCCAGCCGGCATCCATCGACTTGCACGCTTCCAGCCCCGCGTTGATGAGCGACGCGGCGATACCCCGCCTTCGGTGCGATTCGAGCACGGCGACCGGGGCAAGGCCCATGCCCAACACGCCGGACTCCGTTGTCACGGGACTGAACGCGACATGCCCCACGATTCTGTCGTCTTCAACCGCAACCATCGACACGGTGAGATTGCCAGCGTCGCGGAGGGCATCGACAAGGCGCGCTTCCGAGTCCTCGGGGAACGCCGCCGCATTCACCGCATGGATCGCTTGTTCATCTCCGGGTTGTTCCGCGCGAATGTGAACCATCGCTTCTACTCGGTTGCTCAGACACGACCGACACACGACATTCTACGGAGTCAGGACCGATGAGCGGCGACGCCCTCCGCAAGGTCCGCACCGGCGAGCCGCTCCGCATCCCCGCGGCGGCGTACAACGCGTTCGTCGACGCGGCGATCGCCAACCGTGCGAGCGAGCGGAACGCGGTGGCCGACCCCGGTCGAGATCTGAGCCAGCGCGGCATCGTGCTCGTCCGCAACGACTCACCCGATGACCTGCCCGCCCACCACACACTGGCGATCACCGGGGTGCTGGTCGAGCCGGGCGAGGACGATCAGGAGCGGACGTTCCAGGGCAGGACGCCGCTGACGGCCGAGGTGGCGACCGAAGACTCCCCGCCGCTGTCTTTCGTGGTCGCGGTCGAGCCGATCCGCGCCGGCGAGATCGGCCGGTGCGTGCTGCACGGCGTCACGGCCGCACGGATCACGGTGCAGAACGAGGCCGACGAGACGTGCGAACTCAAAGCCGAGGAGACGCTGCTCGCCTCGACCCCGCTCGGCGGCGTGCCGATCCTCTGGAAGGAGGAAGGCACGGGGGAGAAGTGGGCGGTGATCGAGCTCGGCCGGCCCTCGCTGGCCCGCGTGACCGCGGTGCTCGGCGAGGCCCAATTGATCCCTGGTGAGTCCAACCGGTGGCGGTATCCGTGGGCAGAGGCACGGATCGACGGCGACGCGGGCAGCGCCGACTACCTGCGGTACGTCGAGGTGCCCGACGGGCTGTCCTCTCGCGGTCAGGGCGGCGGCGAAGACCCCGCTCGCATGGCCATCAACCGCTCCGAGGCGCATCACTGCGATGAGTCGGTGCCGGGCGAGGGCTTCGAGGGGCTGCTCGGGCTCGGTCCGGTGTGCGACCTGCCGGGCGTGCTGCCCGACTGCCCGCCGGCGCGGTCGCTCGAGCCGCGGCTCGCGCCCGTGCCCCCCGGCGTGACCGTGCAGCTCACCTGTGAACGCGATACCAAGGGTCAGCCGGTCTGGGTCTTCGAGGCGATGAGCTGCGTAGAGATCGCTGACCCAGCCGACGGCGATCGGAAGCTCAACGTCATCGCGGCAGGAGGTGGTGGATGAGCACCGACCTCGCCGAACGCCGAGCGCACGAGCGGAGTAAGTACGTTGAACTCGCCGGGCGTGCGGGATCGCAGTACGGCGCGTCTAACCACGGCCGAGCCGCTCTAGGGATCGTCAAGCGGTGGAAGCCTCGCTTTGTCGCGGACTTCGGCTGCGGACGCAACGACTTCATCGCCGAGTTCCGCCGTCACGGCATCGACGGCGTCGGCGTGGACTTCGCCTTCCCCGAGGCCGACATCAAGAAGCCGATGCACGACACCGGCCTGGTCGAAGGCGTGGCCGACGTCGTCACCAGCTTCGACGCGCTGGAGCACCTGCTGATCGAGGATGTGGTTCCGGTGCTGACGGAGATGAAGCGAGTCGCCCGGCCAAGGGCGTGGTTCTGCTTCTCGATCTGCACCCGGCCGAGCCGCATCACGGTCAACGGCGAGAACCTGCACCCGACCGTCCGCCCGCTGTCGTGGTGGGTCGATGTGATTGGCCGCGTCGGCGTCGTGAACGCGACGCGTGTGAGCGGCAGATACATCACCGGGAGGTTCAAGTGAACAGCCCCAACCAGTCCGACATCGTCGCGCTCCAGCGTGGCCTCAAGAACCGCGCCCCGGCCCGCAACGGGCTGCGGCTCTACACAGCGGACTTCGACTCGATCTCGCTCGGGGGGTTCTACAAGGGGCGTTCGGCCTTCCTCGTGCTGTCGGGGCCTTCGCTGAACGACATCGATCTATCGAAGCTCGACCGCCGCGGCATCGTGACGATGGGCGTCAACAACTCGTGGACCGTGCACCGCCCGACGCTGTGGACGTGCGTCGACGATCCCGGCCGATTCATCGACACGGGCTGGAAGGACCCGGGCGTGCTCAAGTTCGTCCCGGTGTGCCACTGGGGACGTAAGCTCCGCATCCAGGCGGGGGACGGCACGATGCGCGACAGCGCGTACCGCGTGGCGCAGATGCCCAGCGTGCTGTTCTTCCGCCGCAGCAACCACTTCGATCACGAGCGGTTCCTGACCAGCGACACGGTGCCGTGGGGCAACGATCCGAAGTCCACCGACTCGCTCGGCATCAAGGGCAAGCGGAGCGTGATGCTCGTCGCGGTGCGGCTGCTGCACCACCTCGGGTTCCGCACGGTGTACCTGCTCGGCTGCGACTTCCGCATGGCCGCCGACCACAAGTACGCGTTCGACGAAACCCGTGAAGCTGCGGCCATCAAGCACAACAACGTGCTCTATGACTCGCTGAGCCGACGCTTCGAGGCGCTGCTGCCGCACTTCGAGAAGCATCGGTTCCGTGTGGTAAACTGCTCGCCGGGCAGCGGGCTTGGTGTGTTCGAGCAGATGTCGTACGAGGACGCGATCGCGACGGCCAGCGCCGAGTGCTCGAAGCCGATCAACACGCAGGGCTGGTACACGCCGGTCGATGTAGGCCGCGACGTTGCGAGGGAGGCTGCCAAATGAGCGAGCCGACCCGGTACTACCTTTATATCCCCGTGTGGGCAACGGGCCGCGCCCCGCAGGGCGGCGGGTCGAGCGATTACTCCACGCCCGACACGCCCGAGTCCTCGTACGAGACGCCGGCCAGCAGCACGCCCACGCCGTCCGAGGGCACCAGCTACTCGACGACCGGCGACGTGATCTTCACGACCGGGCCGAGCGGCACGCCGACACTGACGTTCTACACGACCGACGCGTTCACGAGCGACAGCGGCACGCCCGACAGCACCGCCCCGAGTTCGACCGACGACCCCACACCCAGCGAACCGAGCGGCGGCGGCTCCACCGATAACCCGAGCGGCGGGTCGTCCGCTACGTCGTCCGCGGGTTCGTCGGGCTCGGTCCCGACTGACACCGATCCCACTTTCAGCATGAGTTCTGGCGACTCGTCGATGGCCTCGACGGACGACCCCGGCTCGTCCGGCGGTGGCGGGTCATCGGGCGGCGGCGGCTCGTCCGGCGGCGGTGGTTCAAGCGGGGGCGGCAGTGGCCCCGGCGGCTCCGGCCCGGGGGGAAGCGGCCCCGGTGGATCCGGTTCCGGCGGCAGCTCCGGACAGTCCAGCATGGACTCGTCGATGGCCAGCAGCGGAGCATCGAGCGGGGACAGCTCCGGGTCCGGATCGAGCGAGAGCTCGTCTGTCGAATCGCCGAGCGACAGCTTCACCGATCGCCTCACGCTCGGTTCCGAAGGCACCATCAAAGACACCACGGTCACGATTGGAACAAGCTCCGACTCGTTCACGGGCACCTTCACCACCGACCCCAGCGGCACCATCGTCGCCACAGAAGTCACGCTCGACTCTGGTTCGGGCTCCGGTTCCGGCTCGGGCAACGAGTCCGTCGCGTTCGGCGCGATTGCGGCTCCATTCATCGAGGGCGGCATGGAGGGCGTGCCCCCGGCCAAGTGGCAAATCGAATCGAGCACCACGCAGGAGGAGCTCAAGTGATCCCAAAGATCGTCTACACCGCGCACCTGGCCAAGACGCCCGTGCCCGAGTCGTTTCGCACCTGGCGAATCGAGTGGCAACGGCATCACCCAGAGTGGGATGTCCGCGTCATCACCCTCGACGATCGCGAGCCGATCTTCAACCACGCGCAGTGGTCCGAGACGTTCAAGTTGCCCGAGCCCGCCGGCGCAGCGGCTCGGTTGAACATCCTCCGGTACGAGATGCTCGCCCGCGAGGGCGGCGTGTTCGTCGATCCGGACCGCCTGCCGATCCGGCCGATCGACGAGTTGGTCGATGGCGTCCGCGCGTTCTGCTCAACAACGCAGCAGCACGGCCGCCCGCACCTGCTCTCGCCGGCGGTGATGGGGGCGGTGCCGTGCCACGCGTCGCTCTGGCACTGCGTCCGCGACCTCGCCCACTCGATCCTCGTCTACCGCGGCATCTGGGACCAGACCGGGCCCGGCTACCTCACACGCATCGTCACCGAGCACGGTCACTTCCGGGACGTGGTCCCGTACCACTGGGGATTCTTCGAGCAGGCCGAGACCGACGCCCGCGAGCACGGCGGCGCGTACCTCTACAACGCCAGCATCCAGACCGC
>JBCBZP010000056.1:0-8856 GCA_039815285.1 Planctomycetota bacterium
ATCGCGCAGGTGCGCATGCATGGGCTCGTCCCGGAGGTGTCTCCCCCGTCCGGCTCGAACCGCAAACGCCCCGAGATCACGCCCGCCGCACCCGCCTCCCGAGCCGCGCGCACGGCGTCCGCAGCCGCCGGCAGCAGCTCGTCGTCCGAGTCGAGCAGCACCACGTAGTCCGACTCGGCGAGCTCGATCCCACGCTGCCGGGCCGCGGGCGCCCCCGCGTTCGCCTGCCGGTGCAGCACCACCCGCGCGTCGTCGAGCGTCGCCGGATCAACCGACGGCTCCGAGCCATCATCAACCACCACGATCCTGGAAACACCGGGCACGGCCGCCGCGCTCGCCACGGCTCCGACCAAACGCTCGTGATCGTTCCACGTCCGGATCACGACGTCGAAGCCGCCAGACATACCGCCAGACATACCGCCAAAAACCGCTTTACCCACGGCGTCTGCCGCCTTGATACTCGGCCACCAGACCACGCAGCAGCTCGACGAACCGGTCGTTGAGCACGTTCACGTCGTGTTCCTGCTTCACGCGCTCCAAGGCCGACCCCCCGAGCGACCGCCGAAGGCCCGCGTCGCCCACAACACGCTCGAGCGATTGCCGGAGCCCGCCGGCCGACCCGGGCTCGACGAGAAGCCCGTCGACGCCCTCGCGGATCAGCCCCGGCACACCCCCGATCCGCGACGCGACCACCGCGAGCCCCGCCGCCATCCCCTCGCACAACGCCATCGGCAGGCCCTCCTTCTCGCCGGTCGACACCGGGCACGAGGGAAACACCATCGCGTCGCTCTCGCGCAGCAGCTCCACGACACGCTCCTTGGGCTGCCCGCCGACGAGCTCGATCCGCTCGCCCGCCCCCACCTCGTCGATCAGCGCCCGCAGCCGTTGCTCCTCCGGGCCCGCCCCGACGATCCGGTACCGCACGCCGCCGCCGAGCGCCGCGACCGCGGGGATCGCGTGATGAAACCCCTTCACTTCGACGAGGCGTCCCACGCTCACCAGCTCGACGGTTTCCCGGGGACCACCGCGCTCGGGCGCCGCGAACACCGCGGGGTCGATCCCCATCCGGTGGACCCGCACCCGATCGCGCGGCGCACCGATCTCGAGCAGCTTGTCTTCCAGGAACCCGATCACGGGCAGCAGCAGGTCGCCGCGGCGGAACAGCTCGCCGAACTTGCCCGGCTTGGCGCGGTTCGCGTCGGACCCGTGGAAGAACGTCGCGACCGGTGCGTCGAACGCTCGCGCGCGCCGCAACCGCACCGCGTTCTCGCCGTTCCCGCCGTGGTGGGCGACCACGACGTCGGGCGGGCCGTGCGCGCGCGCCGCCTCCACCCACGCAAGACCCTCGCTCAACACCCGCCCGCTCAGCGCCCGCCGACCGAACAAGAGCGGGTTCCGCGCGCGACTGCGGAACGCGGGGGCCGACGCCGCCACCCCGCGCCAGTACGCCGCGCCCTTGCCATTCGCCTCGCCCTTGTCTGCGGTCGCCCGGCGGTCGGGGTACCGGTGCATCCGCTCCAACAGCCCGTACCGACCGACGTCGGCGTGCGCAACCCCGTCGCCCCCGCCGCGGACGAGCACCGTCACCTCGCAGCCCCGGTCGATCAGACCCGTCATCTGCGACAGCACGAACGTCTCGGACAGCGACGGGAACCGGCTGACCAAAAACCACACCCTCACAGCATCTCCTCCGCGACCGAGCAGATCACCCGCGCCGCCCGCATCGCCTCGTGCCTCGCCGCGACCTCCGGCCCGCCCGCGGCGACCGCCTCGCGCCACGCCGCGTCACGGATCATCCGCTCCATCACCGACGCCATCGCGCCCGCATCACCGGGCGACACCAGCACGCCGCCCGCCCCGCCCGAGAACAGATCGCTCACCCCGGGCACGTCCGACCCGATCGTCGCGAGCCCAATCGCCGCCGCCTCCACACCCACCCGCGGCAGCCCCTCGCGCTTGGTCGACAGCACCGACACGTCGTGAGACGCCACCTCGCTCCAGAGATCGTCGACCCCCGACACGAACCGCGCGCCCACGCCCAGCTCGCGGCTCAGATCCTCTAGCGACCGCGCGTCCGGCCCCGTGCCGATGAACAGCATCTCCCACGAACGACGCAGCGACCGGTCGAGCAGGGCGAGCGCCCGAAGCGTTGTTTCGTGGTCCTTGTGGCTCTCGTCCAGGCGCGCGAAGCTGACGAACCGGCACACGTCGCCCCATTGGTACTCCCGACGCTCGCGCGGCAGCTTGATGCAGTTGGGCACCACCCGCACCGCCCGGCCCGCCGCCCCGCACGACGAACGGCTCAGCGCCGCCATCTCCTCGTTGATCGCGACCAGCCGGTACCGCCGCGTCGACCGCACCGTGAACGACACCCGCTGCCCGAGCTTCACCCGGCGTCGCCGGGGCATCACCCGCGGCGTCTCCACAACCGGTACCCGCCCGAACGCGCCGCCGAGCCGCGTCGAGGGCGGCCACGCGCCCGTCACCAGCAGTACCCAGTCCGGACCGGCCGACCGCACCGCCGCCAACACCGACCGCACCGCCTCCCGACGGCCGGCGGGCAGCCGCCCGACCTCGATCCGCCCATCGAGCAGACGCTCTGCATGATCCGCCCCGGACCCGCGGCCGACCGAGATCACCACGCGGTGTCCGAGGGCTCGGGCAGCGTCGGCGAAGTCGGCGACAAACCTCGCCATCCCCCCAGCCCCGAGGTCGGTCGACACGATCTGGATCATTCGGCCAGTGGGCACGCGCCGACGCTAGACCCCAAGCTGACGAAGCATCGCGTCCAGCAGTGTCCGCAACGCGACCTCGTCTCCTCGCGGCCGCATCGTGAGCCACACAAGCGTCGACGCACCGGTATCGCGCGATTCGATCACGATCCGCTTCGGCCAGCGATCGCCCGGCTCTTGGCCCGCAAGCTCGCTCGTCGCCGCGGAAACCCGATCCTTGAAGACCGACATCCCCTGTTCGGCCATCGACTTGCGAGCCGCGGCCTGCACATCGGTCGGACGCACCGATCGGTCGATCTCGGCCCAGAGCGTGTGAACGAAGAACGTCGCCTTTACCCCAGTCCGCCCCTGCTCGGCCACGCGGGCGCACCCACCGCCCAGAACAAGAACGGCGAGCGAGAGCCCGGTCAGTCCGGCGATCAGCTTGTTCCTCGGGGTAGCCATCGGTCCATATCGAGATCGTCGATGTCGACCTCTTCCGCCCAATTTTCGACCAGCGCCCGGAGTTCCGGGTCGTCTGCCGGTCGCCCGGCTTCCGAGACCCTGTCCGCCGCGGGCCCGCCCTCAGCCTTTTCGAGCAGGGTCTCGAGTTTCGGGTCGTTGAGGTCCAATTCCACATCGAACGCCGGCTTCGGAGCGTCATCGTCCGATAATCCGAATTCCTGCTTCCAGAACCCGATCGCGGCCTGCTTCAGCGGCACCTCGCCACGAAGCCCGCCGGTCTGAGCCAGCTCGGTCGACGCCATCGACGCCTCGGCATCGAAGACGATCTGACGGAGAAACCCGACCGAGTCGAGCGTCGGACACCGCCGCCGTCGGCCGGCTTTCTGGATTCTTCGGTCCGAACTGACGACTAGCAGCCGCTTGGGCGCCGTCTCGGCCTCGATATATTTTTCGATAAACGTATCCGCATCTGACTCCGGACCCGTGAACACGATCTGGAGCTCCTGATGGCCCCCGATCGCCCACCGGTCGGACGCACGCTTGGTGAACCCCTCGCGGAGCCCCCGCGGCCTCGGCGAGCCGTCACAGACCAAGAGCACCCGGCGGCCGCGGTACCGGCCGGCCGCGATCAGCTCGGCCAGATCCTCCACCTCGAGCCCCGCCAGGTCTCTGGGGAGCACCCCGACGGTGTGCAGCACGTTGTACGCGTCGATCAGCAGCATGCTCGTCCCACGAGAGCGTGGCTCCCTTATGACTCCGGCGTGACGCCGAAACACTGCCTGAAGAGGTCTTGAAAGCCTGACGGATCCCGCCTTTACTTGATGCTCGATATGCCCAGCGTCGAAACTGCTTTCGCCGCAACGGGCAGCGTCGGTTTCGAATGAAAGACCGACCCATCAATGCGGTGTGGCGGTCGCTGAGAATTTCCACGGGAGTCCTGCATGGCGATCCGGATCAAGGCCAGAGGCGGCGAGCACGTTGAACAGATGATGCGCCGTTTCAAGAAGCTCTGCGAGAAAGAGGGCCTGACCAAAGAGATCAAGCGCAAGGAGTTCTTCGAGAAGCCATCCGAGCGTCGGCGGCGTGCGGCCCGCAAGGCCGAGTCACGCCGCATGAAAGAAGAACTCGCACGGTAACCAGACAAGAGCCCGCCCACGGCGGGCTCTTGTTATTTTGGGCCCTTTCCACACCCGTGCTGCCCGAACCTGCGGCCGCCAGTTCTCTGACGGCCACACTCGCTTTGACTGTCCCAGCCCAGCGGCGTCCCCCCGGGGCAAGCGCCCCATTCGAACGAACAATCGCCGGGGGGCTTTGATTCTGTTGATCCCCCACGCGATCGAGGCTAAGCAACCGCTGTCGATCAGCCTTCGGTCCGAACGCCCCTTTGGGTCGGACCGCGGGGCCCCCAGAGAAGGAACCGGAAACGATGCTGCCCGCTACGTTGTTTACCCACACGCTTGAGCCGATGGCGCCCACCACACTCGGTGCGATCGACTCGATCCCGCTGCCGTTCTACCTCGCACCGCTGGGCGGCCTGATCGCGCTGGTCATGGCCCGCGTGTTCACCGCCGGCGTCATGAAACACTCCGAGGGCGACAGCGAGATGGTCCGCATCGCCGAGGCCGTCCGCCAGGGCGCGATGGCGTATCTCGGCCGGCAGTACAAGGTCGTCGCGGGCGTGTTCATCGCGATCATCGTCTTCCTCGGCGGCATGACCCTGCTCGGGCTCCAGAGCTACTGGAGCCTGCTCGGCGTCCCGATCGCGGGCCTGCTGTCGGGCCTCTGCGGCTGGTTCGGCATGCGGATGGCGACCAACGCCTCGGCCCGAACCGCGTTTGCCGCGAAGGACTCGCTCAACGACGGGCTCACCATCGCGTTCCGCTCGGGCGCAGTGATGGGCCTGAACGTCGTCGGCTTCGCCCTGCTCGACGTCTCGGCCTGGTTCTTCATCTTCAACGCGATCGGGCTCGAGGGCGGCATCACCGAGATCACGACCGTCATGCTCAGCTTCGGCATGGGCGCGTCGACGCAGGCGCTGTTCGCCCGCGTCGGCGGCGGGATCTACACCAAGGCGGCCGACGTCGGCGCCGACCTCGTCGGCAAGGTCGAGGCCGGCATCCCCGAAGACGATGCCCGCAACCCGGCGACCATCGCCGACAACGTGGGCGACAACGTCGGCGACGTCGCGGGCATGGGCGCCGACCTCTACGAGTCGTACTACGGGTCGATCCTCGCGACGCTCGCGCTCGGGGCCGCGGCAGCGTTCAGCCTGACCGCCGGCGGCGAGGCGATGACGCTCGCCATGCAGCTCGCCGCGGCGCCGCTCGCGCTGGCCGGCGTCGGCATCCTCTGCTCCATCGCGGGCATCTTCAGCGTGAAAGCCAAGGAGGGGGCGAACTTCGCCCAGCTCCTCAAGGGCCTGCACTTCGGCGTCTATCTCGCGTCGGGGCTCATCCTCGTCGCTTCCGCGGTCATCCTGAACCTGCTCATGCCCGGTGAAGGCTCGGCGTTCAGCGAGATCACCTCCGCGTGGGGCCTGTGGGGCTCGATCGTCTCCGGACTCATCGCCGGCAACGTCATCGCCTACGCGACCGAGTACTACACCTCGTACGAGTGCGCACCGACGCAGCGGATCGCCCAGCAGGCGATCACCGGCCCGGCGACAGTCATCATCTCGGGCATCGCCGAGGGCATGAAGTCGACGTGGGCCTCGCTGCTGACGGTCGTGATCGCGATCTTGGCCGCGTTCAGCTTCGCGGGCGGCGCCGAGAGCTTCCTGATGGGCCTCTACGGCGTGGGCATCGCCGCCGTCGGCATGCTCTCGACCCTCGGGGTCACCCTCGCGACCGACGCGTACGGCCCGATCGCCGACAACGCCGGCGGCAACGCCGAGATGACCGGCCAGCCCCCCCACGTCCGCGAGCGCACCGACATGCTCGACTCGCTCGGCAACACCACCGCCGCGACGGGCAAGGGCTTCGCTATCGGGTCGGCCGCCCTGACCGCGCTCGCGCTGTTCGCCGCGTACGTGCAGGTCGTGCAGAGCCAGATCACCAGCCAGGCCGAGTCGTACGTCGCTTCGGGTGTCGAGACCGGCGATATCCAGGCGCCCACCGACGAGGCGTATGCCGTCTACCAGGGCTACGGCAAGTTCGCCGTTGTCATCCCACCGCACGATCACGGCGACGGCGACGGTGAGGACCAGGACGCCGGGCAGCACGAAGAGATCATCGACGGCGGCATGTTCATCCGCCTTGGTCAGGACTCCGACGTGCTGGACCACCTCGAGAAGGGCCAGGTCCTCACCGACATCCACGCCATCGGCGAGGACCACCACGACCACGGCGACGAGGAGGACGAGCACCTGCACGTCGCCAACCGGTACACGGTCCACGCCGCGTTCGACCACGGCGACCACGCCCACGACGAGACGTTTACCCTCGTCTCGACCCGCCGCGGCGGGCTGCAGGACGTCCTGGCGTTCTACGACGTGTCCCTCGCCAACCCCCGCGTGCTCGGCGGCATCTTCATCGGTGTTCTGCTCGCGTTCCTCTTCTGCGCGCTGACCATGACCGCGGTCGGCCGGGCGGCGAACAGCATGATCGTCGAGTGTCGTCGGCAGTTCGGCAAGATCCGCGACGCGCTCCGCGCCCAGGGCATGGCCGACGACGACGTTCAGGACCCCGACAACTGGCCGATGCAGGGCATCGACTACGAGGGCATCCGCTACCCCGACTACGCCAACTGCGTCGCGATCTCGACCGCCGGCGCTCAGAAGGAGATGGTCGTCCCCTCGGTGCTGGCGATCGTCGTCCCGATCTTCGTTGGGCTGTTCCTGAGCGTGCCGGGCGTGCTCGGCATGATCGCGGGCGGGCTAACCTCCGGGTTCGCCGTCGCGGTGTTCATGGCCAACGCCGGCGGCGCCTGGGACAACGCGAAGAAGCTCCTCGAGTCGTACGGCCGCATCAGCGCGACCGACGCGGTCAACGATCAGGAGACCCAGAACAAGATCCCAGAGCCCATCCGGGCCGACATCGTCCTCCGCGCCAAGGACATGATCTCCGCCGGCCGCGGCGACGACATCGTCTACGGCAAGGGCTCCGACGACCACAAGGCGACCGTCGTGGGCGACACCGTGGGCGACCCCTTCAAGGACACCTCGGGCCCGTCGCTCAACATCCTCATCAAGCTCATCTCCGTCGTGAGCGTGGTGTTCGCCGGGCTCATTGTGGCGTACGGGCCGATCGTCGGCAGCCTCATCGGGCTCGACTGAGGCGCTTGGGCTAGGTCAACAGCATGAACCGATCTCAAACCCCCGGGCGTGTCGTCGCTCGGGGGTTTTTTCATGCCCTGCCGCTCACAGTTGCCGGATGCCGAACCAGGGACCCGTGAAAGAGCCGGCGGGCACCGGGGGCGGCAGTTCCAAAAACAAAGCTGCCGACCTGTAAGGGCCGGCAGCCATAGGACCCGTTTGCTACGGGTGATCCTGCGTTCGGGCTGCTACCTGACGGCAAAGCCCCGTCAGGCTGCTTCAGGCGAGCAGCCCAATCGTACTGGTGCGACCGCAGCCGCGGCTGATGGTCCGAAGACCGGTCGTCATGCCGCGGTCGCAGCTGGTACTTTCACATTCAATCACTGGATCACCTCCTTCGTCAAAGGTCACCCTCGCGACCCGGCTGTGTGAGTAGCCGGCCCGAGGCTCCTTCTTCCCCGGCCGTCACCGGAGACCCATCGCCCGCCTGGCGTCCTGCCAGGCGGTCGTCGGCGTGCCGCCCGAGCCGCTTGCCGTGGTTCTCACAGCAGCCAGCCGGGAGCGTTCGCCCGCATGAACATACCAGAATGTCGGGCCAACGGATGCCCCTCGCCACGCTTTTTGCCGGAGTGGCGGCGAGGGTCACCCCTCGAAGTCGGCGAACGCGCCCTTCTCGGCCTGCTCGTCGAGGTACGCCTGAAAGTCGCCCGTCTTGTACGAGATAAAGCAGAAGACATGGTGCAGGGTCAGCCACTCGACGTCGGACGGGTCCTCGTCGATGTCTTTGCGGAGCCTGTTCAGTTCGGCGAGCAGCACCTCATGCTTCATAAACCGTCTCCCGTGTTCCCGCCTCCCAAAGGAGCATTGGTGGCGATTTGACCGATTGATTTGAACGGTGACGAGTCGATCGTAGCAACGAGCGGTCTAGTATCTTGACCCTCCGATCGCAGCCACAGCGGGCCGAGGGATGACATTCTGGGGCGGTAGCTCAGTTGGTAGAGCGATGCGTTCGCAATGCATAGGTCGGCAGTTCGAATCTGCTCCGCTCCACTTCCCCGGCGTCGTCAAGACTCCGTGCGACACCCTCATAACCCGATGTTTTCCAAGATGTCCCCCCGTGATTCGGGAAATTTCAGGTAAATTCACAGATAAAACAGGTATTTTCCTCCGGATCTGACGTCAACCCTCTATACTAAGACAACCAGATCCGGAGGTGCCCATGTTTTCTATGACCATCGAGTACGCGTTGCGCGCTGCTATTTACTTGACCGGCTCACGCCATCGTCGCGTGACCGCTCAGGTGATCGCCGGAGAGTGTCGTGTTCCTGTCAGCGTGCATTTAGCAGCTAGCAAACTTGATTTGTGGCTCTCTCTCCAACTCTGTCTTTCATTCTCCCGCTCTGGCTCTTTCTCGTGTTTTTCTTGAGA
>JBCBZP010000023.1:0-40854 GCA_039815285.1 Planctomycetota bacterium
CCGCAAGATCGGGCTCAGCCTCAAGCGCGCGGCATACGGCGACACGCAGGGCATGGACGACTACATGGCCGGCCCGAGCGACTACCCCACCCGCGGCGGCATGGACGACCACGGCGCGATGGGCACCGACAAGATCAGCTTCTGATCGGGCTGTTCGCAACAGGCCTCATGGGCCATGATCTGGCGATAAACCAGCACCACACGGCCGGGCAGCACGCTCGGCCGTGTTTTTCTATTCTTATGGGTCGTTCCAGGTTGCTGACTCGCACGGAGCCAGTTCGCGACGGGGGCGAGCGCCCGGCAGCAAATTCTACATGAGCACGAGATAGCACATGACAACGAGCAGGGCGAGTTCAAGGCGGTGGACGCTCAGGCGGGCGGCCATCCAGGCAAACGCGCTGCTGACAGACAGGCGGGTCTTGTTGGCGAGAAGTCGGATCTTCATATGTCACGGTTCTGATCGCTCGGTAGCGGACCACATGACAAGATACCACGAGCCATGATCCCCGCCAGTCGATCGAAAACAGACCGCCACAACACGGGCTTTCCGGACCGAGCTTTTCGAGCATTGAAGCTGCTCGCCGTCGTCGGCACGGTCGCCGTGGCCGCGAGCAGCCTCACGGGCCAGCCCGAAAAACAGATTCCTGACGAGCAACGGACGGCCGAACAACCGACGGTCGAATACCGCGCGTTCGATGTACAACCCCTTCTGCGCCACGCGTTCGCGACCATCGAGCCGAGCGTCCGCGCGTTATCGGAAGTTGAGCCCGAAGCTGAACTGCCGGGGGTGGTCGGCTCGGCGGTGACATTGCGCTTGGGCGGCCGGGTGATCGGGCGGAACTGGTCGCTCGAGACGGGGGGCTTCGGGCTCGCAGCGGCGGCGGGCGGTGCCATCGAAGAGGCCGTGACCACGCTGTCGGTCCGGGCCCCAATGGCTCGCGAACGGCTCGCGATCGGGTACGGCCCGGCGATCACGATCGACATCGAACTCGCCACGCAGCTCCGGCCGATCGGCACCCGGAGCTATGTCGGCGTCTCGCAGACGCTCGCGCCGGGGCTCGAGGGCGTGGTCTTCGACCCCGGCGGCGACGCCGGGTTCGCCGCACGCGCCGAAGCGGTTTTTCCGGGCATGATCAGGTCGGCGGGGCTTGAAGCAGGCACCGCCTTGCAAGGAGCCGTTGAGCGGTCGCTCCGCCGGCCCGGGGCCGCCGGTCGCCCGCTTGCCGAACTTCTTGATGAACTGCCCGAGGCGAGGGTGTTCGCGTGCTCGGCGGTGCAGATCGCGCAGGTCCGGGCCTCGGACGAGCCGACCGTGCTCAGCCGCGGAGGACGGATCGTTGAAGCAGTGCCCGACGCCGATCATCTACGGCGGTTTGCCGAGATGCTCGCGGCGTTCTTGAGCTCGTGGCCCGAGGGTATCGCGACGATCGATCCTGTCAGCGGCCAAGCCGAAGCCGCGACTCTGGAACAGACCCTCCTGCACACCACACTCGGCTGGCTTGCCTCCCGAGCGTTCCACGCGACAGAAGGCGTCGACCACGACCTCTGGCGGCCCGTCGAACGACCGAAGGATCTCTTCGGGGCGCCGCCCGCGCTCGCCGCGTATCTCCGAGCGCTCGATGGCTCGCTCGAAACCGACTCGCTCGCAGCCCTCGCCCTGAGCACCGACATCGCGGGATTGCCCTCGCTCTTGCCCTGGCTCGGGCTCGCGGCTCTGGAAGTCGCGCCCGAGCCCGGCTCGGTGCCCCTCGCCCCGGTCTTCATCGAGCTCGATGACTTGATCGGCCGGCACCGACTACTCGAGAACGACGCGGGTGGGCCCGACCGCGACCTCCGCGGCGGGATCGTCTTCACGCGCCTCAGCAACCCGCTGCCCGACTGGCGGACGGCGGCCGTCGCGGCGTGGCAGGGGGCGGCGCTGCGGTCCGGGAAGATCGTGCCGCCCGGGGAACGTGACGCGGCGATCGCGGCGCGGCTGGAAACCCTTCGTTTCCTGGAGCAGCTCAGCGTTTCTCGCGCCGAAACCCACGCCTACGCGGTCGGCGAGGACGCCGTCGGCGGGGTCCGGCGGGCGCTCTGGGACGCCACGCTGACGCCCGAGGCATCATGCCTGACGCTGATCGCGGTCTGCGAGACGCTCAAGAGCCTCGAAACGCTCGAAATCGACGCTGTGGGCGGGGATTGAACCTACCATCGGGATCGCGTGATCGGGATCGCCGCGTCGCTTGAGCGGCGCGATCGTCCAGCGCTTCAAGCCCCCTTCCGGAGCCCCTGCCCAGCATGTCTCAAGACGACCCGACCGGCGGAACTCCCCAGCCACCCGAAGACGCCCCGGAGGCCGCGACCGGAGCGGCCGGCGCCCGCGTGCTCGACCTCGAGATCGAGACCGAGCTGCGCGAGAGCTACCTCACCTACGCGCTCTCGACGATCATGGACCGGGCCCTGCCCGACGTGCGCGACGGGCTCAAGCCGAGCCAGCGTCGGATCCTGGTCGCGATGAACGACCTGAACCTGCGGCCCGGCCGCAAGCACATCAAGTGCGCGAAGATCACGGGCGACACGTCGGGCAACTACCACCCGCACGGCAACCAGGTGATCTACCCGACGCTCGTGGGCCTGGCGCAGTCGTGGAAGATGCGGGTGCCGCTGGTCGACCCGCAGGGCAACTTCGGCTCGATCGAGGGCGACCCGCCGGCCGCCGAGCGGTACACCGAAGCGCGGATGGACCACCCGGCGATGGACCTGCTCGCCGACCTCAAGCTGGACACTGTCGACTTCCAGGACAACTACGACAACCGCCTGCGCGAGCCGACGGTGCTGCCGGGCAAGTTCCCGAACCTGCTGGTCAACGGCGGCATGGGCATCGCGGTCGGCATGGCGACCAGCCTGCCTCCCCACAACCCGACCGAGATCTTCGACGCGATCACCCGCGTCGTCGAAGACCCGGACATCTCGCTCGCCGACCTGATGACCGACACGACCGACGAGGAGGGCAACGTCGTCCGGCACGGCGTGAAGGGGCCCGACTTCCCGACCGGCGGCGTGATCCTCGGGCGCCGCGGCATCCTCGACGCGTACGACACCGGGCGCGGGCGCGTGACCGTGCGCGGCGTCACCCACGTGGAGACCGCCGCGAACGGGCGTGAGGCGATCGTCATCGACGAGATCCCGTACGCGCTGGCCCAGAACACGCTGGTCGAGAAGATCGTCGACGCGGTCAAGGACGAGCGGATCAAGGACATCTCCGACGTCCGGAACGAGTCGGGCCGGAACGCGCAGACGCGCGTGGTGGTCGAGCTCAAGAAGGGCGCCGACGCGGGCGTCGTGGAGAACCAGCTCTACCAGAACACGCCGCTGCAGCAGACGTTCAGCATCATCAACATCGTCGTGCACGGGCAGCGCCCGATGACGATGAACCTGCGGAGCCTGCTGCGGGCGTACATCGACCACCGGGTGGTGGTGATCCGGCGTCGGACGGCCCACCTGCTGCGCGAGGCGAAGAAGCGGGCCCACGTGCTCGAGGGCATGATCTTCGCGGTGTGCGACATCGACGAGGTGATCCGGATCATCCGGGCGAGCCGCACACGCCAGGAGGCGATCCAGGCGCTCATGGACCGGCGGTTCCAGATCCCCACCGACCACCCGCACGCGGCGAAGATCCCGCCGCTGCTGATGGACCGGGTTCGGTCGAACGACCCGGTCGGGGGCACGCTGCTGACGCGAGTGCAGGCCGAGACGATCGGCAACATGCGGCTCATCCAGCTCACCGGGCTCGAGATCGAACGCCTGACCAACGACTACCGCGAGCTGGCCGACCAGATCTCCGACCTCGAGGACATCCTCGCCCGGCACGAGCGGGTCACGCAGATCATCAAGGACGACTGCGAGGAGATGAAGGCCCGCTACGGCTCGGAGCGGCGCACGCGCCTCGACGACGCCGCGGGCGATATCGATATCGAGTCGCTGATCCGCGAGCACGACGTCGCGGTGACAATCTCGCACGCCGGGTACGCCAAGCGCCTGCCCGCCGAGACGTACCGGGCGCAGGCCCGCGGCGGCAAGGGCATCCGCGCGGGCGACGCGAAGGACGGCGACTTCATCGAGCGCGTCTTCGTCTCGTCGACGCACGACGACCTCTTGGTCTTCACCGACACGGGCCGCGTGTTCAAGCTGAAGGTCTACGAGCTGCCCGAGATGAGCCGCACGAGCCGCGGGCGGGCGATCGTCAACCTCGTCGAGCTGCGCGAGAGCGAGAAGGCCCGCGTCTACCTGACCGTCAAGGACTTCGAGTCGTCGAGCAAATTCCTGACGTTCGTCTCGCGGCACGGCATCGTGAAGCGCACCCCGCTCAAGGCGTACCAGAACGTCAACCGGTCGGGCCTGATCGCGACGGGGCTCAAGGACGACGACGAGATCCTCTCCGTGCTGCTGACCGACGGCACCGACGACGTCATGCTCGTGACCGCGAGCGGCATGGCGATCCGGTTCAACGAGACGCAGGCGCGGCAGATGGGCCGGTCGGCCGCGGGGGTCAAGGGCATCGACCTCAAAGCGGGCGACGAGGTCGTCGGCGCCGTGGCGATCCCGCTGCGGCCCGCGCCCGACGCAACGGACGAAGAGCTCACCCAGGACCCGCCGCCGATGGTCACCGCCGAGCCCGCGCCCTACCTGCTCACGGTGACCCGCAACGGCTACGGCAAGCGGACGTCGGTCGACGAGTACCTCGTCCAGCCCGAGGGCGGCCGGGCCCACGCGCAGAGCCGCGGCGGCAAGGGCCGGATCGACATCAAGACCACGCCGCGGAACGGCCGGTCCGTCGCGGCGGTCGGGCTGTCTGAAACCGATGACGTTGTCGTAATCTCACGAAGTGGCAACCTGGTCCGCATGGCCGCGAGCGACATCTCCAGCTACAGCCGCGGGACGCAAGGCGTGCGGATCGTGAGCCTCGGCGGCGGCGATGAGGTCGTTGCGATCGCTCCGATCGCCGAAATTGACGCCGAACCGGATAACGCCGAAGACGCCTGACCCGCCCGGCCCTCCGTTTCGTTATGCTGAGGTAGACATGCTCACGCAGTGGTCCGACGACATCGTGATGGTGGAACTGGCCGACGACCCGCAGGTCTCTGAAGACCTCAAGGCCGCGATCGAGCACATCGCGTCGGAAGAAACACGGACGGTCCCGCACGTCGTGCTCAACATGGGCCTCGTGAGCTACATCACCAGCTCCAACATCTCGCAGCTCCTGCGGCTCCGCAAGCTGATCACCGATGTCGGGCGCACGCTGCGGCTCTGTTCGGTCGACGAGCGGGTCTACTCGGTGCTCAAGGTCGCCGGGCTCGACACCGTCTTCGAGTTCTCGCCCGATCCGATGACAGCACTTGCAACGATCCAGATCGACGACGGCGAGACGGCGGGCTCGGGCTCAGCACCCGGACCGGGCTCGTCGTGAAGTTCTTCCGTCAGCGTGCTTTGATGAGGGCTGACGTGTGATCGGGACCGGCTCGCTCATCGCTTTGCTCGCGGTCGCTACGTTCGCTCTTGTGAGCGTTCGCGTCGCGGCGATGGCGCTGCGGCTCACCGGGATGTCGCGCGACGCTTCGAACTTTCAGGCGATCTCCGCGTTCTTCGGCGTCGGCTTCACCACGCAGGAAGCCGAGGCGGTCGTCAACCACCCGGTGCGGCGCCGGATCGTCGCGCGGCTCATCGTCATCGGCAACCTCGGGATCGCCTCCGGCATCGGCGCGATCATCTCCACGATCGTCTCGGTCGACTCGGCCTATGACGGCGCGGTCACACTCGGGACCGCGGCCGTCGCGATCGGCGTGCTGGTGCTCGTGTGGAAGCTCGGCGTCGTCGAGCAGCTCGTCGACCGGTCGGTCACGCGGGCCCTCCAAAGGTTCGGCGCCGAGCGGCCGACCGACTACGAGCTCAGCCTGCGGGTGCACAAGGGGTTCGCCGTGGCGCAGGTCGAGGTGCCGGCGGGGTGCGGGCTGTGCGGCCGACCGATCATCGAGACGCACCTCGCCGAGCACGGCGTCCTCGTGCTCGGCATCGAACGCCAGGACGGAGGCTACGTCGGCTCGCCCGACGCGCTCACAAAGATCGAGGGCGGCGACCGGCTGACCGTCTACGGGCAGGACGCATCGATCCGCGAGCTCGGCGAGCAGGTCGGGCCGCGGGCGGCCCGGACGACCGAGAACGACCCTCCGCGCCCCGGCCCTCCTGCCGCCTGGGGAATAAATCCCGACGGCTCTGAGTCTTTTCGTACGGTCCGATCGGAACCACGACCGGACCTTCCGCTAGAACAGGCACCGTGACGACGATCGCAGCGCCATCTCAGACCTTCGAGCCGAAGGCGACGCCGGGCGGCACAGCGCCTCGTGCTCTCGGCGGCCCTGCCTCCACGGTCGTCCAGCTCAAGGACGTCACGAAGACCTACTACAAGCCCGACGGCTCGGTCATGGTCCAGGCGCTCAAGGGCGTTGACCTGGTGATCGGCCGCGGCGAGTACGTCGCGATCATGGGCGCGTCGGGCTCTGGCAAGAGCACCATGATGAACGTGCTCGGCTGCCTCGATCAGCCCACGACCGGCAGCTATTTCCTCGACGGGCGCGACGTCCGCGACCTCGACGACGGATCGCTCTCGGTCTACCGCGGCCAGAAGATCGGCTTCGTCTTCCAAGCGTTCAACCTCATCCCGCAGCTCACGATCGAGGAGAACGTCGAGGTGCCGCTGTTCTACCAGGGCGTCGAGAAGGTCTCGCGTCGCAAGCGGGCGACGGGCGCGCTCGGGCTCGTCGGGCTCGGCGACCGGCTCGGGCACCGCCCGCGGGAGCTCTCGGGCGGGCAGCAGCAGCGCGTCGCGATCGCGCGGGCGCTCGTCTCCGACCCGGTCATCCTCATGGCAGACGAGCCGACGGGCAACCTCGATTCCCAAACGGGCGAGGCAGTCCTGCGGACCTTCGAGGGGCTGCACGCCGATGGGCTCACCATCGTCATGGTGACGCATGACGACTCGATCAGCGACCGCTGCGAGCGCGTGGTACGCCTGCGTGACGGCCTGATCGAGACCGACCGGCGGAACCCGACGCGGCCCGGCGGAGCGGTCGAGCACGCCGGCTGACACTCCGTTGTCTCTATTCTTCAGGCGACGCGACGCATCGTTAACGCGGTCAGGTCGTCGTCCTGGTTCAGCGACCCGGATTCTGAATCGAGCTGCTCCTCGAGCAAACGCACAGCCGCGGCGCAGTCCTCGCCGGAATCGAGCAGCCGACGCATCGCGATCAGGTGGTCGCCCGACGGGAGGCGGCGGTTGCCCGGGCCCCGGCATCGGCCGAGCGCAGTCTCGAAGCCGTCTGAATAGACCACCACCGACCCGCCCGCCGTGAACGGCAGGCGCTCGACATCGAATACCGCATCCTCGAACACGCCGAGCAGCGGCCCCGTTGCGTCGACAGACGCCTCACCAGCCGAGGACGAGATGATCGGCGAGGGATGTCCGGCGTTGACGATCGCGATCTCGTCGCGGCGACGATCGATCGAGCCGACCACGGCCGTCGCGAAACGCCCGCTCTGCCCGGAGATGCGGCAAAGCTCGCGGTTCAAGCGGTCGGCGGTCAGCCCAAGGTTGTGCTCCTCGCCCTCGCGCCACTCCAAACGCAGAGCCCGGCTGATGACCATCGTGAGCAGGGCTGCCGGTACGCCGTGCCCGACGGCGTCGGCTACGAAAAAGCACACGGTGTCGTCGTCGACCGAGCGGACGTCGTAGATATCGCCGCTGCAGAATGTCGCCGGGCGGAAGAGCACCGCGGCGTCGTACCAGTCCAACCCGAGCTTGCCGCCCGGGACAAGCCCCCGCTGGACAGTGGACGCCAGACGCATCTCTTCGCTGAGCCGATGGATCTCGCCCGCCGCGTCGGCGTGCCCGCGCTTGGCTACTGACAGCTCCTGCTCGAGCGTCCGGTGCTGGAGCTGCCTGGAAACGAGGGCTTCCGCGACGGCCGCGATCGTCTCGACCGGATCCGTCTCGCTCCGAACGATCCATCCCGGCGTCGAGCCCACCACGCTGCGCCCGGCCGCGACCTCCACGGCCGACAGCCCGGACTCGATCACACGGTCGCACAGGCGGACGACATCTCCGAGCTGGACCCCCGACGCCGAGAGCACCACCCACGCGCCGACCTCGCTCGGGCGAGCCAGCCAAGTGTCCGCGTCCGGGAACGCCACGCCTCGGAAGGCGATCGGCCGCGGGCCGACCCAGGAAGCAGCCAGCGTTTCGGCATACTTGTGTGCTTCGTCGGAGGACGCGGCCGCGACGACGATGGTGTCAGACATTCCCGGACCTCGCTTCGGCGGCAGAACGCCCCCAGAAGCGGCCATCGGTTCAGCGGGCCCGACGCTCCAGCCCGGCACGATCGAGCTCTATGAGATCACCGACGTCGATGTTGAGGGTTTCGATTGTTCCGCCCGCGAGTTCGATCACGAACTGAGCGTCGTACCGGCTGGAGTACTGCTTAAGCCGGGCCTCGTATTCCGGATTCGGTTCGCCGACCTCCCCCTCTCCCTCGCCTCGCGGGCGTTCGACCTGCATCTCGTGCATCGCGACGATCCGCCCGGACGCGTCGAGGTAGATGATATCGATCGGCACGAAGCAGTCGCGCATCACGAAGGCGCGCGGCGACGAGTTGCGGAAAACAAACAGCATCCCCCCGTCGGGCTCTATGTGCTCCCGGAAGCTGAGCCCCTGAGTGCGCGTCGCATTGTCGAGCGCGAGCTCGAGGAAGAAGTCGCGGCCGTCGATCGTCACGCGGGCGGTATCGGCGTCGGCGGGTCTGTCTTCGTCGCAGCCGACAGCCAGAACGACGCTGAACGCCAGCAACGCCATCCACCACACGCTCAAGGTCCGAGAAGCCAAGCGTCGTCCTCCGGGGTGAAGATCACGTCTTCGGTGGGCATGGTACCGAGGTCGAAGGCTGCGGCGAACTCCGCCGCGGTCATGGGCTCGCGCGACAGCCCGCAGGTGCCCGCGATCAGGCCGATCACCCGCTCGGCGGGCACGCCCTGGGCGCGGTACGACTCGAGCCGCGTGTCGCCGTGCCGCTTCGCGAGGCGGCGCCCGTCGGGCCCGCGCACGAGCGGCAGGTGGACGTGCTCGGGCTCGGGCCCGAGGCCGAGCGCCCGGCGCAGCAGCATCTGCCGGCCCGTCGACCCGACGAGGTCGTTTCCCCGGACGACGTGCGTCACGCCCTGCCGGGCGTCGTCGACGGTGACCGCGAGCTGGTACGACGGCTGGCCGCGCTTAGTCCACACCACGAAGTCGCCCACGGACCCGAAGACCGACACGGACCGCTCGCCGAGGAACCGGTCGACGAACCGGGTCTCGCCGGGCTCGACGACGAAGCGCCAGTTCGTCCCGTCGTCAGAAAATGTCGAGGGATAGACCGGCGCCCGCAGCTCGGGCGGGAAGCGCGCCTCGGCGGATCCCTCCTGCGGGGCCGTCGCGGCCTGTTCAATCTCGCGCCGTGTCAGCTCGCTCGGGTAGGCGAGCCCGGCTTCGGCCAGGCGCCGCATCGCCACGAGGTACGGGCTCAGGTCGGCCGACTGGACGGTCGGGTCGCCGTGCCAGGTGAGCCCCAGCCACGCGAGCATCTCGACGGTCGCCTCGACCGCGCCGGGCTTGACCCTCGGCGTGTCGAGGTCCTCCACGCGGAAGAGAACACGCCAGCCCTCCTGCTTCGCGAGCGCCCAGTTGACCAGGAACGTCCGGGCGTTGCCGACGTGCAACGCCCCCGTTGGCGAGGGGGCGAGGCGGGTGGTGGGCCTCGGGGCGGGTTCGTCGGAGACCGGGTCGCCAGGCACGCGGCGACGATACACTGTCACGCGCGGCGATGCGGCAACGCGAGCGGAGAGCACCCATGACCAAGTTCACCGACGAAGAGGTCCAGACGGCGCTGGCCGAGCTGCCCGAGTGGTCGGAGGTCGGCGGCGAGATCCAGCGGACCTTCCAGTTCGAGGACTTCAAAAAGTCGATCGCGTTCGTCAGCAAGGTCGCCGATCATGCCGAGGCAGCGCAGCACCACCCAGACATCCTCATCCGCTACAACAAGGTCACGCTGACGCTCTCGACCCACGACGCGGGCGGGATCACGCAGCACGACTTCGACCTCGCCGCCAAGGCCGACGCCGACGCCTGATCTCGCCTGCCCCGACCGCTCAGACGAGCGCCGCGTCGGCCATCACCTCGACCGTTGCCGGGCCGTCGAACGCGAGGGCCCGCTCGAACGCCTCGTCGAGACCGTCGGGGCTGTCGACGCGGATGCCCAGCCCGCCGCAGCTCGTGACATAGTCGGCGATGTTCGGGTTGGTCAGCGACGTCTGCCAGACCTCCCACTGCCCGGCCCGCTGCTCTTTGGAGATCTTGCCGAGCTCGCTGTTGTTGAGCACGACGTGGGTGAGGTTCATGCCGTATTTCACGGCGGTGTTGACCTCCCAAGCGTACTGCCCGAAGCCGCCGTCGCCGGTGACGCACACGACCGGGCGCCCCTCGAAGCGCCCGCCCCAGCGGCCCTTGACGCGCGTCGCCGCCCACGCGCCCATCGCCGCGGGGTAGCCGAAACCGATCGACCCGAGGTAGCCCGACATCAGCACGGCCTGATCGCCCGACGCCTCGAAGTAGCGGCCGAAGCTGTACGTGTTGTTCCCCACGTCGACCGCCAGGATCGCGTCGGACGGGATGACGCGGTTCATCGACTCGAACACGGCGACCGAGCTGACGCCCTGGCCGCGGTCGTCGCGCAGGCGGCTCTGCTTCTCGTCGCGCCAGATCTTCCAGCGGGAAGCGATCTCGCCCGCGTGGTCGTCGCTGGCGTGCCGGCCGCGCAGCTCGTCGAGCAGGATGCCCGCGGTCACGCCCAGCTCGCCCCACAGCGGGACGTCGACCGCGTGGAACTTGCCCAGGTGCATCCGGTCGAAGTCGACCTGCACAGTGGGCTTCTTGGGCGTGATGCCCGTGTGGTTGCTGAAGCTTGCGCCGAAGACCAGCAGCGCGTCCGACTCGTTCATGAAGTAGCTGGCGATCGGCGTGCCCGAGCGCCCGAGCACGCCGCAGCCCAGCGGGTGCCCACCGGTCGAGCGGGCGCCGCAGTCGCCGATCAGGCCCTTGGCTTTGAACGTCGTCAGCACCGGGCACCGCAGCTCCTCGGCGAGCTCGGTGATGGTCGACATCTCGAACCGCGACCCGTGCCCGACGATGATCACCGGACGCTCCGAGCCGCGCAGCAGCGAGACGGCGCGGTCGAGCTCGGCCCGCGGCGGGGTGATCTCCGGCGCGCCGACGCGCCCCTCGGGCGAGCCCGCGGCCTGGTCGTCGCCGGCCGGCCGCGTCTGCACGTCGTCGGGAAAGACGATGTGCGACACCGCCCGCTCGACGATCGCGTGCTTGAGCGCCAGCGACATCAGCTCGGCGTGGTTCGAGTCGGGAAGGCTCGAGTGGCTGAATCCGGCGACGGCGCCGAACGCCTCTTCCAGCGGCAGCTCCTGGAACGCTCCGGGCCCGAAGACCTGCTGCTCGACCTGCCCCGTGAGCGCGAGGACGGGCACGCGGTCGACCTTGGCGTCCCACAGCCCGGTGAGAAGATTCGTCGCGCCGGGGCCGGCGATAGAAAAGCAAGCCGCGGGGTCGCCCGTGAGCTTGCCGAACGCCGAAGCCGCGAACGACGCCGCGCCCTCGTGCCGGATGCCGATGAACGTCAGCTCGTCCGCCATCTCTCGGCGGCGGATCGCGTCCGCGAGCCCGAGGTTTGAGTGCCCCACCATGCCGAAGACGTGCGTCACGCCCCAGCCGACCATCGTCTCGGCCATCACGTCGGTCACGGTCCGCGCGTGCGGCGTCTCGGCCTCGAGCCCGACATATACCCCGTCGTCGCGCACGTCGACTGGGTAGGTCTCGATGCCGTCGTCGTAGCCCCCGGGCGGCTTGCCCGTGATGGGGTCGTAGTCCCAGCCGTGCCACGGGCAGCGCAGGTAGCAGTCGCCGCTCTCGTCGCACTCGATCGACCCCTCGCCCAGCGGCCCGCCCTGGTGGGGGCAGGCGTTGTCGAGCGCGGCAAACTCGCCCTTGTGGTGCGTCAGGCAGATCTGCTTCACCGAGTCACCCAGGTCGATCGACGCGGTCATCACGCGCCCCTCGGGCAGCTCGTTACGCCCCGCGGCCTTGTGCCAGGTGAGCTCGACGCGTTTCTCGGTCATCGGGGACGGTCCTTCCTTCGCTGCTCGGGCCCTGCTCAGCCCGCCGCGGATCACTTCGTGCCGTGCGGCTCGTTCTGATCGAAATGCTCGGCGCAGGCGTTGAACGCCGCCGCGACGAACTCCGCGATCGCGCCCTCCGGTGCCGACGAACCAACATCGGCCTCGTGGTCGTCGTCGGCCGCGAGCGCTGCAACCTCTTCAACCCGAAGCACGGCCATCGCGCCCGCGCCGCGCTCGACCCAGGTCCCGATCGGAAGCTCCGGCCAGTCCATATCTTCGAGGGAACCGTCGGCCGCCCACGGGCTGACGTACCAGTACCCGCTTGGGTCCACGGCGTCGGGCGGCGTGACGCCCACGCCGATCGTGCGCGACATCGCTCCGGCCGCGTCGCGACCGACGACCAGGAGCGACGCGAGGTCGAAGTGGTGCGGCCAGAGCCGGGGCACCAGCTCGTGCCGCCCGTCGACCGCTCGCGTGCGCACCGCGGCGCTCCAGCGTTCCAGAAGAGCCCGCGTCGTGTCGTAGATCCACGCCAAGCCGGCGAGCGCCGCCGGGTCGGCATCGACCGCCGCGCCGGATGCAACCGGGTGGTCCGGCAGGTCTGGCGCGGGCACCGCGTCTTGGCGGGCTTCGCCGCCGAGCAGCGTCGCGTAGAGGCGGACCCGCTCGCGGAGCCAGGCGACGTCGCGCCCGATCGGATCGATGACGATCTGTTCGTTGCCGTTCTCGATCGAGATCGTCGGCCCGTCGAGGTCGAGCCCGGCGACGACGCCGTCACCCGTCCCCGTCGACCAGAACATCGAGGAGCCGGGGAGCGATGTGAACGCCGAGTGGCTGTCGTCGTCGCGCGACTCGCCCCACGACTTGCCGACCTCGGCCACGGCCTGCGCGACATGGTGCACCTGACGCCACGCGTCGACCAACGCGGCCTGGTCGGCGCGAAAGTCGGCCGGGTATGCCGCGGGCAGAAGCTCGAACGCGCGCAGTCTTTTCACAGCTAGACCTCTCTCACAAGCCCGTCCCCTCACCCATCGCGGGCCCCACCGCCGTTGGCAGGGTTGCCGATGGAGCCGCCGCGGGCTCGACGCCGCACAGCGACTCGACGCGTCCGTGCTCGTACCGGACTGTTTCCAGGATGCGCCAGACCTCGAGCACGCTGGTGACCATCGAGCCGAGCAGGAAGAGCACGCCGAGAACGAAGACGACGACCGCGGCGGTGTAGAGCCCATCGAGCCCCACGTCGGCGGCCCGGATCGCGAGCAGCAACATGGTCGCCGCGTTGCAGACCACGCCCCCGAAGAGCTGGAGCATCGTGACCCGGAGGAGCGCCGCGCGTGCGAGCAACCGGTGCGTCTGGAGCTCGAGCCCTTCGAGCCGAAGCGTGCGGACCGCTTCGGCCCGGGTGCCGGGCTCGTGCTCGTCGCGCCAGACGGCGAGCCGCTCGGCGTGAAACGCCCGGATCCGAGCGAGCACGGTGTTCGTGCGGGCCGTCGACGACAGAAGCAGCAGACCGCACGCGGGGATCATCGCCGCGGGGGCGATGAGCTGCTGGATCACACCGGGCTCGGGCATCCGTGTCCTTCCGCGGCCGGCCGACACCCACGCCGACCAACTCGGATAAGTGTATCGCCAAGAAAAGAGGGCCCGGGTCACGCCACCGTGGCGGACCCGGGCCCCGTGGGGGGGGCAGGGGGCAGCTCTAAATCGTTCAACGCGCGGCTACACGGCCGGAACCACCGCCGTTCGTCCGAAGCGGATGGGCCCGAAGACCGAGCCGGTCATCGCGAGCCGGTAGGCGGCCGGGGCGCAGATGAGCCCGAGGACGGTCGCCGCAAGAACACCGCCGCCAATCACCACGGCCATCGGCGGCCAGAACGTCCCGCCGGACAAGATCAGCGGCGTGAAGCCCGCGATGGTCGTCAGCGTGGTCGCGACGACGTGCCGCGCTTCGTGACCGACAATGCGGACAACGGCGTCGAGGTCGCCCGTCTTCGCCCGGTCGTCGGCGCGGATCGCCGCGAGCACGACGATCGCGTCGTTGATCGCGACGCCGACGAGGCCCATCGTGCCGACAATCGCCATGAAGCCGTTGGGGTAGCCGAACGCCGCGAGCGAAAGGAACCCAGCCCCTGCGGCTCCGATCGCGACGAGCGCGACGATGCCGGCGGTGCGGACCGAGTTGAAGCTGAGGATGAGCGTCGCACCCATGAGCACGCCGAGGATCGCGACCGACGCCATGAGGTTGCCGATCGCCCGCCCGCGCTCGCCCGACTCGCCGCCGACCGAGAGCTCGTAGCCCGCGGGGATGTCGAGCTCGGCGTTGAGCCGCTCGAGGAACCCGGGCAGGATCGTGCCGGGGAGCACGCCCGCCTCGACGAAGCCGTACACGCGGTTCACGCGCCGACCGTTCTCGCGGTCGAGCGACGCGACCTCGGGCACGACGGACAGATCACCGATCACCGACACCGGGACCGCGTCGCGGGCGCCCGAGCTCGCACGCCCGAAGAGGTCGACCGACGCGACGTCGGACATGTCGCGGCGGTCGGCCGACGACAGCCGCACGCGGACGGGCACCTCCTCGTTATCCTCGAGCAGCGACCCGCCGAACACGCCCTCCATCGACGCGTCGAGCTGCGCCGCCACCACGCGGTTGTCGAGCCCCGCCAGGCCCGCGGCCTGCTCGTCGAGCGCGACCGACACCTGCGGCCGGCCCGTCACCATCGTCGTCCGCACCGCGGTCACGTCGGCCTGTTCGGCCAGGATCTGCCGGGTGCGGTCGCCGAGCCGGCGCAGCACGTCGGTATCCTCGCCGAAGAACTTCACCTCGATCGGGGCGTCGAACGGCGGGCCCTGCTCGAGCTGCTGCGCGACCACCTGCACGTCGGGCATCGCGTTTTCGAGCGCCGCCTGGATTCGCCGGATCTCGCCCGTCGCGCCGACGTGCGAGTCGAGCTGCACGAGCGCCGACGCGTAGTGCGGCGAGTCGTCCTCGCGGCCGGCCAGGTTGTAGTAGAACATGGGCGACGAGTCGCCGAGGAAGAAGTGCACGTCGGTCACGCGGTCGAACCCGTCCAGCTCGTCGAGCGTGCGGCGGACCGCGTCCTCGGTCGCCGCCATCGACGACCCGTGCGGCAGCCGCAGGCGCAGCTGGAACTGGTCGCGGTCGGCGCCGGGGAAGAACTGGGTGACGAGCGTCGTCGCTGCGTAGAAGCCCGACAGCGGCACGACCATCGACGCGACCAGCCCGAGCGCCGGGCGCCCGACCATCAGGCGCACCAGCCGCTCGAACGACGGCCCGAGCCAGCCGCCGGGCACGCCCCGCGTCCACCAGCCGTTGCCCGAACCGATCCCGAGCCGCCCAACGATCGCAGGGATGATCGTCATGCTGATCGCGAACGAGGAGATCAGCGCGAGGATGACGCCGAGCGCGATCGTGCCGACGAACTCGCCCGCGCCCCCCGGCATGAGCACGATGGGCGCGAACGCCATGACGGTCGTCGCGGTCGAGCCCAGCAGCGGTACGGCGAGGTGCGAGATCGCCTGGCGGATCGACGCGACGGCGCTGTTGCCCGCGGCCCGCCGCCGCGTCACGTCATCGACCACCACGATCGCGTTATCGATCAGCAGCCCGAGCGCGATGATCAGCCCCGTCACGCTCATCTGGTGGATCGGGATCCCGAGCAGCCGCATCTCGAAGAGCACCGCGAGCGCGGTCAGCGGGAGCGTCGCGCCGATCAGCAGCGCCGACCGCCACCCCATCAGCACGAAGATCACCGCGATCACCGCCAGCACGCCGAGCCCGAAGTTCTGAACAAGCCCCGCGAGACGGCTCTCGGTGTAGCCCGACTGGTCGAAGATGACGGTCGCGCTGAGCCCCGGGCCGAGCTCGTCGTCGAACGCCTCGACGATCTCGCGGGCCTGGGCCGACCAGAGGTCGACGCGTCCGCCCACGGCGAGCCTGGCCCCGACCGCAACGCCGCGCTCGCCGCTCAGCAGCGCGATGCGGGAGGGCGGGTCCTCGATCTGCTTGGTGACGCTCGCGACGTCGCCGAGCCGCACGAACGCGCCCCCGCTGCCGGTCGCGAGGTTGACGCTTCGCAATCGTTCGAGCGAGTCAAGCTCGCCCTCGACCTCGAGAACGAAGTCTCTCTCGCCCGAACGGAGCTGGCCGGCGGCGACCTTCGCGTCGGCGCTGCGGACGCGGGCCGCGACATCGTCGGCCGACAACCCCAGCCCCGCGAGCTTCCGCTGGTCGACCTCGACCAGGATCTCCTCGCGTGAGACGCCCGCGAGCTCGGTGTACTCGGTGCCCTCGATCGCGCGGAGCCGGTCTTCGAGGTCCTCGGCGAGCCGGCTCAGGATCGCCGGCGACACGGGCGATTCCGACTCCCACGTGATGCCCGCGATCACCGTCATCGCCCAGAAGTCGTCGCTCTCAAAGTCGGGCTTCGACGCGCCGGGCGGCAGCTCGTTCTCGACATCCCCGAGCCGGTCCCGAACCTGCGACCAGGCCTGCTCGATTGTCCGCATGCCGATCGCATCCTCGACCTCGACGCGGATCACCGAGACGCCCGCCCGCGACGTCGAGTCGACGCTGTAGACCTCGTCGAGCTCGAGTAGGGCGTCCTCGATCGGCTCGGTCACGAGCGCCTCGACCAGCTCCGCGTCGGCTCCCGGCAGGCGCGTGACGATGCCCGCGCCGCGGTTGGTGATCCGCGGGTCCTCGGCGCGCGGCAGCACGATCAGCGAGCTGAGCCCCGCGACCGCGATCAGGGCGATCGCCAGGAGCAGCAGCCGCGGCTCCTTGAAGAACGTTGTTGAGAGCGCGTGGCTCACCGGGCACCGCCTTCCGAGATCGCTTCTCGCTCAAGCCCCGCGACCCGCAGCGCCGGACCGCTGCGAACGGCCCGAACGCGCTGACCCGGCGCGACCCGCTGCACGCCCGACTCGATCAGAAGAGCCTCGTCCGCAACGGCACCGCGGACAAACGCCCGGTCCGACTCGGCGAACAGCAGTTCGACGTCGGCCGCGACGACGCGCTCGCCGTCCGACGGCCCGGGCTCGGCGACGTACACACGCCACAGCCCGCGCCGGCCTTCCGTGACCGCCTCCATCGGCACCCAGAACCCCCTCTCGGCGACGCGGGTCCGCCGCACCA
The DNA here is from genome assembly GCA_039815285.1 of Planctomycetota bacterium. Lineage (GTDB taxonomy): Bacteria > Planctomycetota > Phycisphaerae > Phycisphaerales > UBA1924 > JBCBZP01. The sequence goes on from JBCBZP010000023.1 coordinate 17,405, forward strand.
GACGCACCACGTCGCCCGCCCGCAGCGTGTCGCTCGAGCCGACCGCGAAGACCACGCGGGTCGTCCGTGTGACAGGGTCAACCTCGGGCATGACCGCCCGCGCGACGCCCGACACGACGCCGGCCGGTCCCTCCAGCTCGTACGACTCACCCAGCCGAAGCTCGCCCGCGACCTCGCCGGTCACGCCGACCCACGCCTCGAGCTCGCCCGTTTCGACCAGGCGGAGCACGGCCTGGCCCGCCCCCACGACGCTGCCCTCGTCGAACAAACGCTTCGCGACGGTCCCTGCGAACGGGGCTTTGAGCACGGCGTCGTCCAGGTCGACCTCGATCCGGACGACCTCGGCCTCGAGCCGAGCGACCTCCGCGCGTTGTGCGGCGACGCGTTCGACCCGCGTGCCCGTCTCGAGCTCGCGGAGCCGTTCGCTGGCCTCGGTCAGCTCGCCGCGCGACTCGTCGACCGCGAAGACCGCCGCGTCGAGCTCGCTCTCCACGGCCGCGCCCTCGTCAAACGCACGGCGCACACGCTCGAGGTCCAGCTCGCGGCGAGACAAGCGAGACTCGATCGCCGCCACGCGCCCGCGGGACGCTTCGATCTGCTCGGTTCGGGGGCCCGCGACGAGCTCGGCGAGCAGGGCCCGCCCGGCGTCGAGCTGGGCGCGACGGACGTCGAGCGTTGTCCGCAGAGCATCTGTATCAAGCCGGGCGAGCGCAGCGCCGGCTTCGACCCGGGCCCCCTCGGTCGCGACGACTTCCAGCAGCTCGCCGCCGAGACGGAACCCAAGATCCGACGCCCGCCTGGCCTCGACCACGCCCGTGAACCGTTCTTCGCGTTCGTAGCCGTCGACAATCTCGACAGGCGAGACAACGACGGGGAGCGGCCGGGCGCCGGTTTCGGCCGTCGGCTCGCTGTGCTCATCGGGCCCAGTGCTCTGAGCGGAGTCACCCGCGCGAAGCACGCCGAGCCCCGTCGACGTGCCCGCGAACACCACGAGAGCACCCAGAACGCGGACCCGACGCGACGCCCATTTCTGACGCTTCTTCGTGGGTTGACGATCCGTCAAAATCTGGTCCAAAAAAGACATGCCGTTCTCCGTTGCTCCGCTCAGGATCGATGGTGCTCTTCGTGCCCGGCCTCGCGAGACTGATTCGCGGCGGGCCGGTTCTCGCCGGACTGGTGCTCACCCGAGGTGGTGCCGGGCCATTCGCCGGCCCACACGCCGGAGAGCACGTGCTGTTCTTCTGGGAAAACCTCGTCGAGGATTCGCCGGCGAGACTCGTTGTAATCCAATTCGTGCGAGAGCGGCCGGAAGAGGTAGCCGTCGAGCAGCCGCTGGTAGTTGTACCACAGGTAGGTATCGAGGTCGGCCTGCTCGAACGGCGGCACCTTCGGCTGCGCAACCACCGCATGGTGGCCGACCGACTGGGTCCACAACCCGTACATGGTCTGGCACGAGTCTTGGCCTTCCGGCATGATCAGGTCGCCGCGGCTGACCGCTTCTTCGATCACGGCCTGGATCGGAGAGATCGCCGCTGATTTTGCCGAGAAAAACGCGTTCTGACGCTGCTCGGAGATGCGGTCGTAGACCGACCCGATGTTGAGCACGTGCTCGGTGGCGAAGTGGTCCGGGTGCTTACGAACGAAGATCTGGTCGCTGATGCCCACGGCCATGAGCCGCTCGCGCGGACGCCCGCTGAACGACGTCGCTCGCTGAAAGTAGTCGCCGCGTGTGCGGATATTGTCGGTGCAGATCGCGGCGACCAGGTCTTCCTTCGACGCGAAGTGCCCGTAGACAGTGCCCTTCGAGTACTCGGAAGCCTCGGCGATCTGATCCATGTTCATGCCGAGGTAGCCGCGCTCCATAAAGAGCCGTCGCGCGATCGACATGAGCAACTGCTCACGCTCGGCGATCTCGCGCTGTCGGCGCAGGGCTGTGCTCACGACCCAACAATAGCGTTCTTTGACGATCCGTCAAGAAATGACGAGGACTTCAGATAGGGGTGTTCGTGGTCCGGATGTCTTCGATGACCGGCTCGACCCGCCCGGAGAAGCTGCTGACCTCGGGCCGCACCGCGAGGTCGAGCTGCTGGCCGTCATAGAGCGACGAGCGCAGGCCGCCGGCCCGCCACGCGATGGCTCGGAGTGTGCCGCGTCGGTCGCCGTCGGAGACGCGGAGGGCCAAGTGGGCGCCCTCGCGACCGAACGTTTCGGGCGGCCCGACGAGCCGGACGCCGCGGAGCAGCACGACGACCGGGCGGTTGCCGCGGCCGAACGGACGCAGCGCGTCGAGCTGCCGCACGGCTGCGGGGGAGAGCTCGCCGCAGTTCGACTCGACGTCGATCCGGATCGTCTGGGCGAGGTCTTCCTGGGCGAGCCGGCTGTTGACGCGTTCGACAAACGCAGCGGTGAACGCGTCGAGATTCTCGGCGTCGAGCGCGAGGCCCGCGGCGGCGTCGTGGCCGCCGAACCGCGTCAGGTGCTCCGAGCAGTCGCCGATCGCGGCGTGGAGGTTGAACCCGTCGAGCGTGCGCCCGGAGCCCTTGCAGGCGGAGCCGTCGCGGGCGAGCAGGAGGGTGGGTCGCGCAAACCGCTCGACGAGCCTCGACGCGACGATGCCGACGACGCCGGGGTGCCACTCGTCGTGGGCGAGAACGATCGCTCTTCGCTCGGGCGTGTCCATGCCCGCCTCGCCGACCATCTCGCACGCCTGCTCGAAGATCCGCCGCTCGGTCGCCCGGCGCTGGTCGTTGACGTTCGAGAGCAGCTCGGCGAGCTCGGCGGCGCGGGCCGCGTCGTCGGTCAAAAAAAGCTCGAGCGCGTCGCGGGCGTGCCCAAGCCGGCCCACGGCGTTCAGCCGCGGCGCGAGCTTGAACCCGACGTCCTCCTCCCCCACTTTCTCGTTGTCGAGCCCGCTGGCCCGGACGAGCGCCCGGAGCCCGATGAGCGGTGTGCGGCGGATGCGGGCGAGCCCGAACGTGGCGATCGCCCGGTTCTCGTCGACCAGCGGCACCATGTCGGCGATGGTGCCGAGCGTGGCGAACGACAGGAGCTCGACGAGCAGCGACTTGAGGTGCTTGGGGAGCGTCTGCGTCTTGGCGTGCATCGTGCAGAGGCGCCAGGCGAGCTTGTACGCCACGCCCGCTCCGCAGAGCCCGTCGAAGGGGTACTCCGAGCCCGCAAGCCCGGGGTGCACGACCGCGGCCGCATCGGGCAGGTGCTCGTCGGCGTTGTGGTGGTCGGTGACGATGAGGGTGAGGCCGAGTTCTCGCGCCGCCCGCGCCGGCTCGACAGCCGTGATCCCGCAGTCGACCGTGACCACGGTCTTGATGCCCTGCTCGGCGAAGGACCGCAGGGCCTCGGTGTGAAGGCCGTACCCCTCGCTGACGCGGTGCGGGACGTAGCTGGTGAGCCGCTGGGAGGCCCACTCTGGGGCGAGGGCCCGGAGCGTGTGGATGAGGATGGCGGTCGCGGTGACGCCGTCGACGTCGTAATCGCCGTACACAACGAGCGGGTCGCCGCGGTCGACGGTCTGGAGGATGAGCTCGGCCGCCCTCTCCAGCCCAGGCAGCAGCGAGGGGTCGTGCAGGTGGTGGAGGCTGGGCTCGAGGAACCGCGGGTCCTCGGCGAGGCGTCGCTCGCAGAGCACGCGTTCGAGGAGCGTCGTGGCGGGGCGGGGCGTTGTTTGTGGGAGCAGCCACCGCTTCGACCGGCCGCGGAGGGCGGGTTCGGTCTCGCTCGTCCTCCGTGACGGGCTCTCGGTGAGCATCGCAAGAGCGTACCGTCTGACTTCGGCGGGCGTGTGGTCGGCCGCGGAACGCACCACAAGTTCTGGAGGTCGCGTGGTCAAACTCACCAAGATCTACACCCGCACGGGTGACGAAGGGCAGACCGGGCTCGGCGACAGCACCCGTGTGCCCAAGACCGACCCGCGGGTCGAGGCATACGGCACGGTCGACGAAGCCAACGCGTCACTCGGCCTCGCGGCGGTCCACGCGGCCGAGAGCGATGAACTCCTCAGCACGGTTCGAACGATCCAGAACGACCTGTTCGACGTCGGGGCCGACCTGTGCACGCCGCGGCCCGACGACGAAGAGCCCGGCACCGCCCTCCGCGTGACGCAGGAGCAGGTCGACCGGCTCGAGAAGTGGATCGACGAGCTCAACGCCGACCTTCCAACGCTCAACAGCTTCATCTTGCCGGGCGGGACGCCGCTCGCGGCGGCGCTGCACCACGCCCGGACCGTGGTCCGGCGGGCCGAGCGTTGCACGGTGCTGTGGGGCCAGAGCCAGCCGCACGGCCCGGAGGGGCCCGCGTCGATGCTGCCGATCCGCTATCTCAACCGGCTGAGCGACCTTCTCTTTGTGCTGGCACGTCACGCGAACGCGGCGGCCGGCGTGGGCGACGTGCTTTGGAAGCCCGGCGGGTGAAACCGGCCGAACATGTTGCTTGAAAAGCGTGTAGCGTGTTTCGCGGCGGGTTCGGACCGCTCGCCTTCGGCGGCGCGTTCGCGCCGAGCGTCGTCAACCGTTTGATCGATCCGATACCCCTCTGCCGGGCACCCGTCCGGCTCGTGCCCGCCTGACCTTGTTCGGAGCCGCCTGAACCGATGCCCGCGACCCGCACCTACACCTCGGACTTCCGCGAGCACTTCGCGCAGGCTGAGCAGCAGCTCCTGCGGCGGCGGTTCATGTGGTTCAGCGGCGTGCTCGGTGCGTTGGGGACAGCGGTCGTCCTGTTGCTCGTCGTCGCGTTCTTCGTCAAGGCGGCAGGTTCGGACAGTCTGTTCGCCCCGTCCGTGGCGGCGCGGACCAGCGGCGCGGTGGTCTCGTCGGGCAAGGTGCTCGTGACGCTCGGGGTCTCGACGACGTTCTACGTCGCGACCTTTTTCTATGCCTGGCTCGCGAAGCCGAGCGATCGGCTGATGCTGTCGCTCTCGCTCGGGCTGGTCATCGCCGACGGGCTGCTCAACATCGCGGTCCGGGCGTTCGATATCTACCCGTTCGGCGGCGTTGCCGCGTTCATGATCACGCACATCATCGCGTGCGCCGTCCTGCCCTGGCGGCTGAGCCAGGCAACGCTCTCGGCGGCCGTCGTCATCGGGGTCAGCGGCGTCAGCCTGGGCTTCGAGCGGGGGTTTACGCTTTCGACCGGCTTCGCCGCCGCGTTCTCGCTGATCTGCGGCGTGCCCGGAACGCTCATCGCCTGGGCCCGGCACTCGGCGAGGCTCAAGGGCCAGCAGTTCCGGTTCCTCCAGCAGCGGTACGGGCAGGTCCGCCGCGAGCTGACCGACGCCCGCCGCATCCACGAGGCGATGTTCCCCGTGCCGCGCCTGTCCGGGCCCGTGCGGTTCACGTACCGGTACCAGCCGATGAGCGTGATCGGCGGCGATTTCCTGCACGTCGACGCGGGCGCCGACGGGTCCGACGCGATGAGCGTCGTGCTGCTCGACGTCACCGGGCACGGCATCCCGGCCGCGCTGACCGTCAACCGGCTCTACGGCGAGCTCGAGCGGCTCTTTGCCGAGGACCCGTCGATCGCGCCGTGCGCCGTGCTCCAACAGCTCAACCGCTACGTGCACCTAACGATGTCGGAGCACTCGGTGTTCGTCACGGGCCTGTGCGTCCGGGCCGACGCGGGGTCGGGCGTGCTGGAGTACGCCAACGCGGGGCACCCGCCCGCGTTTTTGGTGACCGCCGACGAGCGCATCGAGCGGCTCGACTCGACCGGCATGGTGCTAGGCGTGCGTCCCGACACCGATGAGGACAGCGGCCCGGTCACGGCGCGGTTCGAGCCGGGCGACCGGCTCATCGCCTACACCGACGGCGCGACCGAAGCCCGCGGGCCGTCGGGCGAGATGCTGCGGATCTCGGGGCTCGAGCGGGTGCTGGCGTCGGCCGGGCAGGTCGCCGAGGGGTCGTGGCCGGTGCGCGTGCTCGAGGCGATCAACGTCCACCGCTCGGGCCCGCCCGAGGACGACACGCTGGTGATCGAGCTCTACCGCCCGGTCGGGGCGACGTCGGCATGACCGGGTACTCGGGCTCGCAAGCGCACGCCGGCCGGCCGGCTATCGTCACCGCTCGGCTCGGCTTCCGGATCGGAAAGCCGCTTGGACTGTGGAGGGCGGCCGACGCATGAAGCTCGCGATGATCTGCCAGACTCGGACCGGGTCGCAGCTGCTCAAGACGCTGCTCAACTCGCACCCCGCGGTGCAGGTCTACCCGTACGAGGCGTTCTACCCCGTGCTCCGCGAGGGCGGCTTCTACAAGTTCTGGGCGGACCGCGTCGCCGAGGACCCGAAGTCGATCATCCTCTCGGCTCACATGAACGACCTGCTGCGAGAGTGGGCCGACAGCGTGCGGGCGATGTACCCGGGCAAGCGGGTGATCGGCTACGACATCAAGCTCGAGCAGATCGAGTGGCTGCCCAAGGGCCGCAAGCTGCTGCGGTCGATCCCGTTCTCGTACCTGCACCTGATCCGCCGGAACCGGCTGCGGAGCATCGTGTCGGAAGCGGTGATGTACAAGCGGATCGCCGCGGGCGACACGCAGGTGCACCGCGACAAGGTGCCCGAGATCGAGACCGTCGAGCTCGCGGCCGACCGGGTGGTGGAGAAGATCACCAAGCGGATCGACCTCGACGCCGAGGCCGAGCGGCTCTTCGGCCGCGGCGAACGCCCGTACATGCAGGTCTATTACGAGGACCTCGCCGACGAGCACACCCGCGACGACACGCTCGACGAGATCTTCCAGTTCGCCGGGGTCAACCCGTCCAGGGCGACCAAGGAAACCTCGCTCAAAAAGCAGAACCCGCACGCGCTGTCGGATCTGATCGAGAACTACCAGGCGATCGAACGGGCCCTCCGCGGCACGCCGCACGAGTCGATGCTGGCCGAGGGCGTCTGAAGCTCTGAGATCAGGCCTTGGTCCCCTCGACGCGTCCGGGTTCTGTGTACTTGTGCATGACCTCGGTCAGGCTCACGCCGTTGATGTTCGCGAGGGTGGCGAGCCAGGCGAGCACGTCGGCGAACTCTTCCTCGAGGTTCGCCCGTTCGACGGGCGTCGGCGGACGGGCCGAGCCGTCGGGCTCGGGCGGGCGGTTGTTGTCGTAGAGAGCGGTCGACAGCTCTCCCACCTCTTCCATGAAGTGCATGAACGTGCCGGGCGTGCCTCGGGCCGAATCGGTCGCGTAGTAGCGGTCGCGGATCAGGGTCTGGAGTTCTTCGAGCGTCACGCCGGGTCTCCCGTGGTCGTTGTGGTCCGACCGGAGGGTCGGGGCCTGGTCCGTCGCGAGCGGCCGGTCACGAATGGTCCATCGCGAGGGTTCCGGAGCCGTTAGGAAGACCGGTGTCTCGAACGGGTCTCTGGGGCTCTGGACCTATGTGCTTGTGGTCTTGAGGGCATGGTACGTCGCGGCCCGATAAGGTATTTGGTCGTCGGACCGAACGCCGCGGCGTGGGGCCCGTACGACCCGAGAGGATGAAGGCGCTACGCGTGCGGCGCCGACCGGTCGATCAAGCACGCGGGAGTCCCTGTGATGTTCAGCAACACGTCGAAACTGTTCCGCCGGCTCGCCGCGGCCTCCTGCCTGGTCGGGGGGCTCGCCCTCGTGGGCTGCTCCGGCGGCCCGGACCGGCCCGGCTGGGTGACCAACCCGTACGAGAACCACCCCGAGAGCGAGTTCATCGCGGCGGCCGGGCGCGGCGACAGCATGTCCGACGCCGAGCAGAACGCGACGGCCAAGGTCGCCCGTCAGGTCTCGCGCGAGATTGACCTCCGCTCGCTGGACCTCGAGGAATATGCCCAGCGCACCCGCAAGGGCGGCTTCAACCCCGACTCGACGCTCGAGCTGCTCGAGCTCGCCGAGTTCGACGAGACGCGCGAGCCGCTGGGCTTCGACATCGCCGACCGCTACGAGGAGCAGCACAAGAAGCGCGACCCGCTCTTTTTCGCCCACGGGATCGTCGACCGCGACGAGGTCGCCCGGGCGTACGAGACGGAGATGCGGAGGAACGCGGCGTTCGGCAACCGCATGATCGATCTCGCCGCGGACGAGGACGTGACCGCCCGAAAGCTCTCGATGCTCCGAGCCGCGTTCGCGACGGCCGATATCTTCCAGGAGCTGCGTTTCATCCAGAACAAGGTCGGTAAGACGGCCTATGCCGGCGACGACTCGCTGAACCCGCCGCGGAAGACCGTTGACGAGCTGAGCCTCGAGATCGCGGACCTGCGCAACTCGATCGCCGCGTCGATCGAGGTCAAGGACGGCACGGTCGTGCCCGACACGATCGCGAGCGAGATCCGCTCGGCGCTGCAGGCCGCGGGCGTCCCGGTCCGCACCGACCGCGGCGAAGGGCACATCCGCGTGCTCGTCGACTGGGACACGGAGAACATCAACCAGCGCCGCGAGGACCTCGTGATGGTCCAGTACCGGCTCTCGATCGAGCTGGTCCAGGACTCCAGCAACTTCTCGTTCGCCTCGCGCAACTGGGACTCGAAGGAGGGCGGCCGCGACCAGACAGACGCCGAGGCGAACGCCCTGCGGATCGCGCGTCGCGACGCCGAGCGTGAGCTGCCCGACTTCTTCCGCGAGTCGCTGTTCGAGGCGTCGGTCAACGCCCGCTAAGCCCGGGGGCTCGTCGGCGCCCACCGGCAGCCGACGCTTCCCCCGAACGAACACACGGCCCGGTCTCGGAAACGAGCCCCGGCCGATTCCGTTCGAGGGCTCGACGTACGAGCCGCGTGTTTGGTTGACCGAGAGGGGCTTGCGAGCCGGGAGGCGTGCGATGCGCAGCAGCGGATTCGATCTGATGGTGTCCGGGGTTCTCGGCGGGCTCGTGCTCTTTGGGGCCGGCTGCCAGTCGAAGAGCGACCCGTCCTTCATCGACCGCGAGCGGACCGTTGAGTACCGGCTCGACGACGCGCAGGCGCTCTCGATCTACGACGCGATGGTCGAAGACTGCCGCGTGGGCCGCTGGCGCGACAACTGGGAGCGGACGAGCCTCGGGCGCGACCCGAAGATCCTGGTCGGCCGCATCCGCAACGAGACCGACGACTTCGTCGACACGCGGCTGCTCTCCAAGCGCCTCGAGCAGAACTTCCTCGAGACCCGCAACATGCGGGTCGTCTCCGACCCGAGCCAGCAGGACCTGCCGACCTCGGTGCCCGGGCTGACCCAGCGGGAGCTTCTCCAGCGCGGCGTCGCGCTCGACGCCGATTTCGTGCTCGCCGGATCCGTCAGTGACTACGAAGCCCGGAACGATTCGGGCGACGAGGTCTGGATGTACGAGATCAGCCTCGACCTCGTGGCGGTGCCGTCGACGACCGTGGCCGACGTCGCGGACATCGCCGCGAGCGAGAAGGTCTGGACCAACACCGAAGCGATCGAGAAGTCGACCCGGTGAACGACCGGTGACGATCCGCCGCTATGCGGATCGTTCGGGCTTTGATCAAACTTTCTACCTCCGGGCCGAAGCCTGTCCGCGTTGATCGGCGTCCGGTCGGGGCTACCATAGTGGCCCAGGACGTGTGGTGGCGTCCCGGGCCAAGACTTCCCAGCCACCAGGACGCCCGATGCCGACGATCAACCAGCTTGTCCGCAAGCCCCGCCGCACCCCGAAGACCAAGTCGAAGGTGCGCGACCTGCACGAGTGCCCGCAGCGTCGCGGCGTGTGCCTGAGCGTCAAGACCACAACGCCCAAGAAGCCCAACTCGGCCCTCCGCAAAATCGCGCGTGTCCGCCTGTCGAACGGCAAGGAAGTCACCGCGTACATCGGCGGCGAAGGGCACAACCTGCAGGAGCACTCGATCGTGCTCGTGCGTGGTGGGCGTGTCCGCGACCTGCCGGGTGTCCGCTACCACGTCGTCCGCGGCGCGCTCGACACGCTCGGCGTCGACGGCCGCCAGAAGGGCCGCTCGAAGTACGGCGCCAAGCGCGGCAAGGGCTAATCCCTCACCCCCGAAAACGTTTGTCTGACCCCGGGGCTCCGAAGGGCTCCCGGGTCGACCGCAACAGAGTTTGTTGAGAACAGGCTTTGTGCAGGCAAGTAATCGTCGCCCGGCCGGGTCGGCGGTGAACACACGGCCCGCGGCGAGGAGCCCCGGGCGGATGAGCCGAAGGAGGCACGCAGATGGCCGGACGGATTACCAAGAGCGTTGACCAGCTCCGCCCCGACCCCCGATTCGACGACGAGCTGCTCGCGAAGTTCACCAACTGCATCATGTACGACGGCAAGAAGTCCGTCGCGCAGCGGAACATGTACCTCGCGCTCGGGCTGATCGACGAGAAGCTCGACAAGAACACCGACCCGGACAAGCCCGAGTCGGCGATCGACGTCTTCCGCATGGCGATCGAGAACGTCAAGCCGCAGGTCGAGGTCCGGTCGAAGCGGATCGGCGGCGCGAACTATCAGGTGCCGATGCAGGTGACCCGCAAGCGTCAGCAGTCGCTGGCGTTCCGCTGGATCATCCAGGCGGCGCGGTCGGAGAAGGGGCGTCCGATCTCTTCGAAGCTGGCCGACGAGCTGTGGAACGCCGCCCGCCGCGAGGGCAAGGCGATGACCACCCGAGACCAGACGCACCGCATGGCCGAGGCGAACAAGGCGTTCAGCCACTTCGCGTAAGGCGCTCGCCGGTCAGCGGCTGCCATCAACGAACGAACATGAACCGGTCCTTTCGGGCCGGTTTTTCTTTGCCGGTAAGGTCTCGGGCGCCGAGGTGTGGATCGGCGTCGCGGGGACGCCGGGGAGGCAACCGTTGTTGATGCGGACCCAAGACAGGATCAAGAATCGAGCACGCGGCCCGATCGCGCGCTGGATGACGTGGCTGCTTCGCGGCACCGCTGGCGTGGGCACGGGCGGCGTCACATTCATCGAGGCGTGGTCGTGGGCGACGCCGGTCGTGGACGCGAACTGGCTCGCGCCGCTGGCGTTCGCGGGCGTTGTGGGGATGAGCTACGTGTTGGTGATCGGGCTCGCGGGCCTGGTCGTGGCGGGCATCGCCGCGGCCGCACGCATGTTCCTGACGGCCGGCGTCGCCGCCGCCGGGACCGCGATCGCGACGGGCCCGCTGATCGCCGTCTGGCTCACGGGGAGCGCGACGGTTCCGCCTGCATCGGGCGCCGCCGAGATCGTCGTCCTGAGCGCGAACGTGCTGTACGGCCGGGCCGACATCCCGACGCTCGTCGGCGATATCGAGCGCGTCTCGCCGGACGTTGTGCTGATCCAAGAGCCGACGCCCGGGTTCGAGCGCGACCTGATCGAAGCGATCGGCGGCGACTACCCGCACATCGTCCGCGCGTCGCGCCCGGACGCGACCGGGCAGACGACGCTCAGCCGCCTGCCGTTTGCGCGCCCGCCGGCGGTCCGGCTCGTCGACGCCGGGTCGAAGACCGTCGCCGACTGGCCGCAGATCGGCGTGTGGGTCGAGGTCGGGGCGGCCGAGGCCGAGCTTTGGAACGTCCACCTGATCCCGCCGGTCGGGTTCCGCCAGATGAGGGCCCAGGACGGCATGGCGCGAGGCTTTGCCGAGAAGCTCGACGAGTCGACCGCCGACGCGATCGTGCTCGCGGGCGACTTCAACGCGCCGGAGCGGTCGAGCCCGCTGCGCCGCCTGACGTCTCGGGGGGCCGAGAGCGTGCATCATGGGCGTGGCCGCGTCTTTGAGTGGACCTGGCCGGTGTCGAAGGCCCTGCTGCTGCGGACGCGGATCGATCAGGCGCTCGCCGCCGGGCGGGGCGGCACCGCGGCGGTCTGGGTCGACGGCGGGCGCGGCTCGCCCAACGGGTCCGACCACCGGCCGGTGTGGGGACGCCTGGCGATCACCCCGCGGTAGCGGCCATCGTGTGCCGCTCGCAGTCCCACTCGTCGGCGAGGACGCCCCAGCCGAGCCGGTCGGTCAGGCCGAACCCCGCGACGAAGTCCTGCCGGCGCTGGTGCATCTCGAAGGGCAGCCCGAGCTTCTCGAGGACGCGGCGGGACGCGGAGTTGTCGGCCGAGCAGAACAGCCGCACGCGCGAGAGCCCCAGCCCCTCGGGCTGAGGGCGCAGGCACCACGAAATCACGGCGCGGCAGGCCTCGCCCGCGAACGCGTGCCCCCGGCGGTCCGGGCGGATCCAGTAGCCCGTCGAACAGGACCGCGTGTCGGGGTCGAGGTCGTAGACGCCCGCCCCGCCGAAGATCTGGCGGCTGTCGGGCTCGCGGATGACCATCGCCAGGCTTCGGAAGCCCGGATCGCTCAGCCGCAGCGCCTGATCGGCGACCCAGCGGGTGGTCTCCTCGAGGGATCGGTGCTGGGTGTGCACCCAGTCGAGCCAGGGCTCGGCGGTGGGACGCATCGCCTGGATGATCTCGAACAGCGGCCCGGCGTCGTCGAGCGTGAACGGATCAACCACGAGCCGCTCGGTCCGGATCGGGCGGGCGAGCACGGGGTCGGGGGGCGTCCAGCGGTCCGGGTTCGGGCTGTCTGGCTTCGGGCTGTCTGGGTTCATGCGGGTTGGTGCACCGTCGCAGCCCTAGTACGAGAACGCGAGCAGCAGGAAGTACTCTATGTCGTTCTTGACGTTCGGGCTCTGGGCGCCGGAGTCGTACTCGTTGCGGAAGCCGGACTTGAGCGAGAGGTTGGCCGCCTCGTCGACGAGGACCTCCCAGGTCAGGTTGGTGACGTTACGAACCTCGTTCGCGCCGGCGATGTCGAAGAACGAGGTGTTGTCGAAGTGGAACTTCTGCTTCTCGGTGATCTGCCAGTCGAGCTCGACGCCGCCGAACGCTTCCGGGAAGAACCCGGGCTCGGTGCCGTTGCCGGTCTCGTACAGGGTGCCGGCGCCGCCAATGAACTTGAGCTGGTACTTCTCGCGATCGATCGCCTTGTAGCCCACGCCGCCGAAGGCGCCGAAGCGGTGGAGGAAGTTGTCGAACTCGTCGTAGGTGTATTCCTCACGGACGAACGCCGACCAGCGCGGCTTGTTGTCGAGCTTGCGCTCCTGGCGGAAGTCGGCGCGGAAGCGGTCTTCGGACTCTTCGCCGTCGTCCTGGCTGTTCGCGTAGACGATGGCGTTGGTGAGCTTCCACTTGGTGGTCTCTTTGTTGGCCGAGGCGCCGAGGCGGATGGTGTTCCGCTGGGCGTTGCCGTCGGCGCCGTTGAGCCCGAGGGTGACGTCGCCGGTCCAGCCGTCGAAGAACCCCTGCTGGGCGAAGTCAGGCGCGGCTTCCTGAGCGGCGAGGGCCGCGGCGTCTTCGGGTTGCTCGATCGACGAGAGTCGCCCAAGCTCGATCGGGCGTTCGGCCGCCTCGTGCTCGGTGGCGGCGGCGCTGGCGCCGACAAGGCCGAGGGTGATGGCGAGCGTGACATTGCGGGCGTTCATGTCCGAGACCTTTCGTGCGCCCGGTGCCGGGCCTGATGAAGACGGATCGCGGGTGGACGGATCGAGCGTGCCCACCAGAGGATTTGCGCATCCACTTTAGCGGCCCCGGCTGGTGCGTGCCACGCGGAGTTCCCGATACCCTTCGGGCATGGACGAACTGGCATCACAACAACCGGTCGGGCGGCGTCGGCTGCTGGGCGTGCTGCTCGGAGCGGGTGCGGTCTCGCTGCTGCCAGCGTGCGCACGGGGGACGGGCAGGTCGCTGCCGCTGCCGGGCCCGGACTGGCCGACGATCGCGAGGGAGTCGCTTCCCAAGCGGCGCTTCACGGCGGCCCGCGGCAAGCTCGCGGCCCCCGTGGGCGTGCGGGGGCGGCGCCAGTGGTCCTCGGAAACCACGATCGCCTCGCGGGCCGACCGGATGGGCCGGGTCGAGCGGATCACGGTGCACCACGACGGGATGCCGCCGGTGCGGCTGACGAGCCGGGCGGGCGTGCGGGATCGGATCGCGATGATCCGTCGGTCGCACGTCGGGCTCGGCTGGGCGGACATCGGGTACCACTTCGTGGTCGACCCGATGGGCGAAGCGTGGGAGGGCCGGCCGCTGGTCTGGCAGGGGGCGCACGTCAAGAACCGCAACCCGCGGAACATCGGGATCATGGTGCTGGGTAACTTCGAGGTGCAATCGCCGACGCCCGAAGCGACGGCGGCCCTCGACGAGCTGCTCGTCACGCTGATGGCGGCCCACGCCGTGGACCTGCGCGGCGTCAAGACCCACCGCGAGTGGGCCCCCACCGCCTGCCCCGGGCGGAACCTGCAGCGGCACATGGAGTACACGCGTGACCGCGGCGTGGTCTCCCGCGCCCGGTCGTACGCCTGAACCGCGATCGCCTGAACCACGATCGCTTGAGCCGGCGGACCGCGCGGGTGATCAGTCTTCTTCGTCGCTGTCGTCGTCGCTCGCGGGCGGGCGTTCGCCGAAGATCGCGCTGCCGACGCGGACGAGGTTGGCGCCCTCTTCGATCGCGACCTCGAAGTCGCCCGACATGCCCATCGAGAGGATGTTGAACCGGCCCTCGTTGAGCTCGAGCCGGGTGATGTCGTCGTAGATCTCGCGGCAGCGGGCGAAGGTCTGGCGGGCGTCCTCGGGCTCGTCGGAATAGGCGGCCATGGTCATGAGCCCGCGGACGCGGAGGGCGGACATGCCGTCGATCGCTTCGCAGAGCGCCTGCGTCGCGGAGACGTTGCAGCCGTACTTCTGGTCTTCGCCCGAGCAGTTGACCTGGACGAGCAGCTCGATGGGGTGCTCGCGCTTGAGCCCGATCGCCTGGAGTTCCTCGGCAAGGCGGAGGGAGTCGACCGAGTGGATGAGGCGGGTGACCTCGGCGGCTGGCTTGGCCTTGTTTCGCTGGAGGTGCCCGATGAGGTGCCAGCGGACGGGCTCGGGCGGGGCGCCGCTGCCGCCGGTCTCGACCGAGGCTTTGGTGAGCGTGGCCCGGCGGTTCATCAGCTCGTCGATGTGCGCGGCCCGCTGGGTGAGCTGCTGGACGCGGTTCTCGCCGAAGTCGCGGTGGCCGAGCTCGATGAGCCGGAGGACGTCGTCCATCTCGGCGTACTTGGTCACGGCGATGGTGTGGACCGCGCCCTTGGGCCGCCCGGCGCGGGCCTCGGCGTTCGCGACGCGCTCGAGCACCGATCGGTACCGTTCGTCGAGCGTGCTATCCGCTGGGGAGCTGGCCATGTGGTGCTCGGAGGGTGTTGTGGGCTTTGCGTCTGATTTCGTGGATGCGGCCATGGGTATCACCTCCGTGCGTGTTTCGCGACCGCCAGAGCGCGTGGCGGTCGCGGTCGGCGACCTGTCGCTGGCTCCACCAGCAGACGCATGCTAGCTTTGCGGGGCCGAGTTTCCGAGCCGAAACCGGGCCGCACGCCACAGGGCCCGCCGCCCGCGACCAAGGAGACGCACCGTGAGTCAGGACCTTCCCGTTCGTGAGACCCCGATCGAGGTGGGCGACGCGGCCCCGGACTTCACGCTCAAGGACCACGAGAGCAACGACTGGACGCTCTCAGAACACCTCAAGGCCTCCGACGTCGCGCTCTGCTTCTACCCGCTGGACTTCTCGCCCGTGTGCTCGACCGAGATGGAGTGCATCACGCGCGACATGGAGCGGCTCGAGGGGGCGGGGCTCACGGTCGTGGGCGTGAGCTGCGACAGCTTCTTCGTGCACAAGGCGTGGCGCGAGCAACTGCACCTCAAGCAGACGCTGCTCGCCGACATGCACCGCGCCGTCTGCAAGGCGTACGGGCTGTACTGGCCCGACCTGAACGTCTCGGGCCGCGGCACCGTGATTATCTCCAAGGCCGACGACGGGCACGGGACGGTCAAGTGGGTGCAGAAGCGCGAGATCTCCGACGCGATGGAGCTCGACGAGATGCTCGCCGTGATGGGATAAGAGCTCTTCGACGGACCGGCGAGCGTTACAGCTCGGGCGCGAACCCACGCCGCATCGTGTTCTCGCACGACGCGCGGGGCTCGACGAACTGGAGCAGGTAGTAGGGCCCGCCGGCCTTTGAGCCGACGCCCGAGAGCCCGAATCCGCCGAACGGCTGTCGGCCGACGAGGGCGCCGGTGATCGACCGGTTGATGTACAGGTTGCCGACGCGAAACTCGCGCTTGGCTCGCTCGATGTGGGCGGGCATCCGCGTGAAGACGCCGCCGGTGAGCTTGTAGTGCGACGCGTTGGCGAGCTCGAGCGCTTCGGCGAAGCTCGACGCGTGGAGCACGGCGAGGACCGGGCCGAAGATCTCTTCGGTCGCGATCGCGTGGTCGCGCTCGACGCCCGTGAAGACGTGCGGCGTGATGTAGTTCGCCGGGGCGACCCGCTCGTCGGCCGCGGGCACCTCGAAGTCGGACTGGCCGAGCGCGGGTCGGGCGCCGTCGAGGGCGGCCCGCTCGACGAAGCTCCGGATCTTCTCGGCCGCGTCGTCGTCGATCACCGGGCCGAGGTCGGTCGCGGGGTCGAGCGGCGAGCCGACGACGAGGGCGCGGCTCGCCTCGATCAGGCGCTGGGTGAACTGCGCCGCGTGCGGGCCCGCCGGGCCATCGGGGTCGACGACGATCACGCGCGAGCAGGCGGAGCACTTCTGGCCGCTGAAGCCGAAGGCGGAGTCGCGGACGCCGAGGACGGCCTCGTCGAGGTCGGCCGAGACGTCGACGATGATCGCGTTCTTGCCGCCCATCTCGGAGATGACGCGCTTGACGTGGGTCTGGGGGAAGCCCGGCTCGGCCGGCGGCGTGGTGTTGTCGGGCACTGCGTACGGTATCCGGGCGGCGGCCTGGATGATGTCGAGGCCGACCGCTTTGGAGCCGGTGAACGCGATCAACGCGACCCGCGGGTCGCGGACGAGCGCGGCACCGGTGGTCTCGCCCGGCGCGGGGCAGAAGTGCAGGACGTGCTGCGCGGGCTGTCCGAGCGCGTCGCGGATCGCTCGGTCGAGGATGTCGAAGAGGACCTTGGCGATGCCGGGGGTTTGCTCGGCGGGCTTGAAGACGACGGTGTTGCCCGTGACGAGCGCGGCGCCGACCATGCCGCACGCGATCGCGAGCGGGAAGTTCCACGGGCTGACGACAGCGGCGACGCCGCGTGGCTGGTGCCAGTGCTCGTCGAGCTCGCCGATGAAGCGCCCGAGCCGGCGGCGGTCGAAGAGGCTCGGCGCGAGCCGGGCATAGTACTCGCAGAAGTCGATCGCCTCGGTGACGTCGGCGTCGGCGTTGGACCAGTTCTTGCCGTTTTCCTTGATGATGACGCCCGAGAGCTCGTCGCGCCGGCGTCGCATCTCGGCGGCGGCCGCGACGAGCACGCACGACCGCAGCGCCGGGTCGGTGTCGCGCCATGCGGCGAACGCGGCGTGGGCCCGGCCGACCATCTCGGCGGCGTCGCCCGGCGTGCGGTCGTTGGCGACTTCGGGCACGGCGGCGGTCTCGATCGCCGCCGCGAACGCGGCGCGTTGATCGCGGTCGGCGAAGTCGCGCAGCGGTTCGGTGAAGAACGGCCGCCCGTCGCCGACACCCTCAACGCCCGGGGCAAGCTCGTGACGCTCGGGGGCCTGGTCGGCGAGGTCGGGCACGACGCCGGGCGTTTCCGGGGCGCCGGGCCCGCCGTCGAAGTGCCCGCGTGTGGCGCGGGTCATCGGGTCGGCGAGCAGGACCTCATGCCCGACGCGTTCGGTCGAGCCCGCGACGAGCCACGACTCGTTGGAGGTGTTCTCGAGCAGGCGGCGGACGAGGTAGGCCATGCCCGGGATCATCTCGCCGACGGGGACGTACTCGCGGACGCGGTAGCCGAGCTCGGCGGCGGCGGCCTTGAACTCGTCGGCCATGCCGTGCAGCATCTGGAGCTCGACCGCCGATCGTGGCAGCCCGCGCGACTC
This sequence comes from Planctomycetota bacterium, assembly GCA_039815285.1. GTDB lineage: Bacteria > Planctomycetota > Phycisphaerae > Phycisphaerales > UBA1924 > JBCBZP01. Next base: position 35,189 of record JBCBZP010000023.1, read on the forward strand.
GGCGTACGCCACGGCCGCGGCGATGGACCGGGCGTTGTGGGAGCCGAGCGCGAGCTTGATGCCCCCGCCCGTCGCGTCACCCGGCGTCGCGCCGAGCAGCGTCCGGGCCATGCGCTCGAAGCACGCGTCGGTCTGCCACTTCTCGTTCCAGACCGGGCAGGCCCAGCCTTCCTGCTCGGCGTGGATGGTCTCGTAATCCCAGTACGCGCCCTTGATCAGGCGGACCGTGACCATGCGTTTCTGCTCGACGGCCCAGCGGGCGAGCCGGGCCGCGTCTTCGTCGCCCGACTTGAGGTAGGCCTGGATCGCGATGCCGGCGTCGAACTCGAGCCGCTCGCAGCACCGCTGGAACGCGGCGATCGTCAGGTCCTTGAGCGCGAAGTGCTCCATGTCGAAGTTGATCAGGACGCCGCGGTCGCGCGCGGTCTCGAGGATGGGCAGGACGCGGCGGTCGAGGTCGCGCATGCTCGCTTCGGGCGCGGCGGGATTGATCCTGGCCGAGAGCGAGCTGAGCTTGATCGAGACGTTGGACCTCGGGACGACCCCGAGGTGATCGGCGTCGAGCAGGTCGCTGGGGTGCCAGCGGTCGGTCTCGTTGGGCAGGTTGGTGACCAGGTCGAGGTACTTGTCGCGGTAGGCGTCGGCCTCGTCGTCGGAGACGCAGACCTCGCCGAGCAGGTCGACGCTGAACGCGATGCGGTTCTTGCGGAGCTGGCGCAGCCGCGGGAGGGCGCTCTCGGCGTCGGTCCCGGCGATGAATTTCTCGGCCATCGCCCGGATCTGTGAGGTGATCGTCGAGGTCATGAGCCCCTTGGCGAGCCCCCCCACGCCCTCGACCGCCCGCAGCCCCGTGCCCATGCCCGCGGGCAGGTTGACGCCCGGCTGCGTGAGGTAGTCGACCAGGTGCTCGTGGACCTGCTCCTTGCTTCGGAGCGCGGGGAAGACGTCGACGAAGCGGAAGAGGTTGACCTTGAATTCGTGGTCCTGCATCGACCAGGTCATGAGCTTGTCGGAGTAGAACTTCGCGCTGAGCAGGCCGCTGCGGTGCAGCCGGCTCGCGTCGAGCAGCTCGCGGCCCAGCCGCTGCACCTCGGGCTCGAGCGCCGGGTCGCTCGCGTCGGTCGCGGGGGCACGGGCGATGCCAGGGCCGAGCGGCTGGGGGGCGGGAGCGACCGGGGGCTTCTTTCGGAACAACGGCATAGAGAATGCTACGGACACCAACGCCCCGTGCCCGACGCGGGTCCCGCGGGTCGGGCGAACTACTGTGTTGTGCTGATGTCGCCCAACCCTGACAGCGTCCTCCTGATCGGCAACTTCGACGGCGTGCACGTTGGGCACCGCCGGCTTGTCGCGCGCGCCCGAGAGATCGCGGACGCCTCGCCGCGGGCCGAGGTTGTCGTACTGACGTTCGATCCGCACCCCTCGGTCGTGCTCAAGACCGGGCGGCCCGCCGGCCCGGGTCGGCTGAGCACCCTCGAAGACCGCGCGGAGCTGCTGATCGGAGCTGGGGCGGACCGGGTCGTGCGGCTCGACCCGCGGGACGGGACGCTCGACCTGTCGCCCGAAGCGTTCGTCGAACGGCATCTGATGCCCGAGGGCCCCAGGGCCGTGGTTGAGGGGGCGGATTTTCGGTTCGGCCGCCGCCGGCTCGGCGGGATCGACTCGCTGCGGGCGCTCGGCGACGGGCTCGGCTTCGAGGTTGTCGTGGTCGACGACGCCGACGTAACGCTCGGGGACGACACGGTCGTGCGCGCCAGCAGCAGCATCACCCGTTGGCTGCTGCGCGCCGGCCGCGTGCGAGACGCGGCGCGGGTGCTTGCCCGGCCGTACACCCTGCGGGGGGTCGTCGAGCGCGGTGAGCGACGCGGCCGGACCATCGGCTTTCCCACGGCAAACGTTTCGACCGACCAAGTTCTGCCCGGCGACGGCGTCTACGCCTGCGACGCGACGCTGCCGGGCGGGCGGGGCGTTCCGGCGGCGGTCAACGTGGGCGACCGCCCCACTGTCGACGGTGCCCAACGGACCGTCGAGGCGCACCTGCTCGACATCGAACGCGACGCCGACGCGATCGCCGGGCTCGACGAGTACGGCTGGCCGATCCGGCTGGCGTTCCGGTCGCGGGTGCGCGACCAGGTGCGGTTCGGCTCGCTCGATGACCTCACGGCGCAGATCGAGCGCGATATCGCGACGGTTCGAGAACGGGATTCGATGTTGGAAGGGATCGCATGAGCGAGTGGACGCCGACGACAACGGCGGAAGAGGTCGCGGCGCGGCTTCGGGACGCAGGGCGCGTGGCCGTGCTCACGCACGCGAAGCCCGACGGCGATGCGCTGGGCTCGACCGGGGCGCTCGTTCGGTCGCTGAACGTCGACGGCGCGCGCGCCACGGCGTTCTACGTTGGGGCGATGCCGCTGTTCTCAGACGCGCTACTCGGCGATACCTCACACCAGCACCTGACCGGCGGGGCGGTGCCCGAGGGGGAGTTCGACGCCGTGGTGGTGTGCGACACCGGATCGTGGGGCCAGCTCGACGCGCTGGGCGACTGGGTACGGGGGCGGGCGGACCGGACGGTCGTGATCGATCACCACCTGCAGGGCGACGGCGAGATGTCGGGGTCGCGGCTGCTGGAGACCCATGCCGCGGCGGTCTGCGAGCCGGTCGCGGACGTCTGCGCCGCGGTGCTCTCACGATCGATGAACGGACTGCCAAAGGAGATCGCGACGCTGCTGTACCTCGGCATCGCGACGGACACGGGCTGGTTCCGTTTTTCGAGCGTGACGCCGAGGACGCTGCGGACGGTGGCGGACCTTGTCGAGGCGGGCGCGGACACGGTATCGGTGCTGTCGGCGGTGACGCAGCGTGACCGGCCGGCGCGGCTCCGGGCGATGGCGCGGGCGCTGGCGTCGGCAACGTTTGAGTGCGGCGGCGAGCTCGTGGTCATGCGGCTGACGGTCGAGGACATCCGCGCCGCGAAGGCGGGGCCCGAAGACCTCGGCGGGATGCAGGACGCGGCGATGTCGATCGGCAGCGTGCGCGCGGTCGCGATCTTTGTCGAGGTCGAGTCGCCCGCGGGCGAGGGACCGCTGGTCAAGGCGAGCCTGCGGAGCAAGCCGGGCGAGGGCATGGTCGACGTGTCGCGGGTCGCGGGGAGCCTGGGGGGCGGCGGGCACGCCAACGCCGCGGGCGTGAAGCAGCGGGTCGGGATGGACGAGGCTGTCGGGAACGTGCTGGTCGCGTTCGAGCGGGAGCGAGCGGGCGCTTCGGGATCTGGCTTAGGGGCGGGCTCGTGAGCCGTTCGACGGGGCGTCCGGAGCTGCCGCGCGTGCGGCCCGGGCAGCGGCCCAAGCTGCGGGTGATGACGACGACGCACTGGTCGTACCCGAGCCAGCACTACGACGCCGCGGACGGCACGACACAGCAGGGCTCCAAGGACTATGCGGGCGCCACGCCGAGCTGGGTGATCTGGCAGGTGCTCAGCCGGTACACCCGCGAGGGGGACTTGGTGGCCGACCCGATGTGCGGCTCGGGGACGACGCTCGACGTCTGCCGCGACCTGGCCAGGCGGGGCGTCGGGTTCGACCTCGCGCCGAGCCGCGACGACATCGAGCCGGCCGACGCGCGCGACCTGCCGCTCGACGACGCGTGCGTCGACTTCGTGTTCGTCGACCCCCCGTACTCGACGCACATCGACTACTCGGACGACCCGCGGTGCATCGGCAAGCTCGACGCGTCCGAGCCCGAGCGTGAGCACGCCGAGCACTACTACGACGCGATGGCCCGGGTGCTCGAGGAGGTCTACCGCGTGCTGAAGAACCGCCGGTACCTGGCGCTGTACGTCAGCGACTCGTGGCGGAAGCGTCGCGGGAAGAAGGGCGGCGGCGGCGGGGTCTTCATGCCCATCGGCTTCGAGCTCTTCGCGATGATGCGCGATGTCTTCGAGCCCGTCGACATCGTCTGCGTCGAGCGGTTCAACCAGAAGCTCGGCAAGGGCAACTGGCACAAGGCGGCCGAGGAGGAGAACTTCTTCCTCCGCGGGTTCAACTACCTGTTCATCATGAAGAAGGTCGACGACTGACGCGGGCCGCAGGCGTGGACGGGGGCAGGGACAGGGACAGCGGCGGATGGTCAGCGAACGCCGCTGATCCAGCCGCCGGCGACGACGCGGGTCGCGTCGTACAAGACGATCGCCTGCCCCGGGGTCACCGCCCGCTGCGGCTCGGCGAATCTCACCTCGAACGCGCCGCGGCGGCCCGAGGGCGTTGGCGCGTGCTCGCCCGCGTCGAGCGTGCGGGCCTCGGCTTCGACGGCGGCGCCGTTGTAGCGGTGCCGAGCGAGGACGGGGGTCCAGTCGGCCAGCGCAGCGGGGTCGATCAGGAAGTTCGGCTCGAGGGCGGTGCAGGCGGTCGAGGTGAGCTGTGTGTCCTCGCCGACGACAACGGTGTTGGTCTCGGGGTCTTTGTCGATGACGTAGACCGGGTGCCCGAGCGCGACGCCGACGCCCCGGCGCTGCCCGATGGTGAAGCGGTGCTGGCCGGCGTGCTCGCCGTGGGTGTTCCCCTCGGCGTCGACGATGCGTCCCGCCGCGGCGAGCTCGGGGCGGCGACGCTCGACAAGCCCCGCGTAGTCGTTGTCCGGAACGAAGCAGATCTCCTGGGAGTCGGGCTTGTCGAACACCGGCAGCCCGTACCGGTCGGCGAGGTCGCGGACCTCCTGCTTGGACTGGATGTCGCCGATCGGGAAGAGGGTCGTGGGGAGCTGGCCGCGCGGGATGCCGAAGAGGACGTAGGACTGGTCCTTGGAGAGATCGGCGCCGCGGTGGAGCTCGTGGGCGTTGCCGCCGCGATCGACGGTCCTGGCGTAGTGCCCGCTCGCGACGTGGGTCGCGCCGATCTGCTCGGCGTAGTCGTGGAGCTTGCCGAACTTGAGCCAGTCGTTGCAGCGGACGCAGGGGTTGGGCGTGCGGCCGCGGGCGTACTCGTCGACGAAATAGTCGATGATGCGGCCGAAGTCTTTCTTGAAGTTGCAGACGTAGAAGGGGATGCCCAGCTCGGCGGCGACGAGCCTCGCGTCGGCGGCGTCGTTGATCGAGCAGCAGCCCTGGTGCCCGATCTTGACCTTGGTCGGGTCGCAGGAGACGCCGGCAGAGTCGGCGCCCTCGCCGAAGGGCGAGAGCTCGTCGAGGGTCTCGCCGGGCGAGCCGAGCCGCATGAAGACGCCGACGACGTCGTGCCCGCGGTCACGCAGCAGCGCGGCCGCGACGGACGAGTCGACCCCTCCGGACATAGCAACGAGCACCTTGGCCATCACAGGATCGTACCGGTCGCGCCCGGATCAGTCGTCGTCGGCGAGGTCGTAGGTCTCGCCGAGGCCGGGCTCGATGCGGTGCTCGGAAGAGCGCGGCCGACCGCTCCGAGGGATGTCTGGGTCCGGATGGGCCAGCGGGATCGGCGAGTCGGGGCGGGGCGGCTCCTCGAGCCCGGCCTCGACGACCGGATCGCGGGAAGGGCTCGGCGTCCCGGAGGTAGAAGGAGGGGCAGAGGAGGGAGGAGGGGGAGGGGGCGATTGGCGCGCCAACATCGCGAACACGACCTATCTGCGCAATGACCGCACGCTTTACGGTGCCCGCGGTCACCTGGAATCGCAGGATGTTACGTCGCAAGGCGAAC
>JBCBZP010000016.1:0-53831 GCA_039815285.1 Planctomycetota bacterium
CGGCGCCCCGCGGGGCCCGCCCGCGCGCCCGCCATGGCGCCGGGGGGGGCGGCGACGGGGCCCCCCGCCGCGTCCCCCCGGGTGGGCCCCGGCAGCGCCGCCGGCGCGAGGCACTTCCCGGGCCCGTACGCCCGCTGCCCGCACGGCAGCGTCGAGGGCATCGACGCGTCGTCGATCGACGACGCCCGCTCGTGGTGGCAAGAGCGAAACGCGACCGCCCGCACCATCGTCTCGCTCGCCGGGGCGGTCACGCACGAGCACGCCCTCGAGCTCGTGGGCGGTCTGATGCCGACCGAGACGAGCGACGCGCCGCTGCCCGACCCCGTCGGCGAGTCGCCGCGCGGCTACGACCACATCACCGATCCCTCGAATCAGGTCCAGATCATCGTGATCTCGGACGCGCCGCCGGCCCAAGACGAGACCGCCGCTCTGCGTCAACGCCTGTGCACGCACGTGCTGTCGGGCGGCATGTCGTCGCGGCTGTTCACCGAGGTCCGCGAGAAGCGCGGGCTCTGCTACACCGTGTCGGCGAGCTACCGCGCGTCGCGCTCGCTGGGCACGCTGCACTCGTACGTCGGGACCACGCCCGAGCGCGCCCAGGAATCGCTCGACGTGCTCGCCGACGAGCTCGTGCGCATCACCACGGCGCAGGGGCTCGTCACTCAGGACGAGTTCGACCGCGCGATCGCGGGCATGAAGGCGAACGTGGTCTTCCACGGCGAGTCGACGGCGGCCCGCGCCTCGGCGCTCGTCTCCGACCTCGATCGGCTCGGGCGAGTGAGGCCGCTCGATGAGGTCACCGACGCGATCGATCGCCTGACGATCGATGACGTCAACGAGCACGCGAGCGTGATGTCGTTCGAGAACAGCACCGTGCAGACGCTGGGGCCGGAACCGCTGGGGCTGCCGTCCGTGCTCGCCTGAAGCCAGCACCGCGTGCGTGTCAACGCGCCTCACGCAAGACGGGCGGCGGGGGCGTCACGGGGAGAAAGCGGTTGCTGACCCGATCGCCCGCGGAGGACGACGGCCCATCGACGCCCGCGGTCCGCCGCTCGAGAGTGCCCCCCGGCGCGTCGTCACTCTCGGACTCGCCCGGGTAGACCGACAAGAGCTGGACCACGTAGGTCAGCGTGGCTCGGGGCGGGATCGCCTGCGCGGCATCGCCCCCGTCGCCATATGCACTGTTGGGTGGGATGACAACCGTGCGCACGCCGCCGGGCCGCATGCCCGACACGCCGGTGCGCCAGCCCTCGATGAGCTTGCCCAGCGGCAGCAGGCGTGCGTCCTCGCCGGTCGCGTCGAACACACGGCCGTCGTCGAGACGGCCCTCGTAGCGGACAAGCAGCAGCGCGTCCTCGGTCGCGGGCTGCCCTTCCCCGAGGGTGACATCGCGGTAGCGCACGCCCGAGTCAAGCTCTACGGGCGGGTAGCCGCCGCCGGTATCGGTGAGCGGGTCGGCCGCCCGGGTGCGGGGCAGGCTCGACGTTCCACATCCGACCAGGAAAGCCGATACGCCCAGCAAGGCAACCCCGAGCGCGGTGATGCCCTGCGCTGTGGCGGGTATCGGTTCGGGGCAACATCTTCTCATGCCGTATGCTAACCAGCACCCGGTCGACACGGCTCGGGCGGTAGCCATATCAATGTCGAACAGTGCCTTTTCACTTCCCCGCATCGCCGTGTCTGCCGGCGACCCAGCCGGCATCGGGCCGGAGGTGGTCGCCGCGGCGTTGCACACGCCGGAGGTGCGTCGAGCCGCGCGGTGGACGGTGTACGGGTCGCACGAGATGCTGTGCCGCGCGGCGGAGTCGCGTGGGCTGACACCCGACTGGTGGCGGGCGCCGCCGGGGGCGCCGCTCGAGCACACGGAGGGGCGTGATGTGGTCGTAGTCGACCAGCCACATCCGGACATCCGCACCGGGCAGGATTCCGCGGCCACGGGCGAGGCGGGTTTCCGCGCGGTCGAATCGGCGATCGCCGCGGCTCGAGACGCGCAGGCACCTGCGGCGGCGGTCGTGACCGCGCCCATCTCGAAGAACGCGTGGCACCTCGCCGGGAGGCGCTCGTTCCCAGGGCACACCGAGCTGCTCGCGAGCCGGTTTCGGGCGAAGCGGACGGTCATGGCGTTCGAGAGCCCGGTGATGCGCGTCGCGCTCGCGACGTCGCACCTCCCGCTGATGGAGCTGCGCAACGCGCTGACGATCGGGCGCGTGTTCGACACGATCGACCTCGCGCACGGGTTCTGCCGGGCGCTCGGCGTCCGTGAGCCGAGGGTGGCGGTCTGCGGGCTCAACCCGCACGCCGGCGAACAGGGGCTGCTCGGCGACGAGGACCAGCGGCTGATCGCTCCCGCGATCAGGGCGGCGGTCGAGCAGGGCATCTCGGCGAGCGGGCCGTTCCCGGCCGACACGGTCTTCCGCGCGGCCCGCCTCGACGGGCGGCCATCGTTCGACATCGTCGTCGCGATGTACCACGACCAGGGGCTGATCCCCGTGAAGCTGCTCGCGTTTGAGTCTGCGGTCAACGTCACGCTCGGGCTCGGGGTCTGGCGGACGAGCCCCGACCACGGGACGGCGTACGACATCGCGGGGCGAGGTCGGGCCGACCCGTCGTCGATGATCGCGGCGATGCGCCTCGCGGCGAAGCTGGCCGGCACGCCCTCGCCGACCTAGCTCACGCAACCTTGAATTCGCCGGGCCGGGCCCGCACTACGCTCCGGGCTGGATGAGTGAGACGCCCAAGACACCCGGTCTGCAGGAGGTGCGCCCGCCGCTGCGGGAGCTGCTGACGATCGCCGTGCCGACGATCGCGACGATGGCGAGCTTCAGCGCGATGCAGTTCGTCGACGCGCTCATGGTCGCGCAGATAGGGCCCGAGCCGGCGTATGTCGCGGCGCAGGGCAACGGGGGCATGACCAACTGGGTCGTGCTCTCGGTCTTCTTCGGCGTCACCAGCGTGATCAACACGTATGTCTCGCAGAACCTGGGCGCGGGCACGGCGGAGCGCGGAGCGCGGTACGCGTGGGCCGGGATCTGGGGCGGGGTCGCGACGTGGCCGCTGATGCTGGTCGCCGCGGCGCTCGTGCCGCTGCTATTCGGCGGGGTCGAGGTGTTCGGCCTGACCCTGGGCTTCAACCACACGGGTGAGCTGCGCCGGCTCGAGACCTCGTACGCCCAGGTGCTGCTCGTGGGCTCGCTGCTCAAGCTGGTCGTCAAACCGATCAGCGAGTTCCACTTCGGCATCCACAAGCCGAGCGTGGTGACGTACGCGGTCGTCGCGTCGAACCTGGCGAACGTGGTCGCGAACTACGTGCTGATCTTCGGGCGCGTCTCGGTGCCGGCGCTCGACCCGCACGTGCCGGGCTGGTCGGCGGTGACCGAGCTGCTGCGGCCGATCGACGACGCGCTGCCGCCGCTGGGCGTCACGGGCGCGGCGTACGGCACGCTCGTGGGCTACGCGGTCGAGATCGCTATCCAGCTCCTGGTCTTCCTCGGGCCGAGGTACAACGCCGCGTACCAGACGCGCGCCGCGGCGCGGTCGTGGCGGCGCGAAGCACGGGACATCGCCCGGCTCGGCTGGCCCGCGGGGCTCCAGATGGGCTCCGAGACCGTCTGCTGGTGGATCCTGACCGGCTACCTGCTCGGGGCAGGCGGCGCGGCGGCGGCGCGGGCGGCCGGCATCACCGACCCGGCGCTCGTCGCCGAGGCGGCCGAGGTCGAGAACGCCGTCGGCTGGATCGCGCTGCGGTACATGCACGCGTCGTTCATGCCGACGGTCGGGCTGTCGATCGCGATCACCGCGATCGTCGGGCGGTACATGGGCATGAACCGCCCGGACATCGCCGAGCGGCGGAGCTGGTACGCGCTCGCGGTCGCCGGCGGGTACATGGGTTTGTGCGCGGTGCTGATGGTGGTGCTGCGCGAGCCGCTGATCGCGCTCTTCGTGGACGATTCGGCGCCGCCGGCGGCGCGGGAACGCATGCTCGACGTCGGCGGGAAGGTCATGATCGCGGGCGCCCTGTTCCAGCTCTTCGACTCGGTCGGGATCATGCTCATCGGGTCGCTGCGCGGGGCCGGCGACACGAAGTGGCCGGGCGTCGCGGCGGTCGTCTGCGGCTGGGTCTTCATCGTCGGGATGGGCTTCGGCATCGTCGAGCTGCTGCCCGAGCTGGGGTCGCTCGGACCCTGGATCGGGGCGGCGGTGTTCATCGCGGTGCTGGGGGTGACGATGCTCGCACGGTTTGTGTTTGGGCCATGGCGGACGTACCGCCTGACCGAGGGCGGCGGGGATGCTTCCACGCCGGGCGAGCCGGGCGAACCGGGTTCTGAGCGAGACGGGTTCGAGGGGCGGGCGACCAACGACCTGGCGGGGCAGGCGACGCTGGCGGGGGCGACGCCCTCGGTGACCGCGGGCGAGCCGCTGGCCGAGCGCGGACATGAGACGCCCGACGGGCTATCGTTGTAATCACACGGCCGGGCGTGCTCACCCCAATCAAGGCCCTCACCAAGGCCCCAGCAACCTCCCAGCCGAGGAGCCATGATGTCGAACAACCCAATGGAAATGGTCATCGGAGCGGGTGCCGCCGAGCGTGACGCCGCGAAGGCAAAGGAGCACTCGGTCGCGGGGCAGAACCTGCTGAAGGCGGGCGACCGCGACGGCGGGATCGCCGAGCTCCGCAAGGCGGTCGCGGCCGACCCGTCCGACCACCAGGTCGCGTTCCGCCTCGCGTTCCAGCTCGATTTGATCGGCCAGGACGAGGAAGCGGTCGTGCTGTACGAGCGGATCTGCGAGGACGCGCCCGCGCACGTCAACTCGCTGCTGAACCTCGCGGTGATCTTCGAGGACCGCGGCGACCTGCCCCGCGCCGAGCGGTGCCTGCGACAGATCCTCGAGACGAACCCGAACCATCCCAAGGCGCGGATGTTCATGAAGGACGTCATCGCGTCGAAGGACATGGTTCAGGAGGAGGAGCAAACGCGGGACGTGCTCAAGCGCAACGCGCTGCTCGACACGCCGGTGACCGACTTCGAGCTGTCGGTCCGGACGCGGACGTGCCTGAAGAAGATGAACATCCGGACGCTCGGCGACCTGCTGCGGGTGACCGAGGCGGAGCTGATGTCGTCGAAGAACTTCGGCGACTCGAGCCTCGACGAGATCAAGGCGATGCTCGCGACCAAAAACCTCAAGCTAGGTCAGGGGCTCGAGGACGCGCACCGCGCGGCCCGCCGCCGCCTGATGGAGCAGCTCAAGGGCACGGGCAAGGAGATCGTCCTGGGCAAGCCCGTCGGCGACCTTCAGCTCTCGGTCCGCGCCCGCAAGGCGCTGCAGCTGCTCAGCGTCGAGACCATCGGCGACCTGGCGAGCCGCACCGAGCACGAGCTCATGGGCGTGAAGAACTTCGGCCAGACCTCGCTCGACGAGATCCGCGAGAAGCTCGGCGAGCTGGGACTCAGCCTCCGCGCCCTGGAGCCCTGAAGCTCGGGATCGGCAACTTCCGCATCATGGGGGGCCTCTGACCCCCCGAAACAGCTCTCCGAAGAGCCCAAACCAGTGTTCGGGTTTTTTTGTGCTGTTGCATACAATCGGATGATCCGATACGGTATCAAGACCGGTCTGCGGGTTCTCCGCCGGGCTCTGAGACACCGCCATGCATCAGTCGCGAAACAACGCGATCGTGTTCGCCCTCTCCGCGGCGATCATCTACGGGTTGTTCGCCTGGCTGCTGGCACCAGACCTCACGCCCGATGTGCCGCCGAGCGTGACGTTCCACAAGTACGCGGCCGCGTCGCTCACGCTCGCGCTCGCGGCGGGCCTGGTGTACTTCGTGTTCATCCGCGACAAGCTCTCGGACGACCTCGCGCGGGTGTCGGGCGGTTCGTATTTCGAGAAGGACGGGCTGTGCTTTTTCCCGACGACACGCGTGCGGCGGCACGGCGACAAGCTCGTCACCGACCTGTGCCTCTATTACCAGAACCGCTACGGCGGCGTGTGCGAGACGGTCATCCACATCACGCCGCCGAGTGAGACGATCTACTCGCACAAGGGCGCCACGGACATCCACTTCGCGTTCATCGCCAAGCCCGGCGGGTTCGGGATCATCCACCAGCCGGTCGCGGTCGCCCGCGAGTTCCAGGGGCGGGCGATCACTTTGAAGGTCGGCGCGGCGGTGCGCTGGCCCGGGCTGCGCGGCGAGAAGCTCCGCTCCAAAGAGGGGCGCCCCTGCGGCGACTTCAACATCGATTGGAACCTCGCCCACCGGCTCAGCCGGCACGAGCTCTGCGGTGAGATCGAACTGATCGCCCCGGCCAGCACGACCATCGGGCTCCCGACCGATGTCGTTACCGACCTCAAGGGCGGCATGTTCAAGCAGGAAGTGATCTCGTTCTTCCAGTCGGACTCGGAGCGCGCGGCGCACTCGGGCCGCGTGGCTTAATCGCCGCCAGTTCGATCGCAAGTTCGATCAACGGCTCGATCGCAGGTTTGATCAGCGGGCCGCTCGCCGGTCGCTCGGTACGCCGACCGCTCGGCCGTGTACTTCTCGGGCGAGATGCGCAGGTCGACGGGCTCACCCTCGGCGTTCTGCCGGTGCAGCTCTTTGAGGAAGGGCACGCACCAGCCGCAGCCGGTGCCCGCGCCGAAGCACTCGGAGAGCAGCGAAGGGACCCGCGGGTCCTCGCGTTTGAGGTACGTGCGGATCTTGCGGAGGCTGACACGGAAACACAGGCAGACGTGGTCGTCGGGGTCCATGGGCAGAGCCTATCGGGGCCGAACGACGACCACGCGGCGGCCGACCGACGCGGGCGTCACCGAGGCGCCCTCGTGGGCGTCCAGCGGCGGGCCTCGGCGTCGGACTGGACGAGCGCATAAAGGCTGGTGGTCGCGAGGTACCAGACGGCGCGGGTGAGGAGGTCATCGAGCAGCGCGAGCCCGACGCCGACGAGAAGGAGCCCGGCGTAGATCGGGTGCGAGAGCAGGCGATAGACGCCGCGCGCGACGAACTCGACCGAGGGGTCGGCCGTGTCTTGGCCGACGCGCCAGTTGGGGCCGAGCGTGGCGACCGCGGCCGTGACGACCAGCAGCCCGGCGAGGGCGACCGCCGTGCCGGCGAGGGGCATGACCGGCTCGATCGGCGGGGCGAGCAGCAGCCAGACGGTGTAGGCGGCGAGCGCGCCGGCGTAGGCGATCTCGATCCACGCGTAGCGGTCGGCCGGGGGCCAGGCGACGACGAACGGCGAGCGGCGGTACCGGATCGCGAACACCGCCGGCGTCACGACGAACGCGACGACGAGGTACGCGAGCCACGCGTGCCGGGCATCGGTCTGCATGTATGCATCGTAACGCGCCGCGGAAGTCACCGAGCCGCCGGCCCGCTCGTCATCAGGGACCGATCAGCGTTTCGAGGAACTCGACGACGCCCCTTGCTTCCTCGGCGGTGGAGACGAAGTCGGCCCGCTGCTTGAGCTCGGGCTTGGCGTTCTGCGGGCAGCCGAAGCGGGCGACGTGCCCGCGGATGGCCAGGTCGCTCGCGGTGTCGCCGATGCCGGCGAGGCGGTCCTTGTGGAGGCCGGTACGCTCGATCAGGCGGTCGATGCCCGACGCCTTCGAGACGTGCTCGAGGTCCCAGTTGATCCAGGCCCACGTCGCGCTGACCTGCAGCGGCCAGCGGCGCTCGGCGGTCAGCTCCCGCACACGCGGCACAAACTCTTCGTGCAGGCGGTCGTGGTCGGGGTGGAAGATCGAGACCGATGCGTGCTTGCCGGGCTGGACGACCGCGCCCTCGGGCACAAGGGTGTCCTCGGTCCAGCGGCGGGCCGCGTCGACCGCGGCCCGCTGCCCGGGCGTGATGCGGGGGTCGAGCTCGTACTCGGTCGTTTCGGGCAGGTACAGGAACGCGCCCATCTCCGCGACAGCGGTCAAGCGGACGTTGCCGACCATGCGGGAGACCATCTCGACCGCGGTCACGGGGCGGCCCGAGCAGAGGGTGATCGCGGGCCGGTCCCCCACCTCCCAGGCGAGGCGGTTGTACTCGGCGACCTCCGATAACGCGCCCATATCGAACGGGCCGGTGGCCTCCGGGCCGAGGCAGCCGTCGATATCGCAGATCACGGCGTCGAATCGTCGCATGGAGCGACGGTAGCGCGAACGTCGGGGGGGCCCGCGGTTCGACATATCCTCGTGTATGGCACTGCACTACCAGACGGCCGGCGAATCGCACGGCCCCACGCTCGTCTCGACAGTCACCGGGCTGCCCGCGGGCGTCGAGATCGATCTCGAACTGATCAACCGCGAGCTGCGCCGCCGCCAGGGCGGATACGGGCGCGGCGGGCGGCAACGCATCGAGACCGACGTCGCGGACTTTGTCACGGGCGTGCGGCTCGGGCGGTCGATCGGCGCGCCGGTGACGATGCTGATCAAGAACAAGGACTCTCGCCTGGACGACCTGGAGCGCACGCCGCCGGTGCATCGACCGCGTCCCGGGCACGCGGACCTGCCGGGCTCGATCAAGTGGCTGACGACCGACTGCCGGGAGACGCTCGAGCGTGCGTCGGCGCGCGAGACGGCGGCGAAGACCGCGGCCGGGGCGCTCGCCAAGTGTTTCCTGAAGATGCTCGGGATCGAGGTGCTCGGGTTCGTGCGGCAGATCCTGGATGCGCGCACGGAGCTGGAGGTCACGCCCGAGAACCGGCTCGACATGCTCGCGGCTCGGGAGGCGAGCGAGACCTACTGCCCCGACGAGGAAGTGACGCGGCGTCAGAAGGAGATCATCCGCCGGGCGAAGATCGACAAGGACACCGTCGGCGGCATCGTCGAGGCGCACGTGTTCAACTGCCCGCCCGGGTTCGGGTCGTCGATGGACTCGCGCGACCGGCTCGACGCGCGGCTGGCGTACGCGGTGATGGGGATCCAGGCGTTCAAGGCGGCGGAGATCGGCGCCGGGCGCGACGCCGCGCACACGCTCGGGTCGAAGCTGCACGACCCGATCACACACGACCCTTCGCGGGCCGACACGCACACGCTGGGGTTCGAGCGTCCGAGCAACAACGCCGGCGGGACCGAGGGCGGGATGACCAACGGCATGCCGATCGTCGTCAAGGGCACGATGAAGCCGATCGCGACGATCCTGCAGGGTCTCCCGAGCGTCGACCTGAACACCAAGGAGTCGCAGGAGAGCCAGTACGAGCGGTCGGACATCTGCGCGGTGTCTGCGGCGTCGGTGGTGATGGAGAACCTCGTCGCGTTCGAGGTGGCCCGGGCGGTGCTCGAGAAGGTGGGCGGCGACTCGATGACCGAGACCGAGGCGAATTTCGAGAGCTACCTGCGGTACGCGCGGATGCTGCCGCTGTCGCCGCCGAGCGACGTCATCGCGTGAACTCGGCCCAGGCGAACCCCTCGGGGATGAGCTCGGGTCGCTTCTGCACCCAGCCGACGAGCCACTCGAACGCGTCGACGACGCTCGGGCCGGGCCGGTTGAAGTAGCGGTCGCCGTCGACGAGGGCGACGCGTCCGGCTTTGAGCGCGTCGAGGCTCGCGAACCAGTCCTGGTCGAGGAGGCGCTCGGCTTCGGCGCGGGTCTCGTCGAGTTTGAGCCCGCAGGGCGCGACGACGACCCAGTCGGGCCTGACGGCCGCGATCAGCGAGGGCTCGACGCGGACGCTCTTGCCGGCGACGCGCTCGCCCTGCTGCGGTCCGGCCCCGGCGCCGCTGCCCGGGCGTGGGACGGTCTCGTTCCAGGGGTGGCGGCCGCCGGCGCGCTCGATGAGCTGGACGGTCCAGTGCCCGGCGACGAAGACCGGGTCGGTCCACTCCAGGAACGCGACGATGCCGGCGTCGGCCGAGTAGGGGTTGACGAATTCCTGCGCGCGCCACATGCGTTCGCGGAGGCGGCGGACCACGGGGGCGGCCGCGCCGGATCGCCCGACGGCGTCGCCCACGAGCAGCACGTCGTCGAGGATGCCCTCGACCGTTTCGGGGTCCAGGCTCACGATCCGCGGCGGGACGCCGGCCGGGGTCTTGAGGTCCGCGGCGACGCGCTCGACGGTCCGCAGGTCGATCGAGCAGACGTCGCAGAGGTCCTGCGTGATGATGACGTCGGGCTGGAGATCGCGGAGGAGGGCCTCGTCGAGCTCGTAGAGCCCGGCGGCGGGGTCGGCCTCGCGGACTTGGCGGTCGACGTCGGCGGCACCCTTTTCGGGGTCATAGGCGGTTCGGGCGGAGGTGAGGACTGGCAGGTCCGAGAGGTCGCCGCCGTGCCAGTCGGCGTTGCACTCGTGGCTGCGGCCGACGAGGAGGTCGCCGGCACCGACCGCGACGAGGATGTCGGTCGCCGAGGGCAGGAGGCTGACAACACGCACGATCGGGTCTCCAGGGCCGCACCGGTGGGCGGGCTGGCCGGTATCACGGTAGATCGGTCCGCGGCGGGGCCGCTGCGGCGGCGTGCTGGCCGCGGCGTTGGGCGTGATGTTGCCTCCCGCTCAACGCCGATAGACGCCAGATACCATGGACCGAGCGGGCCGGCGATCTCCGTTAGAAAACGATGACTCTGTTCTCGGCCCGCAGCGAAGGATCCATGACGTGCCCAACGATGACAGCACCGGCGTGACGACGGACGCTCCGGCCGGCCGTCCCAGGTCTCTTGGCCGTTCGGTCGCGCTGCTTCTCGCGATCGCGAGTCACGCGGTGACCCTGCCGGTGGTGCGTGCGCAGGACGAGAACCCGCAACGCGTCAGAGACCTCAACGAGCTGTACCAAGCGGCCCTGATCGCGGACCCGGCGGTCCGGGCCGAGCGGTACGGCACCGACATCGACGAGCGGCTTCGCCAAGCGGGGATTACGCCGACCGGGAGCTTCCGGGCGAGCGGCCAGGGCTTGCCTGTCAACCCGCAAAGCGCGGGTCGATCGTTCATCGAGATCGCCCGGGAGCAGGACGCTCAGGAAGCAGCGCGGCTGGCCGAACAGGAGGCTGTCGCCGGAGCTGAGAATGGCGACACGATCTCGCTCGCGGCGTTCACCGAGCCCGTTGAACTGACGCTGCTGCTCTCGATCGCGGCCGAGACGCTCGGGCTGAACATGACGGTCGATGAATCGCTCCAGGGTACTGTCAAATTCAACGCCCCGATCGAGGTCGCGCAAGACGAGTTTCTTCCCCTGCTCGACGCGTTGTTGCAGCCCCGTGGGTTCACGATCACGCAGGACGACACGGGCTGGTACACGGTCCGCCGCTCGCAGGACATACCTCTTGTCACCGCGAACGACCACACGACGCGCATCATCCGCACGCTGAACGTCAAGCCCAGCGTCATCGATCCGATCCTGAGCCAGCAGCTGAATGACCCATCGGTCCGCAAGACGCCGCTCGACGAGCTCGGCGTGCTCATCGTGACCGGCCCGAAGCGCTCGCTCGACGTGGCAGAGACATTTCTCAGCGAGCTCATCGAGGAGCGTGGCCGGCTTCGTTTCGAACGCATCGCCCTGCTGCACGTGTCGGCACCGGTCGCCAGGGACCGGGCGATTCAGCTGCTCTCGGGGGCGCAGGGGGTCGGCGCCGGAGTCCGCCGGCCGGGGCAGCAGAACGGCGTGCAGCCCGCGAACGCGGCGGCCGCGATCCAGGGCGTGAGCGGCGGGTCGCTGAGCAACCTAGCCGAACGACTGCGGATCGACCCGGGTGACAACGCCCTGTTCTTCCTGGGGCTGCCAGAGGAGCTCGACGAGGTGACGGAGGTGATCGATCTGATCGATACGCCCTCGGCCCTCGAGCCGCGGCGGTACCGGACCGGGAGCGCCACGGCGAACATCGCGCAGATCGCCGAAGCGCAGGGGCTCGGGAGCACGCTGCAGCTCCAGAGCACGCAGCCGGGCGCCGCAGGAATCGGAGGCGGCAGGAACCAACCCGGCGTCCAGAACAGCAACCCGGCGGCCCAGACGGCGGTGGGCTCGGGCGGTTCGACGATGATCACCGACGCCTTCCGCGGGTACATCGTGTACTACGGCACGCCCGCGCAGCACGAGCGGTTTGCGGCGCTCGTCGACGAGTTCGAAGTCGCTGACGAGGTGGTCACGATCCGCTCGTACCGCCTGCTTCACGCGACGGCGGAAGACGTCGCCACGGTCCTCAACGGGCTGATCAACCAGCAGACTCCGTCGGGCGACGGCACCAATGCCTTCCTCCCCCAGGGGCAACTCGGGGGCAACCAGGTCAGCAACGACGCCGTGTTGAACCAGTTCGACGCGGACCTCGGAGAGGACGATATCGGCGCCGCCTTTGTTGCTGAAAACACCTTTGTCATCGCCGACGACGCGAACAACCAGCTCTTCGTCAAGGCCCCCCAGCGACAGCAGCGGGAGTTCGAGCGGCTGATCCAGAGGATCGACCTGCGCCGGCCGCAGGTGTTCATCGAGGCGAGGATCGTGACGGTGAACGTGACCGACGACCTCGACTACAGCGTGGAGGGCACGCTGTTCGAGGTGCTCGGCTCGAACTTTTCTGTCGGGCAGACGACCGGAGGCATCGGCGGGGCGTTCGGAGCAGCAACGGCGATCGGCCCGACCAGCGGCTTTACCGGCGTCGTGCTCAACCCACAGCAGGTGCCCGTTCTGCTCAACGCAGTGCGGACCAACTCGCGGTCCCGAGCGATCGCGAGCCCGTCGATCCTCGTCGACGACAACGAAGAGGCAGCGGTCTCAACGGTCCGCATCGAGCCGACGCTGGAACAGAGCCAGGGCCAGGCGACGACCGCGGTCTCGGTGGGCGAACCGGTCGAGGCCGGCACGTCGTTCACGCTGACGCCGCAGATCTCCGAGGGGGGATACATCCGGCTGAACTACAGCATCAACCAGTCGGAATTTATCGGCGAGGGCACCGACGTGCTGCCGCCGCCGCAGATCTCCAACGACATCAACTCCGGCTCGGTGACCATCCCGTCCGGCTCGACGGTGATCATCGGCGGGCTGACGGTCGAGTCCGACGCGCGGACCATCATCCGCATTCCGATCCTCGGTGACATCCCGATCCTCGGTCAGCTGTTCGGCTCGACGAACAAGAACAACACGCGGACGCGGCTTTACGTGTTCCTGACCCCTCGCATCCTGGCCGAACCAACGATCGAAGACTACCGGCTGCTCACAGCGCCGGCTCTGAGCGAGGTCGACCTCCCGGATAACGAGCCCCGTCTGGAGCCGCTGACGATCCCTATTCGCGTGCCGGACACGCTCAAGAACGTCGCGATCGAAGACCTACTCTCGGAACAGCAACGCAAGGAGTATGGGCTGGCGGACGACGCACTGCGCGGCCCTCGGGCCTCGGCCCGCTAACCGCCATGTCACGCCTTTTGCCAGAAGCGATCGTGAAACGGCTGCGGCCCGGGGGTCAGGTGCCCGCCGGCAGCGGATCGGACACCGCAGGAGCTCTGACGGAGCACAACCCCATCCTCGGCGACTGGTCCGCCGCGGCGAGGCTCTTCAAGGGTCTCGGGCTCTCGGCCGAACAGCTCGAGCAATTCGCCCAGGCCGAGGGCTCGGATGAGGAGCCGTTCGACGTCATGCTCGCGCTCCTAGGGACCGACGAGCAGACGGCGCTGCAGGCGATCGCCAAGCACGCGAACCTGCCGTTCAACGCCGAGCCACGAATCGACGACTCGGCGTCACACTTCTTCGAGCGGATCCCGCCGGATGTTGCTCGCGAGCACCACGTCGCGGCGCTGCGGACCCAGACCGACAAGACCCCGGATGGCGGTCAGACCCGGACCGTGACCCTCGCGACGGCCCAGCCCTTCCAGCCCGCGCTGTTCGAATCGTTGGAGGACCGGCTCGACGCCGACCTGGAGATCGTTCTCGCCCCGCGGGGGGCGGTGGCGTCGCTGATCAACCGCGGGTACGAGGCGCGGCAGGACCTGGTCGGCGAGATCATCGAGGAGATGCCGCTCGACGAGAGCGCGATCGCGACGGCCGCGGGCTCGCTGGCCGCGGGTTCGAACGACCTGCTCGCGCTCGCGCGGCAGACGCCGGTCATCCGGCTGGTCAACATGATCCTGTTCGAGGCGCTGCGGCGGCGCGCGTCGGACGTGCACGTGCACCCCGAGGAGGAGAAGCTGACGATCCGCTTCCGGGTCGACGGGATGCTCGTCGACGCGTTCAGCCCGCCACTCGGGCTCGCGGCGGCGATCTCGTCGCGCCTCAAGGTCATGACCGAGCTCGACATCGCCAACCGCCACGCCCCTCAGGACGGCTACACGTCCGTGCGGATCGGCTCGCGGAAGGTTGATATCCGCCTGTCGGTGATCCCGACGGTCTACGGCGAGCGGATCGTGCTCCGCCTGCTCGACCAGTCGTCGACCGAGCTGCAGCTCGACCAGATCGGCATGTCGAAGGACATGCAGGCGCGGCTCATGGACCTCATCGACCGGCCCAACGGCATGGTGCTCGTCACCGGGCCGACCGGCTCGGGCAAGACCACGACGCTGTACGCGGCTTTGCAGAAGATCGACCGCAACTCGCGGAACGTCATGACCGTCGAGGACCCGGTGGAGTACCACGTCCCGGGCATCAGCCAGATGCAGGTCAACCCCAAGCGTGGCGTGACATTCGCGGCCGGCCTGCGGGCCCTGCTCCGCCAAGACCCGGACGTGATCCTCGTCGGCGAGGTGCGCGACCACGAGACGGCGAACCTCGCGGTGCAGGCGTCGCTGACGGGCCACTTCGTGCTCGCGACGCTCCACACCAACGACGCGCCGGGCGCGATCCCGCGGCTGATCGACATGGGTCTCGAGCACTACCTGATCACGTCGTCGCTGCTGGGCGTGCTCGCGCAGCGGCTTCTCCGCCGCGTGTGCCCGGTGTGCGCCGGAACGGGCGTGGTCCACGAGATCCCGGGCGAATCGGTGCCGGTCTCGGCCGGGTCGCAGGTGGGCGGACGCTGCGAGAACTGCTTCGGCTCGGGCTACAAGGGCCGGCTCGCGGTCTACGAGCTTATGAAGATGACCGACCGGCTCCGTCGGCTGACAGCCGAGTCGGCCGACGGCGTGTCGCTCTACGAGGCCGCGATCGAAGAGGGCTTCGAACCGATGCGTGTCGATGCGAAGGCGAAGGTTGCCCAGGGCATCACTGATGAGTCAGAGCTCTTCCGAGTCTTGCACTGACCGGTGTCGGCTGAGACCTGTGTCGGCTGAAACGGGCGTCGGCTGAGACGGGTGTCGGCCGAGATCGGCCTCGACTCGCCGTACGGCCCGGGTAGCATCCGGCTTCACCCCCGGAGTCGACGCCGCCCCGTGCTCTTTCAGTCGGTCGAGTTCCTGGTCTTTGCTGGCTTCGTGCTGGCGGCCTATTTCGCGCTGCCGCACACCCGGCGTCGTTGGCTGCTGCTGATCGCGAGCTATGCGTTCTACATGGCGTGGGACTACCGCTTCAGCGCGCTGATGCTCGCGTCGACGCTGATCGACTACACCGCCTGCCTGCGGATCGAGCGGTCGGGCCGAACGGTCGAGCGGCGGTCCTGGCTCGTCGCGTCTCTGGCGGCGAACCTGGGGCTGCTCGGGGTGTTCAAGTACCTCGACTTCTTCATCGGCTCGTTCGGCGACCTGCTGTCGGCGGTCGGGGTCGACGCGGGCCTGCGGGCCGTGGGGCTGATCCTGCCGGTGGGCATCTCGTTCTACACGTTCCAGTCGATGTCGCAGACAATCGACGTGTACCGCGGGGAGATCCGCGCGGAGCGCGACCTGCTGAGCTTCGCGGTGTACGTCGCGTTCTTCCCGCAGCTCGTGGCGGGGCCGATCGTGCGGGCCCGCGACTTTTTGCCGCAGCTTCGGCGCCGCGTCGGCTGGAGCTGGGTGCGGGCCCGGGCCGGGTTCGAGCGGTTCCTGCTGGGGCTGACCAAGAAGGTCGTGATCGCCGACAACCTCGGTTCGTTCGCGGACCTGGTGTACAACGACCCCGGCTCGTTCGACACGCCGATGACCTGGCTCGGCACGCTCTGCTTCGCGGGGCAGATCTACGCCGACTTCTCGGCGTACTCCGACATGGCGATCGGCATCGCCCGCGTGTTCGGCTTCCGCTTCCCGGAGAACTTCGACGCGCCCTATACGGCGCGGTCGCCCTCGGAGTTCTGGCGGCGGTGGCATATCAGCCTCTCGACGTGGCTCCGCGACTACCTGTACATCTCGCTCGGCGGCAACCGCGGCGGCGCGTGGAAGACCTACCGCAACCTCGCGCTGACCATGCTGCTCGGCGGGCTGTGGCACGGGGCGAGCTACAACTTCATCATCTGGGGCGCGTTCCACGGCGCGCTGCTGATCGCGCAGCGGCTCACCGAGCCGATCACCCGGCCGCTCTCGGCCACGGCGCCGCGGCTCGCCGGCGTGCTCGGCTGGGCGTTCATGCTGCTCGCGGCGGTCGTCGCGTGGGTGCCGTTCCGCGCCGCCACGCTCGACGACACGCTCACCGTGCTCGACGCGATGTTCGTCCATCTCTCGGCCGACTTCGACCTCGCGACGCTCCGCTCGGTCGACCTGCCGCTGATCTGGATCCTGCTGGGGGCGTTGGCCGTCGAGCAGGCGGTGATCCGGTTTACCAAGGACACCCGGCTCCGCGTGCTGGGTTCGCCCGCAGCGCGGGGGCTGGCGTTCGGGCTCGCTGGCTTCGCGGCGATGCACTTCCGGTACGATGGTGAGGTTCCCTTTGTCTACTTCCAGTTCTAACCGGGCCCTTCGGCACAGCACCCTGGAGCGTGATCGATGAAGCGTGGCGCGTCGGCAGCCCTCTCGATCGGCCTGAGCCTCGCTGTGATCGCGGCCGCGGCGTTCGCCGCGTTCGTGCTCTACGACCGCTTCGGCGTCGGCCGGTACCGCGACTACTTCGACCTGTTCGGCGCCGGCGGCGGGCGCGCGACTTCGCTCACCACCGCCACGACGACGCTCGGCGAGACCGAGTCGGCCCCGCTGCGGCTCGCCGCGACCGACGAAGACCCGGTCACCATCGCGTTCTTCGGCACCTCGATGACGCGGCAGGGCGTGCTGCCGACGCTGGCGGACGACCTCCGCGAACGGCACGGCGCCGAGCTGTTCAACCTGGGGTTCCAGTCGACGCGGATCGACCGGATGCTCGACACGGTCCGGACAGCGCACGCCGCGCGAACGATCGACGTCGCGGTGGTCGAGTTCGGCCCGGTGTTCAGCTCGGACCACATGCTGCTGTACTACCCGTCGAACTTTGTGAACTCGGCGGACCGGTTCCAGCCGCCGGTGTTCGACGAAGAGATCGTGAAGGCCCGGCTCGCCGTGGGCACCGAGAACAGTTTCGTGAGCGCGCCCGAGGATGCCGAGAAGTACCTTCGGCACATCCGCAACCGCTGGGACCGCGCCCGGGCCGACGACGACCTCGGCGCCAACCCGCAGGACAAGAAGCGGTACTCACGGTTCACGAAGCTCTGGAACAAGCGCTATGGCAGCGGCGACCTGACGACGGAGCCGACCGCCTGGCTCCGCACGACCAATGTCGCCGGCGTCGCGCTCCGGCGTCTCGCGGCGTACTGCCGGTCGGAGGGCATCGCTCTGATCGTCCTCGCGCCGCCTCGTTCGCCCGACTGGCGCGACGATCCCGAGAACGAGGCGCCGATGCTGCGGGCCGCTTCCGACGCGGCGCTCGCGACGCTCCGCTTCGCCGCCCGGAGGCACGCCTTCAAGGTGCTCGACTTCGACGCGTGGTCCGACGACCGCTCGCTGTACGTCGACGAGATCCACCTGAACCGCGCGGGCGCCCAGCGGTTCTCGCCCGAGCTGTTCGTCGCGATCGGCCGGTTTCTCGAGTCGGGCGGTTCCGATCGGGTCTACGAAAGCTTCGGTGAGCGGACGGACGGCGGGTCGTAGCGCCCCTGGGCGATGACCGACGCGACCGCGTGGCTCTCGGTGTGGCTGAGCGAGACGAGCCACGACGCGATGCCGCTGTCGGCGGCGATCGCCGCGGCCCGCCCGGTGACCCGGAGGGTCGGCTGGCCCGATGGCATCGATACGACCTCGATATCGGTCCACGCGATGCCGGACGACCAGCCCGTGCCGAGCGCTTTCAGGGCCGCCTCTTTCGCGGCGAACCGGACGGCGAGGCGTTCGGTGCTGCGTTTGGCGCTGTCTTGGGCATAGGCCCGCTCGGCCGCGGTGAAGACGCGGCTGAGGAACCGGTCGCCGTGCTTGGTGACCATGTCGCGGATGCGGGCGACCTCGGTGATGTCGACGCCGTGGCCGACGATCACGCGGACTTGGCCTTGGATCCCGACGGCTTTGGCTTGGCGCCCGGCTTCTTCGGGTCGGGCTTCGCGGGAGCCTTGCCGTCTGGCTTCGTGTCGCCGGTCGGCTTCGCGTCGCCGGACTTGGCGCCCTTCGACGTGTCGTCCTTAGGCTTGGCGGCGTCGGACTCGGCCTTCGCGGCTTTCTTGTAGCCGTCGGAGCGATAGTCGGTCTCGTAGAAGCCCGAGCCCTTGAACAGCACGGCGGCGCCGGTGCCGATCAGCCGCTCGAGCTTCATCGCCTTGCATTCCTGGCACTTCCTCTTCGGCGACGCGGACATCGACTGGAAGAGCTCGAACTCGTGGCCGCAGGCGTTGCAGCGGTAGTCGTAGGTCGGCATCAGGCGTCCTCCGGCGGGGCGGCGGCGACGCCGACCTTCGCGGGGCGGACGACCTGTTCGGAGATGGCGTAGCCGACCTGCATGACCAGCGCAACGCGGCCGGGCTCGATGCCGTCGACGGGCTGCTGCATGATCGCCTCGTGGCGTCCCGGCTCGAACTCGTCGCCGGGCTCGGGGCTGATGGGCGTGACGCCGTGGCGGGTCATCGCGCGGACGACGCCGTCGCGGATCAGCCGCACCCCACCGAGCAGGCTCTCGACGGTCAGGGCGTCCTGGTCCTGGCTGAGGGCGATGTCGGCGTTGTCGAGCACGGGCAGGAGCGACTCGAGCACGTCGCGGACGCCGCGGGTGCGGGCCTCACGCTCGTTGTTGGCGGCGCGACGCTGGAAGTTCTGGTAGTCGGCCAGCGCCCGCAGGGCTTTGGCCTCCGCGTCGGCGAGCTGGGCCCGGACCTCGGCGACCGGGTCGGCCGGGCCGACGGCGTCGGCCTCGTCGCTGAGGGCGTGGTCGACGGGCGTGTCAAGCCGATCGTCGGGGCCGCTGTCGACGTTGGCTTCGGTGGGCGCTTCTTCGTTGGGCATGGTGTGTTCTCGGTACGCGGGCGTCGCGCGGGCGGGTACAGAAGCGAGGATCAGTCCCCGAGCAGGTCCGCGATCTTCTTCCAGAACCCCTGCGATTCGGGCATGACCTCGTGGTTCTCGGTTTCGGCGAACTCGCGGAGCAGCTTCTGCTGGGTCTCGGTCAGCTTCTTGGGGATCTCGATCTTGGCGACGACGATCAGGTCGCCGCGCCGGCCCGACCTCAGGTTGGGCACGCCCTCGCCGGCGACGCGGAAGAGCGTGCCGTGCTGCGTGCCCTTGTCGATCTTGATCTTGGTCGACCCCGTGAGGGTGGGCAGCTCGACCTCGGCGCCCAGCGACGCCTGGGTGAAGCTGATCGGGGCTTCCATGAGCAGGTGGTCGCCCTCGCGCTCGTAGAGGTCGTGCTCGGCGACGCGGACGACGACGTGCAGGTCGCCGCGGACGCCCTCGCCGGTGGGCGACAGCTCGGCGGGCGGCGGCTCGCCCTCGCCCTGCACGCGGATGACCTGCCCCTCGCTGATGCCCGCGGGCACCTTGACGCTCAGCGAGCGCTTCTTCGACGTGCGGCCCTTGCCGTGGCAGGCCTCGCACTTGTCCTTGACGATCGTCCCGCGCCCGCGGCAGGTCGGGCACGCGGTGACCATGCGGAACATGCCGCCGAGCCCGGCCTGCTGGACCTTGCCCTGCCCGCCGCAGGTCGAGCAGGTGACGGGCTTGGTGCCGGGCTTCGCGCCCGAGCCCGAGCACACGCCGCAAACGTCGAGCCGCGTGAACTCGACGTCGGACTCGGTGCCGGTGAGCACGTCGCTGAGGGTGATCTCGATCTCGGTCTCGAGGTCGTAGCCGCGGGCGACGCGACGGCCGCCCGCGCGGGCGCCGGCGAACCCCCCGCCGCCGCCGCCGAAGATGTCGTTAAACATCGAGAAGATGTCGTCGACGTTCATGCGGCTGAAGTCGTGGCCCGCGGCGCCGCGGCCGCGGAGGCCCTCGTGCCCGTACTGGTCGTAGAGCTGACGCTTCTCGTCGTCAGAGAGCACCTCGTAGGCCTCGGCCGCTTCCTTGAACTTCGCCTCCGCTTCGGCGTCGTCGGGGTTGCGGTCGGGGTGGTGCTTCATCGCCAGCCGGCGGTAGGCCCGCTTGATGTCGTCGGCGGACGCAGACTTCTCGACGCCGAGGATCTGGTAGTAGTCGGTCGTCGTCGGCATCGAGTCTCCCCGCGGATGCGGCCCCGCTTGCGAATCGAGCCCGGGACGCTTCCGCCCCGGGCTCGTGGGTGTCTTGGTCGCTCCACTCCCGGCCGGCGGACGGTTACGAGACCGCGTTCAGCACGGGCTTCGTCTCGTCCTTGAGCTCGGTGACGAGGGCGTCGGTCGTGAGCATGAGCCCGGAGACCGAAGCCGCGTTGATGATCGCCTGTTTGGCGACGAGCGCGGGGTCGATGATGCCGGCCTTGACGAGGTCGACGTAGTCGCCGGTCGCGGCGTTGAAGCCGACGCTG
The DNA here is from genome assembly GCA_039815285.1 of Planctomycetota bacterium. Taxonomy (GTDB): domain Bacteria; phylum Planctomycetota; class Phycisphaerae; order Phycisphaerales; family UBA1924; genus JBCBZP01. The sequence goes on from JBCBZP010000016.1 coordinate 20,683, forward strand.
CCCTCGTCATCCTTGATGTGCTCGACGGTGAGGTCGCCGTCGTAGCCGGCGTTCTCGGCGATCTGTCGGGCCGGGGCCTCGATCGCCTGGAGGACGATGTCGAAGCCGACCTTGGCGTCGCCCTTGGCCTTCTTCTGGGCGGCGGTGAGGGCGTCGATCGTGCGGAGCAGCGCGACGCCGCCGCCGGCGATGTAGCCCTCCTTCGCCGCGGCGCGGGTCGCGTGCAGCGCGTCGTCGACGAGGTCCTTCTTGGCCTTCATCGCCTGCTCGGACGAGCCGCCGACGTTGATGATCGCGACGCCGCCGGTGAGCTTGGCGAGCCGCTCCATCAGCTTCTCGCGGTCGTAGTCGCTGGTCGACTTCTCGTGCTGCGCCTGGATCTGCGCCGCGCGGCTCTCGACCTCGGCCCGCTTGCCGGCGCCGCGGATGACCGTGGTGTTGTCCTTGGTCACGACGATCTTCTTGGCCTTGCCCAGCTCCGAGAGTTCGATCGACTCGAGCTGGCGCCCGAGGTCTTCCGAGAAGTAGGTGCCGCCGGTGAGGATCGCGATGTCCTGGAGCATCGCCTTGCGGCGGTCGCCGAAGCCCGGTGCCTTGACGGCGCAGACCTTCAGGGCGCCGCGAAGCCGGTTGACCACCAGCGTCGCGAGCGCCTCGTTCTCGACGTCCTCGGCGATGAGCAGCAGCGGCTTGTCGGTCGGCACGACCTTGTTCAGCAGCGGGATCAGATCGGCCATGTTGGCGATCTTCTTCTCGTGGATGAGGATGTACGCGTCCTCGAGGACCGCCTCGGCCGTCTTCGGGTCGGTCAGGAAGTAGGGCGAGAGGTAGCCCTTATCGAACTGCATACCCTCGACGAAGTCGAGCGTGGTCTCGGCGGTCTTGCCGTCCTCGACCTCGACGACGCCGTCGGCGCCGACCTTGGCGATCGCGTCGGCGATCAGCTCGCCGACCTCGGCGTCGTGGTTGCTCGAGACCGTCGCGATCTTCTTGTAGTCGGCCTTGCCCTTGCAGGGGGTCGCGATCGTGTCGATCGTGTCGGCGACGACCTGGGCGGCTTCGTTGATCCCGCGCTGGAGCTGGACCGGGTTCGCGCCCGCGGCGAGGAAGCGGAGGCCCGAGGTGAAGATCGCCTGGGCGAGCACGGTCGCGGTCGTCGTCCCGTCGCCGGCCTTGTCGCCGGTCTTCTTGGCGACCTGGTGGACCATCTTGGCGCCCATCGACTCGAAGGGGGCCGCGAGCTCGACCTCCTTGGCGACCGACACGCCGTCCTTGGTGACGGACGGGCCGCCGAACGATTTCTCGATCGCGACGTGGCGGCCCGCGGGGCCCATCGTGACCTTCACCGCGTCTGCGAGCTGGTCCACGCCCGACTTGAGCTCGGCGAGCGCGTTCTCGTCGAACATGATCTGCTTGGTTGACATTGGAAACTCCGTTTCGGCATCCGGCACTCGGCATTCGGCGTCGGTCCGACGCCAAACGCTTGCGGCAGGGGATCCGGGCCGAGTGCCGGATGCCGGATCCCGATTGCCGAACTGTTTAGCCGCCGATCACGCCGAGGAGTTCCGACTCCCGCATGATCAGGTGCTTGACGCCCTTAATCTCGACCTCGGTCCCGGCGTACTTGCCGAAGACCACGGTGTCGCCCTTGCCCACGCTGGGCTTGGCGACGGTGCCGTTGTCGAGCTTGCGACCGGGTCCGGTCGTGACGACCGAGCCTTGGATCGGCTTCTCCTTCGTGCCCTCGGGCAGGAAGAGGCCGGACGCGGTCTTGGTCTCGGGCTCGGCGGGCTTGACGAGGATGCGGTCTTCGAGGGGCTTGACGGCCATGGGTGTTCTCCAAATCCGGCCGCGGCCGGAGGCGTGGTCTGGTGTGTGCTAATGGTCTTGCGGGCCTGTGTGCGGGTCGCTCGACGTGTTGCGACGACCCGTTTGAAAGGGGGCGGTCAGAGGTCGCCGGGTGGTTAGAACCCCATACCGCCCATGCCGGGCATCCCGCCCATGCCACCCATCCCCGGCATGCCACCGCCCATGCCGCCCATGCCGCCCATCGGGTCGCCGCCGGCGGGGGCCGCGGGCTCGGGCTCGGGCTTGGTGGTGATGACGCAGTCGGCCGCGAGCAGGACGGTCGCGACGCTGGCCGCGTTGGTCAGCGCGAGGCGGTCGACCTTGGCGGGGGTGATGACGCCGGCCTTGACGAGGTCCTCGTAGGTGTCGGTGAGCGCGTTATAGCCGTAGGTTGGGCCCTCGTTCTCGCCGTGCTCGGCGACCTTGGCGACGACGACGGTGCCCTTGGCTCCGGCGTTCTCGGCGATGGTGCGGAGGGGCACCTGAAGCGCGTTGAACACGACGTTGAGCCCGGCGGCGTAGTCGTACTTGGCGTGGCCGATGTCGTCGGCGGTGACCTCGGTGGTCTTGCCGAAGACGGCCTTCCACTCGCGGACCTTCTCGATCGCGGCGCGGGCCCGGACGAAGCTGGTGCCCCCACCAGCGACGACGCCCTCCTCGATCGCGGCGCGGGTCGCGTGCAGCGCGTCCTCGACGCGGGCCTTCTTCTCCTTCAGCTCGGCCTCCGACGCGGCGCCGACGCTGATCTGCGCCACGCCGCCCGACAGCTTGGCGAGACGCTCCTGCAGCTTCTCGCGGTCGTAGTCGCTCGAAGCACCGTCGATCTCGCGGCGGATCTGCTCGACGCGGCTCTGGATGCTCGCCGACTCGCCGGCGCCTTCCACGATCGTCGTGTTGTCCGAGTCGACCGTGACCTTCTTCGCCAGCCCGAGGCCGGACAGCTCGATGGTGTCGAGCTCGACGCCGAGGTCTTTCATGAACGCCTTGCCACCGGTGAGGACGGCGAGGTCCTCGAGCATCGCCTTGCGGCGGTCGCCGTACCCAGGCGCCTTGACGGCACAGACCTGGAGCGTGCCGCGGAGCTTGTTGATCACGAGCGTGGAGAGCGCCTCGCCCGTGACGTCCTCGGCGATGATCAGCAGCGGCTTCTTCGCCTGCATGACCTTCTCGAGCAGCGGCACGAGCTTGGTCAGGTTGTCGATCTTGTCCTCGTGGACGAGCACGAGCGTCTTGTCGAGCTCGACCTTCATGTCGTCGGTGTTGGTCACGAAGTTGGAGCTGAGGTAGCCGCGGTCGAACTGCATGCCCTCGACCACGGTGACCTCGGTCTCGAGGCCCTTGCCCTCGTCGACGGTGATCACGCCGTCCTTGCCGACCTTCTCGAACGCGTCGGCCATGATCTTGCCGGTCTCGGCGTCGTTGTTGGCCGAGATGGTCGCGACGCTGCGGATGTCGGCCTTGCCGTCGATCGGGGTCGCGGAGTCGTCGATGTGGGCGGTGACCACCTCGACGCCCTTCTTCATGCCGCGGATGAGCGCGTTGGCGTCGACGCCGGCGGTGATGTAGCGGAAGCCCTGCTTGAAGAGCGCTTCGGCGAGGACGGTCGCGGTCGTGGTGCCGTCGCCGGCGTCGTCGGAGGTTTTCGACGCGGCTTCTTTGACGAGCCGGGCGCCCATGTCCTCGGCCTTGTTGCGGAGCTCGATCTCTTCTGCGACCGAGACGCCGTCCTTGGTCACCGTCGGGCCGCCCCAGCTCTTGTCGAGCACGGCGTTGCGACCCTTCGGCCCCAGCGTGCTCTTGACGGCCTTGGCGAGCTTCTCGACCCCCGAGAGGAGGGCCTGGCGGGCTTCGAGGTCGAAGGTCAGTTCCTTGGCAGCCATGTGTTGCTCCGTCTTGACGGGCGGCGACAAGAATGGTCGCGCAGGCCCGGGTGTGTCTAAAGGTCTAGTACAAGCGGCGTGCCAGAGGCGCCCAGACGCCGCGGCAACATGCGCCATTGCCAGCCGCCTGCCAGCGCTCCGCCATCGCCCGTGCTGCTGCCAAGTTGGCAGGAGCCGGTCCGAAGCGTGCCCAATTCTCTCCCGCGGGACGCCCGCCGCGAGACGGTCCGGTCGACGCCGAGGGCTCGGGAAGCCGGTCTATCATCGCCGCATGGACCCGACCTCCACGCTTTCACTCGCGTCCCTCGAGCTCCAGGACTACATCCCCGTCGCGCTCGTGATCGTCGGCGCGATCGCGTTCGGCGTGGGCAACGTGGTCGCGTCGAAGATCATCGGCCCCCGCCGCGAGGGCGAGGCCAAGGGCATCTCGTACGAGTCGGGCATGAACCCCGTCGGCACCGCCCGCAAGCGGTTCAACGTGCGGTTCTACCTGATCGCCATGGTCTTCCTGGTGTTTGATGTCGAGATCATCTTCCTGTATCCCTGGGCCGTGACCTTCCCGAACATCGACTTCCAGGCCCCGGACGCGATCGAGTGGCTGGTGCGGATTCTGTTCTTCATGTTCACGACTGTGGTCGCCTACCTGTACGGGTTCCGCAAGGGCGTCTTCAACTTCGACTGATGCCAGCGTTGGCCCTCCCAGCACCGCGCCCGCGGCTTTGGGGTGGCGTTCTCGCGTCGCTATCGCTGGCCATGCTGCTTGTGGGGGCCGCGTTGACCCCGAGCGACGCCGGCCACGGCACGCACCGGCAGCTCGGGATGCCCGCCTGCCTTTGGGCTGAGACCTTCGAGCGTCCCTGCCTGACGTGCGGCATGACGACCGCCGTGACGCACGCGGCACACGGGTCGTTCCTCGCGTCGCTGAAGACCCAACCGCTGGGGATGCTGATCGCCGTAGCCGCGGCCGGCGCGTTCTGGCTCGGGCTCCACGGGCTTGTCACCGGCTCTCGGATCGACCTGCTGCTGGGGCGCGTGCTCCGACCGGCCGGCTTCTGGACAATCGGGGGGCTCGCGATCGCGGCGTGGATCTACAAGATGGTGACCTGGTGACGCGCGTGTGTCGTGACGCCGGCGCCGCTCGGCCGTAGGCTGTCCGCATGAGCCAACGCCCGCTCCGAACCGTTGCTTCTGTCGTGCTGCGTGGCTGCCTGCTGACCGCGGCCGTCGTCGCCGCGGGCGGGTGCGGCATCCCGGCGTTCTTCGGGCTGGTCCTTCGCAACGCCGAAGAGACCGGCGACCACCTCGAAGAGGCCGAGTACACGAACATGACGGAGCAGAGCTTCGGCGTGATCATCGCCGCCGACCGCTCGATCCAGGCCGACCACCCGTCGCTGGTGCAGTACCTCACGCAGCGGGTGACCGCCGAGCTGATGGAGAACACCGACGCGACGGGCGTTGTCCCGGCCGATCGCGTGCTGGGGTACCAGTACAACAACCCGTCGTGGTCGGCCCGCGAATACATCGAGATCGCCGACGAGTTCGGCGTCGACCGGCTGGTCGTCATCGACCTGCAAGAGTTCCGCCTGCACGACCCGGGCAACAGCTACCTCTGGGACGGCCAGGCGGCCGCGTCGGTGGTCGTGCTCGAACGCGACTCGATCACCCCCAACGATTTCGCGTTCCGCAAGTTCCTGCAAGTCGGCTTCCCCGACACCAACGGGCTCGGGCCCGCGCAGCTCCGCGAAGAGGTCGTCCGCACGGAGCTGGCGATCCGCCTGTCGAACCGCATCTCATGGCTGTTCTATGACAAAGAAGTTCCCAACAGCCTGCCGTACTAAGCGCTCGCGCGTGTCGCGTCGTTGCCTCGCCGCGGCTTCGCTGGGCTTGCTCGGCGTGGCGGGCCTCGGCACCGCCGGGTGCGACGAGGTCGGCGCGGTCTACCTGCTCGTCTCGGGCCCACCCAAGGTCGCGCCCGTGTACGAGCTCGATACCAAGCGGACGACCACGGTGCTGATCGAGGCCCGCGACAACGCGGCCGTCCCCGAGAGCGTGCTCAACGAGATCCGCAACGGGGTGGACGAGATCCTGGTCGACAAGGTCGACCTGCGCGACGTCGTCCGCGGGGCTTCGGTCGCCCGGGCGGCGAAGGCGGCGCCAGACTTTTCCCTCAGCGATCTCGCCCGCGCCGTCGGCGCCGATGTCATCGTGCACGTGCGGCTCGAGTCCTACGCGGTCTCGCCCGACGGGCAGACATTCAAGCCGGTCGCGGTCATGAGCGTGCGGGTGGTCGACGCCGATTCGGGCGAGCAGGTCTACCCCGAGGGCGGTGAGCCGGCGCGGATCTCGGCGTCGGCCGAGCCCAAGGCCGGGCTGCTGCCCCCGCCGGGCCGCGACGCCGAGGAACAGCTCGCCGGCGCGGCGTGGGCGTCGCTGCTGATCGGGCAGCTGTTCTACGAGCACCAGCGGCTGGCCGCGGCGAACAAGGGACCCGCGACGTGACCGCCGCGGGAGAGGGCGCGCCGCGCGTGCTGCACCTGATCGCCGCCGAGCCGAACGCCGACGCGTGCGTCGACGGCATGCTCGACGCCACGCTGATCGCGATCGCCTCGCTCGGCGGTGACCCCACGATTGAGACGGTCGGCCCGTTCCGCGGCGCACACCGGGCCGCCGCGGCACTCGGCCTGTCGATCGCCCGGACGCGCGTCGCGCCGGGCCGCCTGCCCGAGCTCGCTTGGCGGTCGATCCGCAGGTCGTGGCGCAACCGGGTCGACGTCGTGCACTGCTGGGGCGCCGCGGCGGCCGCGCTCGCGCGGCTCGGGCTGCCCGGGGTGCCGCGGGTGTTCACGCCGACGTCCCCCGTGCCCGAGGTCGGCTGGTCGGCGCTGTCGGCCGCCCGCGTCGCCGCCGCTCGCGAGTCGGCGGGCGCGTTCTTCGACCCGGGCGAGCAGCGGGCGTGGCACGCCGACCGGCGCTCATCCGTTGTTCCGGTTCCGTCGGGTCCGCCGTCGGTCGACCGAGCCCGGGCACGACAGCGGATGGGCCTCGAGCCGGGGGAGCTCCTGGTCGTGCCCCTGACCGATACCGAGACGTCGACCCGACGGGCCGCGGCGACCACGCTGGTTGCCGTCCTCGGCGTGGCCGGGATCCACGCGTCTGTTCTTGCAAGGCACGGGCCGCACGCGCGGCGGGGCCGTCGTCTCGCGTCGAGGTCGACGGTCGACCTGCGGCTGCTCCCCTGGACGGCGCCGCTCCCGGTCGTGCTCGCGGCGGCCGACTTCGCCGTGGTCTCGCCCGACACGACGGGGCGTGAGCCCGCGGGGAGCGCCGGGCTGGTCGGCGTCCTGACTCGGACCGCCTGCCGCGCGGGCGTGCCGTGCGTCGTGCCCGACGGCGCCACGACCGGCGGCGACCTGCCGCCCGCGCTCGCGATGCTTCAGACGCCCGACGCGTCGCCGGTGGGCCTAGCTCAGCGGGCCGAGGCGCACCTGCTCGATGTCGACGCGCGACGGGCGGCCGCCGCGTCCGCCGCGGCGTGGGACGAGCCCGAACGCGACGCCCGCGCGTTCCGCGACGCCATGCTCGAGCTGTACTCGCGGGCCGCGGAGGCGCTTCGTGCCTGAGACGGCCTCCGTGCTGTTCGTGTGCCTGGGCAACATCTGCCGGAGCCCGCTGGCCGAGGGGGTCTTCCTGCACCTCGCCAGAGAGCGGGGCGTTGCCGAACGGTTCCAGGTCGACTCCGCCGGCACCGAGGGCTGGCACTCGGGCGAGCCGGCCGACCCACGCTCGATCGCCGTCGCCCGCCGCCACGGCGTCGACCTGCCGAGCCGCGCCCGCAAGGTCACCCCCGACGACCTCGACCGCTTCGACCTGGTCGTCGTGATGGACGGCTCGAACCGGGACGACCTCGTCGCGCTCGGCGCCGACCCGAGCCGGGTGCGCCTGCTCCGCGCGTGGGATCCGGAAGCCGAGCCCGGCGACGAGGTGCCAGACCCCTACTACGGCGGCGACGACGGGTTCGACCTGGTCTATGCGATGTGCGACCGGGCGTGCCGCGGGCTGCTCGCCGCGACGGCGCCGTGATCACACGTCCAGCAGCAGCCGCGTCGGGTCCTCGATCGACTCCTTGATGGAGACGAGGAAGCGGACCGCTTCGGCGCCGTCGACGATGCGGTGGTCGTAGCTGACGGCGAGGTACATCATGGGCCGCAGCGCGACCTCGCCCGGCCGGTCGGGGTGTTCGACGGCCCGCTTCTTGATGCCGTGCATCCCGAGGATCGCCGACTGCGGCGGGTTGAGGATGGGCGTCGAGAGCAGCGAGCCGAAGATGCCGCCGTTGGTGATCGTGAACGTGCCGCCCGACATCTCTTCGAGGCTGAGCTTGCCGTCGCGGGCCTTGATGGCGACGTCCTTGATCGCCTTCTCGATGCCGGCGAACGAGAGCGTCTCGCAGCTGCGCACGACCGGGACGACGAGCCCCTTGGGCGAGCTGACGGCGACGGCGATGTCGCAGTAGTCGTGCCCGCGGATCGCGGGGCGGCCCTTGTCGTTCTCGGTGATGTAGCTGTTGATCTTGGGCAACTCGACGAGCGCCTTGACGGCCGCCTTCACAAAGAAGCCCATAAACCCGAGCCCGATGTCGTGCTTCTCGCCGAAGGGCTCCTTGTACTTCTTGCGGAGGGCCATGACCGCGGTCATGTCGCACTCGTTGAAGGTCGTGAGCATCGCCGCGGTCTGCTGCGCCTCGACCAGCCGGCTCGCGATCTTCTGACGCAGCGGCGACATGTTCTCCAGCGAGGTCTCGCGCGACGGGCCCGCGAGCCGACCGCCCACCGCCGGCGCGTGCCCTTGCGACTGCACGAACGCGAGCACGTCCTGCTCGCGGATCTTGTGGTGGTTGCCGGTGCCGACGACATCGGTGAGGTCGATCCCATGCTCGGCCGCGAGCTTACGCGCGAGCGGCGTCGCGTCGACCTCGCCCGTCGGCGCGGCCGCGCGGGGGGACACCGAGCCGTTGCTCGAGGTCGGGCGGCCGTTGGTCGCGGGCGCCGGAGTTGGCGGCTCGCTCTGAACCGGCGGCTGGGCGACAGCCGTGCCCCCAGCGCCCCCGATTCCTCCCGCTTCCGCGGCGGCCGGCTTTGACTCGGCCGGCGACGCGGCGCCCTCGGGCTTCGACGCCGTCTCATCGATCGAGCCGATGACCTGATCGATCTCGACCGTGTCGCCCTCGGCCGCGCCGTGGGAGACGACGCCCGCCGCCGGAGCCGGCAGCTCCATCGTGATCTTGTCGGTTTCGATCTCGCAGACGGTCTGGTCCTGGTCGACCCAGGTCCCGTCGGCAACGGTCCACGCCGCGAGCACGCCCTCGGTCACGCTCTCGCCGGCGCCGGGGATCCTGATTTCGACTGCCATGGTGGTCCTTGTTTGCTTCGGGGTCTCTCGAGACTCTGCCCGGTCGTGTGGCCGGGCCTGGGGATTGGGTCGACGTCTCCGCGTCAGGCGCTCCGCGCCACGGCGGCGGGCTTCTCTTCCGCCTTGGTCGGTTCGGGCGCGATCGCTCGCGAGATCACCTGCTCCTGCTGGTGCCGGTCCATCTTCTTCGAACCGGGCGACGGGCTCGCTGCGAAGTCGCGGCCGATGTACGCGATGTCCAGGCCGAGGTGGCGCCGGAACTTGTCGTGGATGAAGATCGCCGCGCCCATGTTGTGCGGCTCTTCCTGGACCCACGCGATGTCGTCGGCGTTGGGGTAGCGGGCGACGAGCTCCTTCGCGAGCTCGATATGAAACGGGTAGAGCTGCTCGATCCGCACGATCGCGACGTCGTCGGCGCCGGCCGCGTCGCGTCGGGCCGCGAGCTCGTGGTACACCTTGCCCATGCAGAAGCGCAGCCGGCGGACGCCGGCGCGGTCGCCGCCGCCGTGCTCGAACGCTGGGTCGTCGATCATCTCGCGGAAGGTGCCCTCGTAGACGTCGCGCATGCCGCTCGTGGGCACGCGGAGCATGCTCTTGGGCGCCATGATGATCAGCGGCTTGCGGAAGCTCCGCTTCACCTGACGCCGCAGCACGTGGAAGATCTGGCCGCCCGTCGACGGGTAGACCACCTGCATGTTCTCGTTGCCGCACGCCTGGAGGAACCGCTCGAGCCGCGCCGACGAGTGCTCCGGGCCCGCGCCCTCGTACCCGTGGGGCAGCATCATCGTCAGGCCCGTCCACCGCTCCCACTTGACCTGGGCCGAGGTGATGAACTGGTCGATGATGACCTGCGCGCCGTTGACGAAGTCGCCGAACTGCGCCTCCCAGCACACGAGCATGTCCGGGTCCGCGAGCGAGTAACCATACTCGAACCCGAGCACGCCCATCTCCGAGAGCGGCGAGTCGTAGATGCACATCCGCGCCTGTCTCGGGCGGCCGTCGGTGCCCGGCGAGCCGGGCTCGTGGGCGGTGTTCGGGTCACCGATCTCGCGGATGTTGTTCAGCGGGTAGTACTCCTCGCTGGTCTTGGCGTCCTTGAGCATCGCGTGACGGCTCGTGAACGTCCCGCGGCGCGAGTCCTGCCCGGACACGCGGACCTGGTGCCCCTCAAGCAGCAGCGTGCCGAACGCGAGGATCTCCGCGTCGGCGTAGCTCAGCACGGTCTGGTCCGGGTCGGCGTCGGCCAGCGAGCCGCGCTGCTCGATCAGCTTCTTGAGCTTGCGGTTGAGCTCGAACCCGTCGGGCGTGCGCCCGAGAGCGCCGCAGACCTCGCGGACGGTGTCGCGGTCGACGGCCGTGGGCGTGGGCTCGAACGAGTAGCCGTGTCGCAGCCCGACCCAGCGCTCGCTGCCCGGGTCGATGGTCGGGTCTCGGGGCTGGTCTTTGGCGTGCTTCTGGGCGGCGTCGAGCGCCTCGGCGATGCGCTCGTGCAGCACGTCGACGTCGTGCTGCGTGATCGTCCCCTCGGCGACCAGCCGCTCGGCGTACACGTCGAGCACGGGCTTCTTCTGACGGATCTTCGCCGCGCGCACCGGCTGGGTAAACGACGCCTCGTCCTGCTCGTTGTGCCCGTACTTCCGGTAGCACCACAGGTCGATGAACACGTCCTTGTGGAACCGCTGGCGGTACTCGACGGCGAACCTCGCCGCGGCGACGACCGCCTCGGGGTCCTCGCCGTTGACGTGGAACACCGGGCACTCAAACGCCTTGGCGATGTCGGTGCAGTAGCTTGTACTTCGGGCGTCGGCGGGGTCGGTGGTAAAACCGATGTGGTTGTTCACGACCACGTGCACCGCGCCGCCCACGCAGTAGCCCGCGAGCGACTGGAGCTGCAACAGCTCGTAGACGATGCCCTGCCCGGCGACCGCGGCGTCGCCGTGGATGATCAGCGGCGCGACCTTCTTGCGGCCGGTGTCGTGGCGGAGGCGCTGCTTGGCGCGCGTCCTGCCCAGCACGACGGACCCGACCGCCTCCAGGTGGCTCGGGTTCGACGCCATCGCGAGGTGGACCATCGCGCCGGTGCGGTACTGCCGGGTCGCTGAGTAGCCGCGGTGGTACTTGACGTCGCCGCCGTCGTCGACAAACTCGTCGCCGTCCCAGGTGTCCTCGAACTCGGTGAAGATCTGCTCGGGGGTCTTCCCGAGGATCTGGTTGAGCACGTTCAGCCGCCCGCGGTGGGCCATGCCGAGCACGATCTCGTCGATACCCTGCCCGCTCGCGTGCTCGATCAGCGCGTCGAGCAGAGGGATGAGGCTCTCGGCCCCCTCGAGGCTGAACCGTTTGTCGCCCGGGTAGCGCTTCTGCAGGAAGGTCTCGAAGCTCGTCGCGTTGACCAGCTGCTCGAGCACGTGGGCCTTGTCGCCCTTGTCGAGGTCTGCCTTGCCGCGCGCTTCCTCGAAGCGCCGGCGGATCCACTCGCGCTCGTCGGTCTTCTGAATGTGCTGGAACTCGACGCCGATCGGGCCCAGGTACACCTCTTCGAGCCGGTCGACGACGTCGCGCAGCCGCGACCCCGCGGGCAGGAACAAGCTCTCGGCGTCGACGACGCGGTCGAGGTCGGCCTCGGTCAGGTGGCTCTCTTCGAGTTCGAGCAGGTCGGGCCGAGGACGCTTGGCGCCAAACGGATCGATCGCCGCGGCGTGGTGACCGAGACCGCGATACGCCGCCATCAGCCGCCCCACGCCGGCCTGTACGTCAGGCTCACCGCCGCCGCTGCCAGCGCCGCCCGTCGCCGAGCCGTTCGCCAACGCGAGGTCGAAGCCCGCGAAAAACGCGCGGACATCGCTCGGCAGCGAGTCAGGATCGGTGAGGTAGGTCTGGTATTGAGCGTCGATGTACTCGGCGCTCCAGCCGTTGACAGATGACGGAACGCTCTTTGGGGCTTGGCCCATCGGTCGCACCTCGTTCTGGCACGAGGGTCAGTATGCCCGCTGGACGCCCAGCGGGACGCCTTTCCAAACGAAGTGCGAACAAGTGGCCGCAACATCGCCCGGAGGGCGGATCCTAGCCCGACACGTCGGCCTTCCCGGCTCCGAACTCCTCTCGGCTTCGGACAATCGCATATTTCTCGGGCTTGCCACCCAGATTCACGGGTCGCGCCGTCAATCGCCGCCCGGTGCGGGCTCGTCGGAGTCGTTGCCTTGGGTTTCCATAGGCTGATCTTCGAGCACCTGATCTTCAATCGGAACGCCGATGGTCTCATCGGGCTGCCGGTCGTCGGTCTCGGCCGGCGCTTGGTCTACGACGGTTTCTTGAGCTTCCGCGCCGTCATCCGCATCGCCGACATCACGCGCGAGAGCAACACCCAGCCCGTACATCCCAAGCGAGATGATGAGCCCGACCGCCGCCTTGCCCAGGTCGCGGCCGGCGCCCGACAGCGTGTCCCTGGCCGTCGCGCCGGGGTAGCGGGTGAAGAGGTACGCGGTCTGCCGTCCTGCCAGCAGCCCAAGGAAGACCCAGGTCGTGCTCATGGGCAGGCTGTTGACCTCCTTGAAGATCAGCAGCAGCACGGCGTACGCCAGGTCGACCAGCGTCGCGGAGCGGACGTCGTCGGTCGCGCTCTTCTGCTCGACGATCCGCTGGATCCGCCCGCCGCGGCGCACCATGACGCCGAAGACGACCCCGACCATGATCGCCAGCGCGAGCACGAGCTCAGTCGCGCCGAGCTGCTTCGGCAGGAAGATCGCGATGTTGGCGGTGTCCTGCTTGAGCCAGTACGCCCAGAGCAGGCCGGTCGAGCACCACTGCGCGACGCGCCACGCCGGGTGCCGCCCGCCGTCCGGGTCTGTCACGCGCCGGACCACCGCGCGAACGGCCAGCCAAACGCCGATCGCGGCGACGAACGCCCCCGCGTAGCCCGCCATGGTCTTCACCACCATCCCCTGGATCAGGCTCGGCGTGGCGAATACGCCCAGCAGCAGGAAGCTCGTGCTCACCGGAATGCCGTACCGCGTGAGGATCAGCAGCACCAGCGGCGCGAGCATCTGCAGCGTCGTAAAGCTGGTGAACTCGTCGAACCGGTCGAGCCGTCCGAAGGAGATCGAACCGCCGTCGCTCAGCCAGCCAAACAGCATCACCCCGACCATCACGACCGAGATAAACCCCGACAACGCCCACCACGGCACCCGGCGGTTGCTCGCGATAAACGTGCCGAGCGTCTGCATCGAGTCGTTGCCGATCGCCGACTGAGCCGCGAACGCGAACCCGAAGAACGCCGCGACCACAGGGTGCGGCTTGAGCGCGAACGCGAGGAGCACGCCCACGCCGATCACGAGCCAGAACGTCCATTCCCGGCGCACAAACCCCGCCAAAGAAAATGGTCCCTTCGGGCTCGGTTCGCCCCCGGAACCCGCGGGTTCAACGGCCGGCTCGATCGCTGCCGGCGCCGGCGCGGGCCCGCTCAGCAGCGACTCACGTTCTTCTGGTGTGACGTCCAAAGAATCCTCCGCGCGATGGTACCTCTAAAACGGAATTGATTCCCACGCCCTCCCGCCCTCCCGCCCTCGCCCCCACAAACCCAGCACGAATCGAACTCCCAAGAAATCTCCGTCCGGACCGCCGGCGGCGGGCGCCTCGGAGGGGGAAGGAGAGGACGGGAACTGGAGTGAATCACCGCGAGGTCACGGGGCACCGCGGGCATGTTCTGGGCCCCGAACCATCTTTCAGATGACGCTTTTCACGCTCAGGGGCTGCCCCCTGGGATTGGTCGCAGGAACCAGATGTCGAATCGGTGCAGGCCGCGGGCAGTGTGGGCCGCCAAGAGCACACCTCCGGTCGTGATCTGCGCTATCGCCACTGGGCGATTGGATAAACCCCGGCCACGGGCTCGCCCGCGCCCGAAGACCGGAACGTCGCCCGAAGCTCGACGCTGCCGGCCGGCCGTGTGCGGGCGAGCCAGCCGGCCACGGACCGATCCATCCGCAGGTCGAAGACGTACACGTCGCCCACGGCCGACCGCTGCCGCCGACCGCGCATCGCCAGCGGCTCAAACGGCCATTCATAAACCACGCCACGCTCTCCGGCCGACAGCCGGAACGTCATAGACCCCGGGCTCGCGATCGACAGGTCGTAGTCGTTATCGAACAGGTACACGCTCGCACGCATCGCGTCGTTCGCACCGTCGGCGTCGGTATCGACCGGGTTGGTCACGCTCAGCACGAGCCGATCCGGCGACACCTCGCGGGGTCTCGGCGGCGGGCGAGTGCGATCCACCACCACGCACCCAGCCACCACCCCGGCGACCAGCCCCGCCACCAGCCCGAATGCGCCGGCACGCAACGCCCGAGTTGTCAGCCCGATCATGTTCATGAGTCCCCACCGGCGCCGGTCGAAGGCGGCACGCCCCCCGTGGTCTCGGGCCCCGGGTCGGCGGGCTCGCCGCGTTGTCGTCGCGGCGTCGGCGCGTACGGACCGACATCGCTGATCGGCCGCGGCATGCCCGATGGCGCCCCGGGCATCGCCGACGCCTCCGGCCACAGATCCTGCTCGGGCAGCACACGGAGCAGCCGCTCCGGGTCGGTCGTGCGGTTGATCGCGTTCCGCGTGACCTCGCGGAAGGGCTCGATGCCGTCGCGCGCGCCAGGCACGATCCGGGGCGTGAGGATCACGAGCAGCTCGGTCTTCCGCGAGCTGACGTCCTTGGACCGGAACGGGATCCCCAGAAACGGGATGCTGCCGAGGATCGGCACCTGTGTCTCGCGCTCCTCGAAGCTGTTCTCGATCAGCCCGCCGATGACCACGGTCTGCCCGTCGCGCACGGTGACGGTCGTCTCAACACGCCGGGTCGAAATGATCGGCGCCGAGAAGTCGGCCGTGATCTGCGTCGTCCGCGTGGTGACCGCCGAGATCTCTGGCTGGATGTCGAGCCGCACGAAGCCCGAGTCGGAGATCGACGGGGTGACGTCAACAATGACTCCCACGTCTTCGCGGCGGACGTTGGCCCGGGTGTTGCCGTTGTCGAGCCGCTCGACGTCCTCGGGAAGCGAGATGTTCTCACCGACCTGGATCCGCGCGGGCTCGTTGTTGTTCACCGTTACCTGCGGGCTGCTGAGCACCTCGAGCTTGCCCTGCACCTCGAGGGCGCGGACGAGCAGGTTGAAGTCGTCGGACGCGAGCGTCAGGTTCGCCGTGCCCAGCACGGTCGCCACGCCGGCCGACCCGGCGCCGCCCGCGAGCGTCGAGCCCGTGTACTGGTTGTCGACGCCCGTGCCGGTGAAGTCGAGCCCGAACTGGTCCTCGGAGTCGAGCGTGACCTCGGCGAGCAGCACCTGGATAAGAACCTGCGGCGGAGCGGCATCAAGCTCGGCGATAATCTGCCGGACAGACTCCTCGTACCTCGGAGACGCCGACACCAGCACCTTCTGCGACTGCGTGTCGCCCACGACCGTGACCTCGCGGTCGAGCCGCCGCGCGACGCTGGCGGCCTGCTCGGGCCCGAGCGTTGCGCGAAGCCGGTCGCTCTCCTCGCGGAAGTACTGCGCGAGCACCCGCTGCACCTCGTCGGCCGACGCGTTGTTGAGCGTCACGACGAACTGCTGCCGCTCCTGCGCCTCGATCTTGTCGAGCTCGATGACCACCTCGCCGACGAGCTCGAGGAACTCGGCCGTCCCGGAGACGAGCAGCGTGTTCGTGCGCGCGTCGACCGTGATCGAGAGCTGCTGCCGCTCGTCGGGCACGGGCGTGAGCGTCTGCTGGCCGAGCTGGTCCTCCTCCTGCTGCGTGCGGACGCGGCTGGGCACCAGCACGAACCGGCTCCCGCGCCGCTCCAGGTTGAACAGGTCGCTGAGCACCTCGGCCATCGCCCGAGCGTCGGCGTTGGTCAGCAGGTACCGGCGGATCTTCCGCGCGCCAGCGCTCGTCGAATCAAGGTCCTTGATGACCGCCTGGATCAGGCCCATCACCTCGCCCGGCGCGGTCACGAGCACGGAGTTGGTCCGCAGGTCGCTGTCGAGCTGCACCTGCTCGCGGAGCAGCGGGTCGATCGACGCCTCGGTGACCGCCTCGCCCGAGGGCGTCGTGCGGAGGTAGCGGAGCCGCGTCGCCTGCGCCGTCCCCCGCGGGCCGGCGACCGAGTCGCCCGAAATCAGCGTCTCGACGAGCTGGACCACCTCGAACGCGTTGGCCGTGGTCAGCTCGATGCGCTGCACCTCACGGACGGTCGTGACCTCGGCGCCGTCGAGCCGCCCCAGCAGGGTGCGGATGTTCGCCAGATCGTCGACGCTGCCCGAGACCAGCAGAGCCCGCAGGCGCGCGTTGGGCACGACGCGGACCGCGTTGTCGCCGCGGAGACGGTTCTCCTGCCTCGCGTACAGCTCGACGACGGCCTGCGCCGCCTCGTCGGCCTGCAGCGTCCGCAGCGGGACGACCTCCACCTGCCGGTCGCGCAGCAGTTCGAGCGTCTCGTCGCTCGTCAGCGCGTCGAGCAACTCGCGCACGACCCGCAGGTTCTCGTCGCTCGCCGCAACGATCAGGCTGTTGGTCGCCGGCTCGGGCTCGATACGGAACGCGTCGAGCGGGCTCTCCGATCCTCTTCGCGCCGCGTTCATCCGCTCGCGCATCAGCCGGTCGATCTTGCTCGCCAGCTCGTCGGCGTCGGCGCCCACCACCGGCAGCACATGCAGCCCGACCGTCGCGCTCGATTCCTCGGAGTCGAGCCGCTCGATCAGCGGCACGAGCACCCGCAGGCTCCGCTCGCTCGTCGAGACGATCAGGGTGTTCGTGCGCACGTCGCTCGATACCGCGACCTCGTCCTCGGGCAACGCCTCGGGCAGACGCTGCCGCGCCCGGAACACCTCGTTGACGATCTGCTCGACGCGGTTCGCGGCCGCGTAGCTGAGCGGGAAGACCCGCACCTGCCCCAGCAGCGCCGCCTCGGGCACGTCGTAGATCGACACCAGCTCCCGCGCGACCGCGATGTTCGCCGGCGTGCCGACGACCAGGATCGCCCGCCGCGTCGGGTCGGGCAGCACGCTCAGGCGGGTGAGGGGCGCGAACACGTCGGCCTCGAGCCAGCCGTCGAAATCGCCAGCCATCCCCTCCTGGACCATGCGCAGCCGACCCGTCTGGCGCTGGAGCGCTTGTGCCTCAGGCGTGCTCGCCGGGCCCGGACTCATGACGCCGCGCAGCACCTCGGCGACGGTCAGCGGGTCGGCGTGGGTCAGCTCAATGAGCCTCGGCTCGACCCACGCGCCGGCCCCCTCGCCGTCGAGGTCGGCCACGAGCACCTCCACGAACGCGACCGCCTCCTCGCGGCCCGCGACGATCAGCGTGTTCGTCCGCTCGTCGACCGACGCCGCAAGCTCCCCCGAGAGCACGCGGCCGGTGACCGTGGTGGGCTCGGCGGCGCGGTCGGTGCCCGCGACCCGCGCGAGCTCCTCACCGCGGCTGAACAGCTCGTCGACGATCGACTTGATTCGTGACGCCGCCGCGTTCTCAAGGGGGAACATGCGGACCACCACCGCGTCGCCCACGGGCAGCCCGTCGAGCGAGGCGATCAGCGGCGTGAGCGCGTCGACGTTACCCGCCGACGACGCGATCAGCACGCTGTTGGTCTGCGCGTCGGCCACGAGCCGCACCGGCGTGTTCAGGTCGAGCTCGGCGTCCGACAGCCCCGCCACGCGCAGCCGACGGACCTGCTCGGCGATCGCCCGGGCCGCGGGCGTGTCGACGTCCTGCTGCTTCGGACGCAGCAGCTCGCGGACCGTCTGCGCCACCTGGGCCGCGTCGGCCACGCGCAGCGGCACCATCGCCACGGCCTGCACACCGACCGAGCCCTCCGCGTCGAGCACGCCGATCACGCTCGCCGCCGCTTCGACGTCCGGCGGGTCGCCGACGACCGCCACGGCCGACCGCGAGCTCATCGCGACCACACGCACCGGCCGGGCGACGACGCCCGGCTCGCCCGGCTGCTGCTCGCGCGTCAGCCCGAGCTGCTCGGCGAGCCGCTGCATCGCGCCGGGCTCGGTCCGCGTGAGCGTCACGATCGCGACGGTCTGCCCCGCCGCGCCGTCGAACCGCTTGGGGTCCAGGCCGCCGGCGGGCCGCTCGTCGACGTCGATGTTCCCACGCCGACCGCCGGCACCGACCGCCGCGTCGAGCTCCTGCGCGACGGGCTCGAGCTGCTCGTACACGTCGTCGCTCGACGCGATCACGAGGGCGTTCGACGCGGCGTCGATCTCGATGACCAGCCGTTCGCCCCGCTCCTGCGCGACCGGGCCGAACGTCCGCGTGAGCGTGTCGCGCACTCGCACCGCCGGCACGTTCTCGAGAGCAAGCAGGCGCACCCGCACACGCTCCCGCATCGACTCGTCCGTCCGCGACTGCAGCGACTCGGCGAGCGCCCGGATCTGCACGAACTCGTCGTCCTCGGCCCGCACGACCAGCGACGAAGACTCGTCGTCGCCCACGATCACAACACCCCGCCGCCCCGACCGCGACGACTGCACGAACACCTCACGCACGCGGGCCGCGAGCCGAGAGGGCACGCCGTGCTCGACCGCGATCACCCTCGCCTCTGGAAAATCGGCGAACTCGGCCCGGTCGATCCGCTCGACCAGCCGACGGATCCGCTCGAGCTGCTTGTTGGCGGCGAACACGATCAGCGAGTTCGTCTCGGGCTCGGCGCTGACCGACGGCGTCTCGTCCTCGGACAGCAGGATCACGGGCGAGTCGTCGCCGTCGCGCCTGCCGCGCCCCTCGGCCCGCTCCCGCCGCGCCCGGTCGCGCACCGTCTGGTCGAACCCCTCCGAGATCGCCCGCGCCACGCTGTCGGCCGACGCGTACCGCAGCGCGATCACCTCCAGCCGGCGCGACGTGTCGTACCGCTCGCTGTCGAGCTTGGAGAGCAGCGCCCGGATGCCCTCCCACTCGCTCTCGGCCGCCGAGACGATCAGCGAGTTGCTGGCCTCGTCGGGCACGATCGTGACGTTCCGGGCCTCGGCCGTCTCCGCGTTGAACGCGTACGGCCCATAGAACACGTCGAGCGCCGACGCGATCTGCAGCGACTCGGCAAACTCGAGCGGGACGAACTCCGTCCGGCGCCCCCCCTCGACCGGCGCGTCGAGCTCGGCGACGACCTGCTCGACCTCCTCGAGCACGTCCGCGGTCGCCGCGACGATCACCGAGTTGGACCCGCGGTCGTAGTCGATCCGCGCCTCGCGCCCGTCCGAGCGGCGGGAGAACAGCGTCCGCAGGCTGTACGACACGTCGAACGCGTCGGCGTTGGCGATCGCGAACTTGCGGAACTCCGTCAGGCTCCGCACGGGCTCGGCGTCAAGCTGCTCGATCTGCGTCATCCCGATGCCGATCGCCTCTTCCGAGCCGGTCAGCAGCAGCGAGTTGTTCCGGTCGACGCTGGTGATGCGCAGCCGCAGCCCGTCGGGCAGCGCTTCGCGGAGCGATCGCGCGACGTCCGACGCGCGGGCGTTCTCGAGCACGACGGTCACGATCCGCGAGCGGTCCTCGTCGGGCGGGGCGTCGAGCTGCGAGACGAGCGCCTCGACCCGCCCCAGCACGCCGCCGGGCGCCGAGACGATCAGCGACCCGTCGCGGCCCTGCTCGGTCACGATGACCCGCTCGTCGGACCGCGACGCGGGGAACATCGCGCGCACGCTCCGCGCAACCTCCGCTACCGCCGCGTGCTCCAGCGACAGCACGCGGATCTCCCGGTCCTCGCCCAGCTCGGGGCGGTCGAGGTCGGCCACGAGCTCACGCACGAGCTCGACCGACTCCTCGTCGCCCGAGACCAGGAGCACGTTGCCCGCGTCCGAGCCGATGACGCTCACGCCGGCGTTGAGGACGCCGCGCTCGCGGGCCCGCCCCTGAAAGAAGCGGTTGAGGCTGCGCTCCGCCGCCGTCGCGCGGGCGTGCGTCAGCGGGATGCTCACGATCGGCTGCGACGCGCCGGCCCCGGTCGAGTCGAGCTCGGTCGCCGAAGCGACCGCCGCCTCGACCCGCTCCGCCTGCCCCACGATCAGCAGCGACCGCTGCCGCCGGTCGACGACCACGTTCACCCCGAGCGGGTCGGCCCCACGCCAGCTGCGCCAGCCCGGCGTCTGGAAGGTCTCACGCAGCACGGACGCGACCGCGTTCGGGTCGGCCCGCTCGAGCCGCACCGACCGCACGACCCGATCGAGCTCCTCGGCGAGCGGGCGGTCGAGCTCGGAGACGAGCTCACGCACGACGTCGAGCGTTTCCTTCTCGCCGTAGATCACCAGCGAGTTGGTCCGGCCGTTGACCTCGGCGAAGAACGGCGCGTTGCTGCCGCCCGTCCGCATACGGCGTCCCTGGATCTGCCAGGCGACGTCCTGCACGGTGCCGCCCACGTCCGACGCCTGCGCGTGCTCGAGCCGGATGATCTCGAACGTCGCCCCGAGCGCGGGCGACGGGCGGTCGAAGGTCTCGGCCATCGACCGGATCTGCTCGAAGTCGGCGTCGTCGGCCGCGACCACCAGCGAGCCGCTCGCGCGATCGCCGGTCACGGCAACGCCGCTCGGCCGCGTCCCGCGGGCGCCCGTCAGCCGCGACCGCTCCCGGAAGAACCCGGTCAGCGCCCGCGCGACCTGCTCGGCGTCGGCCCGCTCCAAACGGATCGTCCGGATCGGCAGCCCCGCCGCCTCGCCCGAATCGAGCTCGGCGATCAGCGACCGGATCTGCTCGACCTCCTCCGGCCCCGCACGAACGACGAACAGGTTCGACCGGTCGTCGGCCGAGATCCGGATGCTGCTCTGCTTCGCCTGGTCGAGCCCGATCACGACCTGCTGAACCACGTCACGGACCGTCGACGGGCGGGCGTTGCGCAGGGGGATGACCGCGAGCTCACCGCCCGCGTCGGCGAGCTCGACGTCGAACTCGGGCAGCAGGCGCTCGACGTCGTCGTGCTGGGCGCTCGTCGCCGTGACGTACAGAGTGTTGGTCCGGCTGTCGGCGACGAACCTGGCGGCGAGCACGTTCCGCGTCCCGGCCCGCTGGCTGTCGAAGAGGCGCTGCATCGCCCGCGACGCGTCGGCCGCCCGCCCGTTCTTGAGCGTGTAGCCGCGGATCGCCAGCCGATCGGCGACCGGCGACTGATCAATCAGTCCGACGAACCGGTCGATGAGCTTCATCGCGTCGTCGGGGGCTGTGATCACCAGCGCGGTGCCCGCCGGGTCGGTGCCCACGCTCACGAGCGACGGGTCGATCTCGCGTGTCACGCCGTCGAGCGTGATCTCTTTGGGCCGCACCCCCTGCGCCTGCCGGCCCACGGGCCGCGGGCTCACGAAGTCGCGCACGGCCTGCACCGCCGTCTGCGCGCTGACCGACTCGAGCGGGTAGACCTTGACCGTCACCGCGTCGGGCTGGGTCGCCACGCTGAGCGCCCGCACGATCGGCGCGACGAGCTCGAAGTCAGTGTCGTTGGCAAACACGATCAGGTTGCCCGCGTCGCGGTCGCCCACGACCGACACCCGCCCGGTCGTGCCGCCGGGGTTGTCCGCGGTCGCCCGCCCGAGCTGCCGCATCGCGAGCTGCACCGTCCGGGCGACGCCCGCGGGGTCGACGCCCGACGGGAGCTCGACCACCCGCACGCGCGTCGCCGCGGCCGGGAACTCACGCTCGAGCTGCCGCGACAGCTCGGCGACGCGGTCGGTCAGCCTCGGCGACCCCAAGATGATCAGCGAGTTGGTCTCTGGATCAACCGCGATCGTCACCGGGCCGTCCTCGGGCCGATCGTCGGCCGACTCCGAATCGGGTTGGGGCGGCTCTGTCACAAACGCGGGCTGCGCCATCGCCGCCGCGAGCACCCATGCGTGCGGCCACCGCGGTGAGCCGTTCAACAGAGCACCGGGCACCGCCGACGCCGGGAGCATCGCGCCGGGCTGGCCCGTGTTGGGCTGGCTCGTGCTGGGCTGTACGGCACCGCCCGCGGGCGCCGCGTCGCCGCCGGAGCGGCGGAGCAGCTCGTCGACGGTGATCACCTCGACCCCGCGACCGGACTGCTCACCGATCAGCCGCCGGAGCGCCTCGGCGAGCTCGGCGGCGTCGGCCCGCGACCGGTCGATGGCGATGCGGCGGAGCTGGCGCGTCCCCGTGACGGTCGCGCCGTCGAGCGTCTCGGCGAGCCGTTCGATCTCTTCGAGCTGCGACGGGGTCGCGCGGACGATCAGCGAGTTGCTCGCCGCATCGACGCGGACCGCGGGCGGCGCTTCGGCCGTCGACGCGTCCTCGGTGAGCACGGCGAGGTTGTCGGCCAGCTCGCGCGCGTCGGCGTTGCGAAGCGTGATCACGCGGACGAGCCGCTCGGGCGCGGCCGAGGCCAGCGACGGATCAATATCGAGCTCCGACGCGAGCTGCTCGGCGAGCTCGATCGCGCCCGTCGGCCCGCTGACGACCATCGCGTTGAGCGACGCCTCGGGCACCACCCGCACCGGCGGCGGCGTCTGCACGCCGGCCGACATCAGCCGCAACCGCTCCCACCACGGGACCGCGTCGATCCCCGAATCGCGCTCCAGCACGCCCTGCACCACCGGCGCCAAACGCTCCGCCCGCGCGTGCTTCAGGAAGATGGTTCGGACGCCCGACCCGTCGGTCGTCGCGGCCTGATCGAGCTCGGCGACGATCCCCTCGGCCTGCAGCAGACGCTCGCGCGACGCCGACACAACGACCGCGTTCGCCCGCGTTTCCGCGGTCACGCGCACCGGCGCCTCGCCCGGCCGCTGCGACCCGCCGAGCCCCTCGCGCAGCGCGACCGCGACCCCCTCGGCGTCCCCCCGCGCAAGCCGAAACACCCGCACGTCCGTCGTCCGCCGCTCGCTCGGCGTGTCCAGCGTCTCGACGACCGCCTCGACCATGGGCATGAGCGCCGCCGGCGCCGAGACCACCAGACGGTTCTCGTCCGCGTCGGGCGACACGGTCGGCCGCGCGACCGCCACGCCCGCCCGCTCGGCGGCGAGCAGCTCCCGCGGCCACCTCGCGCGATCACCGATCATCGACTGCACCGCCCCCGCCGCCGACCCGGCCGACGCGTTTTCAAGCGCGAACAGCCGCACCTCGACGCCGGGCACCGACACCGTCCGCTCGTCGAACTCGGCCAGCAGCGACACCGCCTCGATGATCTGCTCCTCGGGGCCGATCACCACAACCGAGCCCGTCGCCGGCTCCGGGATCAGCTCGATCGGGTCGCGGCCCGGGGGCACCGTCTCGTTGAGCACGCGCGACACGGTCTCGACGAGCCTTGCAGGCTCGGCTCGCGCCGGGGTGAAGGTCATGACCGAACGGTCGGTCGCCGCCGCGGGGCGGTCGAGCCGGTCGATCATCGACCGCGCGAGCTCGAGCGTCGACGCCGGGGCGGAAACGACCAGCGAGTTCGTCCGCGCGTCGGCCTCGACGCGGACCTCTGGCGGCGGGACAAACTCGCCGCGCGAGTACCGCAGCCGATAGCTCAGCAGGCGCGGATCGTTCTGGAGCTGGTCCGACAGCAGCGTCTGCACCGTGCGGGCGATCCGCGTCGCGTCGGCGTGCTCCAGGTCGAACGTCTCGAGCGACAGGCTCTGCTCGTCGGTCGGGCGCTGGTCGAGCGGCTCGATCAGCGCCTCGAGCCGGTCGAGATCCGCGGCGACGCCCGAGAGAACGATCGCGTTGCTCCCGCCCGGGGCGATCACCGTCGGCCGCACGCCGCCGGCAAGCTCCATCGTGGGGATCGTCTGCTGGAGGGCCGCGGCCACTTCGCCCGCGTCGGCGAACGTCAGCGGCACCACACGCACCACGCTGCGTCCCGCGGCCGAAGCCCGCGTATCGAGGCTCTCGATCAGCTCGCCCGCGACGGCCTGCACCGCCTCGGGCGCGGTCACGATCAGCGTGTTCGACGCCGTGTCCGACGCGACCTCGAGGAGCGAGCGCTCCTGGTTGTCGGTCAGCCCGCGCCCGCGGACCTCGTCGCGCACCCGGGTGACCAGGAGCTGCTCGATCAGCGGCTCGAGCCGCTCCGCCCGCGCGTTGGCGAGCGGGTACATCCGCAGGCTCGTCGCCGGGCGCTCGTCCGGCGTGTCGAGCTCGGTCAGCACGGGCTCGAGCTGCGCGAACACCGACACCGGGCCCGCCACCACCAGCGTGTTCGTCGCCGGCTGCTCGGAGACGGTCACCGGCGTGCGACCGAGCGCGCCGAACGCGTTGCTCTGCGCGAGCCGCCGCAGCGTGTCCCCGACCGCCGCGATCTCGGCACGCTCCACGCGGTAGGTCCGCACCTCGACCTTCTCGCTGATCTGCTCGGCGTCGAGCGACCGGACGATCTGCTCGAACCCCGCCAGACGCTTCGCCGGCGCGTCGACGATCAGCGAGTTCGTCGCCGGGTCGGCGCGGACCGAGATCTCCTTGGGCTGCTGAAGCTCGGGGCGGGGACGCCCGTACCGGTCGCGCGGCATCGGGGGCTCCGGGAACATCGCGTCGATCGTCTGCGCCAGCTCCTGCGCCCTGGCGATCCGCAGCGGGAAGATGCGGATCTCCCGATCCTCGTCGTCGAGCGCCTGCGTCTCGTTCAGCTCGCTGACGATCGACTCGATCTCGGGCAGCACTTCGGGGTGCGCGCTGATGACCAGCGTGTTGGTCGCCGTGTCGGGCTGGATCGAGACCGGCCGCTTGGCCCGCTCATCGCTCGACCGCTGCGCGTACGACTGGTTGAGGATCTGCGCGAGGTTCTGCGCGTCGGTCGACCGCAGCCTCAGGATCCGCAGCGGCGGGCGCTCCGAGGTCTCCTGGTTGTCGACCGTCCGCACGAGCTGCTCGATGATCGCGAACTGCGCGGGCTGGGCCGCGACCAGCAGCGAGTTGGTCGCCTCGATCGGCTCGAACACGGGCTCGGGCCCGCCGCCGCGGGTGAACGCGCGGCTCGATTCGCTCAGGTCTTCGAGGAACGCGATGACGTCGGCCGCCTGCGCGAACCGCAGGTCCAGGATCCGCGCCTGCCGCGCGGGACCGGCCTGTCGCTGCAGCTCGTCGAGGATGTCGAGGAACCGCCCGAGCCGCTCCGCGTCGGCCACGATCTCGAGCGAGTTGCTCTCGGCGTCGACGCTCACCGACAGGTCCGCCTCGCGCCCGAGCCCGGCCATCTGCGCCTCGAAGATCGCGACCGCCCGCCGCCGCACCTCCTCGGCCGGTGAGTTGGCGATCGGCACGATCCGCAGCTCGCGCTCGCGGGCGACCGCCGACAGATCGCTCAGCACCTGCTCGACCTTGGCGAACGTGACCTCGTCGCCCGCGACGATCAGCGTGTTCGAACGCGTCTCGGTCTCGATGAGCACCTCGACCCGCTGCTTGCCCGCCTGGGCGGGCGCCGAGAGCACGCCCCGCCGCGCGAGCCCGCTCAGCGCCGACGCGATCACCCCGAGGTCGGCCTCTTCCACCCGGTACGTCCTGAGGCTCGCCGCGGGCGGCACCTCCACCCGGTCGAGCTGCTGCGCGAGCTCCTGGAGCGACTCGATCCGGTCGGCCGGCGCGTCGAGGATCAGCGAGTTGCTCCCCGCGTCGGCCGAGACCGTGACCTCCTTGGGCTCCTGCGCCCAGGGCAGCGGGCGACCGTACCGGTCGCGCGGCATCGGCGGCTGCGGGTACAGCTTGTCCATCGCCTCGGCGACCTCGACCGCCCGCGCCACCTTCAGCGAGAACAGCACCGTCACACGCTCGGGCCCGTCGGTCCGATCGCGGTTGAGCTCCTCGACGAACTCCTTGATCTCCGGGAACAGCTCCTCGTGGGCCGAGACGATCAGCGTGTTCGTCGCCGGATCCGACCGCACCTGCACGGGCCGGCCCACCCGGTCGGCCTGCGAGCGGGTGTCGTACTGCCGCGTGAGCATCTGCGCGATCGCCGCGGCGTCGGCCGTGCGGAGCTGCAGCAGCTTCAGCGGCGGGAGCGCCGCGGGCTCCAGCACATCGAGACGCCGCACGAAGTCGGCGATCACCCGGTGCTGCGCGTCCTCGGCCGTCACCAGCAGGCTGTTCGTCCGCTCCATCACCCGCACCGTGGGCTCGGGCACCTCGCGCGACGGGTCGATCGGGTCGGCCGTTGAAAGCAGCTCCCGCAGCGGCTCGACCACCTCCGAAGCGTCGACCCGTTGCACGTCGATCAGCTTCGTCGTCCGCCCCGGGGGCACGAACTTCTGCGCGTCCGCCAGCGCCCGCTCGAACAGCGTCAGCCCGCCCGGCGTCCCGCGCAGCACCAGGTTCCCGCTCGCGTCGTCCATCGACGCGCCGACCTCGCCCGCCTCCGCCTCGGGAAGCCCGCGGGCCCGCTCGGCGTACAGCTCCTCGGCACGGGCGATCAGCCGGGCCGGCTCGTCCGACCGAACACGGATCACCCGCAGCTCGGTCTGGCTCACGGCGTCTTGCGTGAGCTTCTCGACGAGGTCCTCGATCACAGCAAACTGACCCGGCGCCGCGCGGACCACCAGCGTGCCCAGCTCGTCGACCGCCTCGAACGAGGGCGCCTCGAACCGAGCACCGTCGTCCGCGTCGAGCATCGAGCCCGCCAGCCGGCTCAGCGGCGGCACCAGCTTCGACGGCCGCACCGCCTCCACTGCGAACGTCCGCGTCTCGCGCCCCAGCGACGAGCGGTCCTCCGTCGTCTGGAGCACCCGCGAGAACGCGTCGATCTCCTCGCGCGGGCCGACCAGCGTCAGCGTCCGGCTCTCGGCCTCAAACGACCGCGACAACGCCGAGGGCTTCTCCAGCGTCGCCTCGTACAGCTCGACCGCCCGCGCGAGCGCCGCCTCGGGGTCGGGCGCGGTCACGTCGATCAGCCGCACGTCCTTCCGCAGCTTCGACGGCCGATCGATCCCGCGGACCACCGCAGACAGCGAGTCGACGTCGCCCGCCGGCCCGACGACGATCAGCGAAGAGCCGTCCGGAGCGGCGCTCAGCTTGACCACCTGCTTCTGCCGAGGTGTCATCAGGCTCGACGCAACGTTCTGCGCCGTGATCGGCTCGATGTGCTCCAGCGGCACCGCCCGCAGGATCCGCTCGTCCCCCTCGCCCGAAGCCGGGTCGATCTGCGATACCAGCGCCCGCGCCTGCGTCAGCAGCGCGGACGAGCCGACGAGCGTCAGCTTGCCCACGCTCGTCAGCGGGATGACCTTGGGCCGCCGCTCGGGCGGCAGCGTGTCGAACAGCCGGCCGACCTGCCGCGCCGCCTCGTCCGCGGCGACCGTCTGCAGCCCGATCGTGACCATCTCCGAGCCGCCGCCCTCCATCGGGTTCGACGGCGCGTCGAGCACGCCGACAAGATCCTCGACGAGGTCGATCCGCGTCTGCGGTCCCACCGCGATCACCGCGTTCATGCGCGCGTCCGGCTGGAGCGTGAGCCCGCCGAGCTCGACGTTCTCGACGATCCGCTGCGCGCCGTTCCGATCATTGATGACCTGACGCACCCGCTGGCCGACCAGCCCCTGCAGCGCCGACACCACCGCGTCGGGCTTGGCGCGTTCGAGCTTGAACACTCGGAACGTCGAGTTCACCGGCCGGACCTTGTCGATCGCCTCGACCACGCCGCGGATCCGCTCGACCTGCGCCGCCGTCTCGACGAGCACCAGCATGTTCTGCTCGGGCACCTCGACGACGCTGCCGTACGAACCGACCAGCGGCTGGATCTGCGGCTTCACCGTCGCCGCCGACGCGTTGTTCAAGGGCAGCGTGACCGTCACGATCTGGTCCGGGCGCACGCCCTCGGGCAGGTCGCCGAAGACCTCGGTCGTCCGCTTCGCAGCGCCGGGCAGCGTCGAGAGGTACAGGAAGTCCTGCTCGCGCCGGAGGTGGCAGTTGAACCGCTGCAGGTTCAGGTTCAGGATCGTCAGCGCCTCGTCGAACTCGTACGGCCGCCCGCCGACGAACGTCATCGTCTGCGACGGCGGGTCCGTCTCGAAGATCACCGGCACGCCCGTCTCGCGGGCGAAGAAGTCGATCACGTCCGCGAAGCGGGTGTCCTTGAACTGGAACTCGATGGTGCCGGACGCCGACTCCTGATCCTGCGCGGCAGCGACACCGACCCCCAAGCCGACCGGCAGGCCCGCCGACAGCACCACCGCCGCCGGCGTCGCGCCCAGCGAGAGCCCCCCAGCGGCTACGCCGGCCGTCATCCATCCGGCTCCGCGTCGCGTCGATCCGACCATGCTGCATCCTTCCAGACACCAACCGTTGGCACCAGCTCCCGGTGCCAGCCCCCCACTCTAACCGCCTGCGCCGCCTGAACCCCCCGAACCAATACCGGACCCGGCCGACCCGCCCCTCGCCTCGGGCGGCGACACTTCGTCCGCCCGTGCCTGGCTGAGCGTCGAGCTCAGCGGCACAACCACCGCAGAGCCGGCCTCTTGGAAGATCGCCTCCCCGCGACGCTTGGCTCGAAACTCCAGACCGTGGATCGACTGCCCCGGAGCAAGCACGCGTGATTCGCCGGTCGATTCGTGCCGCAGCAGCACCCGCTCGCCCTCGGCCGCGCGGGTCAGGCCCACGATCCGCCACATCGTTCGCGGGTCGACCCGCGCGGGCGGCGGCGTGACTGGCGCGGGCGTCGGCGACGCATCAACCACGGCCGGCGTCGCCGTCGACGGCGGGAAGAAACGGCTCTCGGTCATCAGGCGGGCTACCGCCGCGAACGCGCGGTCGGTCGTCGGCGAGACCCCGACCGTCCCCGCCTCGGCGTCGACCACCTTCTTATCAAACAGGTCGGGCGCAAAGAGCGTCACCAGCTCGACGCGGAGTTCCAGCTCCTCACCTTCCGAGCCAGACCGTCGGAGCGTGACCGCGCCGATGCCGTGCACCCAGGGCTGGCTCTGCACCGACGCGAGCACGCCGAGCACGTCGCCGAGCGGCCCGGTGCCCACGAGCGTCGCTCGCATCTCGAGCGCGTCGAGGCTGCCGCGCATCGAACGGAACTCGGTCGCCCGTGCCTCGACCGCGGGGTTGGTGATCGGACGCGCCGAGCGGTCATCGACCACCACGCCGGACAGCCCGCCCGCGATGTCGCCGAGCAGCAGGCGCAGCCGGTGACGGACGAGGTCCTCCTCGCCGCCGAGCATGCGGCCGCCGAAGGTCTGGAGGGCGTCCTCGATCGGGCGTCGCTGCTTCAGGCTCTCGGCCCAGAGCCCCGCGTTCTCTTCGAAGGTCTCGATCTGCTCGCGGACCTCACCGCGAGGCACGAACCACTTCGACCAGCCGAGCCAGCCCCCGATGAGCAGCCCGCCCGCGAGCACGCCGACCGCCGCCCGGCTCACGGCTCACCACCGTCGTCGCCGGCCTCGGCGCCGGTCGGCGTCGAGTCGGCCGAGGGCAGCGGCGCGAAAAGATCGCGATCCAGAACGACCTCGACGCGGTCCTCGACGTCGGCCCCGCGCGGGCGGACGCCGTAGACACCCTGCTCCAGCAGCGTCGCCCGACCCGCGGCGACCACCGCGCGGTTCGCCGTGCGGGCGTCGACCGCAACCGTCGCCTCGCCCGAGAGGTTCCACGACCCGCCCTCGTACCGCTTCTTGTTCGACGAGCTGGTCCGCGTGGAGAAGCCCACCTCCGACTCACGCGCGAGCCGGAGCGTCCGCAGCAGGAACGGCCCGCGCTCCGGCAGCGCGTCGTGGACCAGCGCGAGCTCCTCGAGCGGCGTCAGATCACCGAACCGGATCCGCCGCGACAGGTGCTCCGCCCGCGCGCGGTCGCGGAACATCTGCTCGCGTTCGCCCTGCAAGCTTCGGAGCTCGCCCGCCAGCGCGTCGCGCCGGTCTTCGAGCTTCGACAGGTCGCGAGCGAGCACGAGCCCACCCACGCCAAACACCGCGGTGAGCCCGGCCACGGCCAGCAGCGTCGCCCGCCGGGGGGCCGCCGAAGGATCGGGCGACTCGCGCGGCCGGAGCAGGTCGATGCGTTCCGCGCCGTCGAGCGAGAGCAGCCGCAGGTGCACCGCGGCATCGGCCGCGTCGGCGCCCTCGCCCACCGCCGCCGCGTCGGCCGGCGACTCCAGCGTCAGGATCTCGCCCTCCACGCTCGACCGGATCTGCTCGGCCACGGCCCGCGACGTCTCCGGGTCGCCCACCAGCGTTGCCGACGCGAACCGCCGCTCCCGCCCGGACGCGAACGCGAGCCGCTCGGCCTCGACGGCGACCGACTCGGCGAGCCCGCGCCCCAGGTCGACGCACGGCCGCGCCGCCGCGAGCCGCCCGTGCCGCAGCGCCGCCAGGTCGGCGCCGGTCTCCCCGATCGCCGCCACGAGCGTGAACCCGTTGCCGAGCGTGCCCCGGTCGGCCATCGCCGCGAGCCCGAGCGGCCGCACCGTCAGCCCGCGGGGCTTCAGCCCGGCCGCCCGCAGCACCTCGCCGAGCAGCTCGGCGTCGCGCGCCCTGGCGCCGATCGCCATCGCCCCGGTCTCGCCCGCTGCCGGCGGCACGAAGTCGACCAGCAGATCGCCCTCGACCGCCGAGGCCGACGCCTGCACCTCGAGCCGGATCAGATCGGGCAGCTCGGGCAGGTCGGCCGCGCCGTCGTCCAGCGACACCCACCGGACGATCGCCCGCCCGCGCCCGAGCACACCGATCGCCGCGCCGCCGCCCAGCCCGTGGGTGCGGAGCTCGGTCCGCAGCGCCCGCCCCGCCGCCGCCGCGTCTTCGAGAGGGTCCACGCCGAGGTCGAGCCGCTCGTGGCGTTCGACGCGTCCGGCCGACCCCTTCCACGAGGCCCGCGTCACGAGCGCCGTGCGACCAACCACCTCAACAGCCAGGGGCGCGACGAGGCTCAACGCGAAGACTCCGAATCAGAGAACGGCGACAGGCGGATCACAACCGCATTCTCGCCCGAGATATCAACCACGGCCGCGTACCGCATCGGAAACTCGTACGTGTCGTCGATCTCAAGGACACCGAATTCGTCGGACGTCCGAGCCGTGCCCGACGCACGGCGACCCGCTTCGACGATGACACGCCACCGGAGGCTCCGGCACGTCGGCTCGAACGACAACGCCGCGAACTCGCTCGGCGTGAGCAGCCCGGTTTCTACGAGCCAAAGCGGCGAGGCGAGCTCGTCTTCGCTCAAGCCCGATCGAGCCGAGACCGCCGCCTCGCCGTCGATGCCCAGCACCGCTCCGAGAGTGTCCGCGTCCGCCCGAACGACGTCGAAGGCTTCGACCTCGCCGCCGCCCGGCCAGACCAGCGCATCGAGCAGACCGCGACGCGAGGCGTCCGACCCGCGGAAGCCCGACACGATCCATCGGCGCAGCGAGCCCCGATCGCTGAAGCGTTCACGCTCGACCGCCGACCGCAGCGACTCGGCGAGATCTCGGTCGAACCGGTCGCGCACCCGCTCGAACACCTCGCTGCTCCAGCCGGCCGAAAGATCGATCCGCCGACGCCCGCGAAACGCGAGCGCCTCCCCGGATCCGATCCCGGCCTGCACCGGAGCATCGACCAGCCCCGGCACCCGAGCCACCGGCGCACGAGCGTCGCCGGCCGAACCCGCGCCGGGCTCGGGCAACCCCCCACGCCCCTCGCTCCCGTCGGGCTCGGCGGGCGAACGGGTAAGACCTCGAGGCCCATTCTCGGACAGATCCGGACGGAGGGAGGTCTGGGAACGCGGATCGCCGACGAGACGAACGACCCACTCAAAGCCACGGTCCTCGGCGAGTGTCCATTCGGGTGTAAGCTCCGGGTCATCGCCGGCGAACAGATCGCGGCGCTGGGTCATTAGCTCGGCCGCGACCGCCCGCACGCCCGCGTCCACCGCCAGCCGGGCCTGCTCCCTCGCCGCCCACGAGTCCGCCTCGGCGCCCGCGGCGCCCGACCGCACGATCATCGCGGTCGCCAGCAGCACCATCCCAGCGATGATCACCAGAACGGCAGGAAGCACGGCGCCGCGGAATCGTGCCCGCCGCGTGCTCACAAGCCACCGCCCGCGCCGGCCGACCCAGAGCCGGGCGCAGCCAAACCCGTCAGAACAAGGCCCGTGTCCGCTTCCGCGACAAGCCGCGCCGGGCCGACGGGCACGACGCGGACCAGGTCGGGCACACCGCCGCCGGGCGATCCGCCGGCGGCGCCGACCGGCCCGAACCAGACACGAAGCTCCAACGCTCGTGCTCCGTCAACCACGCCTTCTTCCCACGACGTTTCCGCGAGTGACCGGACGCCCAGCCCGCCCACGCCCGGAACAACGAACCGCCCGCCCCCCCCGAGCTCGACCACGAGTCCGCCCTCGGTCACGCTCAGGCCCACACTCGCGGAGGACTCGGGCTCTAGAACGAAGTGGTCGCCTGCGGTGCGAACGGCTGTGCCCGGCGGCAGCAGCGCCGCGTCGACCGCGTCGAACGCACGGCCGAGCCCCGCCGCCCGGATCAGCCTCGTCTCGGCCCGCTCAAGTCCCACCGAGACCCGCCCCACCACGGGCACGACCATGCCCGCGAGGATGCCGACCACGGCCAGCGCGATGATCACCTCGGCGAGCGTGAAGCCCGTGCGTCCCGCGAAGACACACCTCACGGCAGCTCCTCAAGCGGCAGCGCCGCCCGATCGGGGCGCGCCGTCGGCACCAGCGAGACCAAACGAGCCGCGACCGGACCGTCGCGACGCGCAACCTCAACGGCTACACGGTTCAGCCCCGAAAACTGCGAACGCTCGCTCGATACGGTCAGGCGCCAGCCGTCGAGCGAGCCGAAGCCTGAAGCGACCGGTGTCCCCGATTCAGGGACCACACCCGACGCGTCCCCACCGATCGGCGCGGCGTCGAAGCCCTCCACAATCAGCCGGGTCAGCGCCGTCCTCGCCAGATCAAGAGCCAACCGCTGATCCTCGACCCGGTCCGCCCGCGCGCCCGCCTGCCGGACCACCCCGAGCACGGCACCGGCGGTCAGGACAAACAGCCCCACCGCGAGCATCGCTTCGAGAAGAACACCACCCCGGACGCTCACGGCGTGTCCCCGAGTGCATTCCGCAGGACCGGTTCACTCTGGTCTTGCAACAAACGCGC
>JBCBZP010000061.1:0-7301 GCA_039815285.1 Planctomycetota bacterium
CGGTGATGGGCTCTCGCGCGTTCACGGGGCTGGCAAGGTCGGTCCTGCACCTCGTGCGCGACCCGGACGACGACGCACGCCGGCTACTGCTGCCGGGTAAAAACAACCTCGCGGCCCCGCCGCCGGGGCTGGCGTTCATGCTGGAAGGCGAATCCGAGGGGGGGCCGCGGGTGGTCTGGCAACCGGGCACGATCACCCACTCCGTATCGGACGTGATGAACGCCCTCGCCGCAGATGGTGGCACCGAGAATGCCGTCACCGAAGCCGCCGAGTGGCTCCGCGACATGCTCTACGACGGGCCAAAGACCGCGAGCGAGATCACCGCGGCCGCACGGTCCGACGCGATCAGTCACCGCAGCCTCCGCCGCGAGAAGGACATGCTCGGCGTGACGTCGGCCCGCGAGGGGTTCGCCTCGGACGGTCGGTGGCTGTGGGCGATGCCCCGGGACGCGCACGAAGCCCCACGCGACCACCCGAGAGCGCCCGAAAGCCCATAGGTGGCCAAACCGGCCCATAGGTGTCCAAGCTCAGACGTTGGACACCTATGGAGATCTTGGCCACCTATGGACCGACCGCTCCGACCATCAGTCGGTTCCTCAGTCTCAAGGCCGTGCCGCATGGCAACAGATCAAGTAGGATGAACCGATGACCCGAGTGCTCGACACACTGAAACACGCGATCGAGGACTCGGACGAGAGCCCCGCCGCGATCGCCCGAGCCGCCGGCATCGCACGCTCGCAGCTCTCCCGCCTGCTCTCCGGCGAACGCGGCCTCAGCCTCGACTGCGCCGAACGCCTGGCCGACGCCCTCGGCCTCGAAGTCATCGCCCGGCCCAAACCCCGCACGCGGAGGCGCAAGTGATGCCACGAGCGAAGAAGACCCCCAAACGCGGCAACGGCTCCGGCTCACTTTTCCAACGCGCCGAGGGCGGCCCGTGGTACGCGAGTTGGTACAACGGTGAGGGCAAACGCAAGGAACGCTCCACCCGCACCACCAGCCGCGCCGACGCCGAGCGGATCATGCGGAAGTGGGTCCAGCGGGCCGCACTCGAACGCGAGGGACTCATCAAGCCCGAGGGGGGCACGGCGCTCGACCGCCACGCCGCCGCGACGATCGCGTCACACCTCGACGCCTTCGACAACGCGAAACGCTCCGAGGGCCGCACCGATCGACACATCGCCGAGACGCGGAAGATGATTGAAACGGCCTCGGCCGTCTGTGAATGGGTAATTCTCGGAGACGTCGCGGCGGAAGCCCTTGAACGGTTCATCGGCCGAAAGCGTGCCCCAGGCGACGGATCGAAGGCATGGACCCCGCGCACGGCCCACAAGTACGTCACGGCCCTGCGGACCTTCACCCGGTGGTGCGTCGCGGACGAACGCATTGCGATCGACCCCCTCGCCCGCGTGAAGAAACCTGCCCCAACCCGCCAGCGGGAACGCCGATTCCTGACCGTCGATGAGTGGCGATGGCTCCGGGCGACAACCGACCACGGCCCGGATCGAATGGGTATAGACGGGCACGCCCGCCGCTTGCTCTACGAACTCGCGATTCAAACGGGCCTCCGGTCCAGCGAGCTGCGGAGCCTCACGCGGACATCGCTCGTGCTCGATGCCGAACGCCCCTACGTCCTGCTCGAAGCTCGCCAGACAAAGAACCGAAAGGCGGCAAGGCAGTACGTCCGACCCGAGCTGGCCCGGGAACTCCGGGATCACGTCGCCCGGTCGATGCCCGGCGCCCCCATGTTCCCGATGCCACGCCGCGAGAACGTCGCGGGGATGCTCCGAGCCGACCTCGGGGCGGCGCGGGAAGCGTGGATCGCGGATGCCGGAACCGACGCGGCCGAACGCATCAAGCGCGAAGCCTCCGATTTCCTCCGATCCGAGGACCACGACGGCCGCGTGCTCGACTTCCACGCCCTCCGCCACACCTGTGGCTCGTGGGCCGCGATCGGCGGGGCGAGCCCCAAGGCGATCCAAACCCTCATGCGGCACTCCGCGATCACGCTCACCCTCGACACCTACGGCCACCTGCTCCCCGACGAAGCCGCCGAGACAGTCATCCGGATGCCGAGCGTCGAGCCGATCCCGCTCCGACTGACAGGCACCGCCGGTGGTCGCGCAGACAATGCATCCGAAGACGCTTTGAGCGGATCCAAAGTCCCCGCAACCAGCCCCGCAACCGCAGCGCGGAACACGACGATTCAGCGCGACTGCAGACGACAAACCAGCGCACAAGAAAACCCCGCTCACCCTACGAATCACGCGGGAAAACGGGGTTTTTCAAGCGGTGCGAGAGGGATTCGAACCCCCGTGGACACAAGTGCCCAACCGGATTTCGAATCCGGCGCTCGCTTTCGTAACCCCGTTAGTCTGCAGAGCTTTAGTGACTGCGCGCCTCTAACCCCCGCAACCAGCCCCGCAACGGCGGCCGAATCTCCCCCATCCGACGAACGCCTCGCCGACCTGATCCGCGCATGGCCAAACCTGCCCGAACCGATCCGGGCAGGGATCGCGGCGATGGCGAACTCATCGCTCACACCCAGCCGGCCGACCCGGAGCGCAGAAGCGGACGACGGACCGGGCGGTTCGGTGTGAGACCTCAGAGCTAGCTCCAGCCGCGGTTGCCTGAGACCCGCGGCATCGGCCGGCGCGGGCGCACGAGCCCCCCTCCCCCCAAGGCGAGTCTCCGCCCGCGGGGCGACGCAACCCGCAAATGATAGTGGCCGCTAGCTTGTGCCGGCTCGGCCTTCCACTCAGACTCGTCGCACGCCGACACCGAAGCCGAGAGCGTTGTTGGAGGTCGAGACCGTCAACCCCAAGGCTCACACCGGCAAGATGGACCGGTGTTCGGGTGAGCAGTTCAGAATCGCTCGTCGGTTCGGCGCCAAGCCCCAGTAAAACACGGGGCCGTCGCTTCCGAATCAATGCATGTGTTTCTCCTGAAACCCAGTGGATCCCTGGTTGTGGCTCGTTTGGTGCGGTTTTATGCTCGGTGGAATGTTGGGGCGTCGAGATCGCGTCTGGCCGCGAGGGGTGTGTTCTCGCGGGTGGCCCGGGGCTGTGGACGAGAGCGGTGGCCCAAGCCTGTTTGAGAGAGATGCGAAGGGGTGTTCGTGATGTCAGTGGTTCGCCGGTTTGTGTTCCGGGCGTCGGCGGCGATCGCCGCGTTGGTTGCGGTCCCCGCCATCGCCGATGCTCAAGGCGCTGGGCTGGAGGGCAAGGTCAGCATCACTATTGCAGAGCCTCAGGCTACTAATCTCACATTCGGTGAGCCCGAAGGGTATCAGACAGTCACCACGATGATCTCCGGGACGGTGTCGACGGGGTCGCTGGACAGCTGCCTGTTCTCTGCGGGCGGGACCGGCACGGGGTTCACCAGAGTGAGTGCCGGTGCCACAACATCTCCGCCGCCAGGACCGATCGTCCCTGGGGACTCCGATTCGTCGAACTCCTTTGAATACTACATCAGTTTCAGCCTCAACAAGGAAGCCAACGAGGCGAACGTGGTCGCGGCCAAGAGAGGCACTCCGGCCATCGTGTCCACCGTCGAACTGCGAGAGTCGGCGGCCAACGGAGGCGGCACAGTCACGGAATCGGTGGGATGCGGGAGCTTCTCGTTCCAATGGACTTCGAGCAGCACTCCGGCGAAGACGGTGACCATCACGGCATCGATGGGCCCGAGCACTCAGGACGGGCCTCACGACGAGGGGGGACCCGCGGACTGCGGTGGCGAGGGGCAGCAGGAGGGGGAGACGGGGCCGCAGTTCAGCGATCCGCTGAACATCGCGACCGGTGAGTTCAAGCTCGCCCAGACCGACCTCGTGCTCCCGGGCGTGGGGATCGACTTCGCGTTCAGCCGGAACTACCGGTCGAAGAGCGGCCACTGGTCACGCGACTACCGCGAGAGTGTGCGGGGCGGCGACGACGACGTTCTCTACCAGCCGCTGGGGATGAACTGGGATCACGGGTACAACCACCGGGTCAAGGTCGAAGGCGCGGCGTTGATCTGGCTGCGGGACGGCCGGGGGTACCGGTTCTACGAGAACCAGTTGGTTGGCGCGGGCAAGTACGTGCGAAGCGAGTTCTTCGGCGTCTTTGACTACATCGACGATGCCACGCCGATCACGTACACGGATGGCTCGAACACGGTGTACACGTTTGCGCCGCTGGATGCATCGTCGCCGAGCTTTGATCCGGCGACGGATGCGCCCGGGTCCCTCTCGTCGATCGTCGATCGCAACGGCAACACCGTGAGTTTCACCTACGGCGGGTACGGGACGCCGACGCGGCACCGGCTCGAAGCGATCGAGACCACCCGAGGGAACACGGTCACGCTCGAGTACTACGACGACGCGTCCGCTCCGGATCTGACGCCGAGCGGGGCGACGATGCCGGACGCGGCCCACTTGCTGTGGCGGGTGACGGATCACGCGGGCCGCGCGGTGGAGTACGACTACGAGATCGTGGACTGGAATAACGCGGGCACGCACGCGAAGGAGAAGCTTGTGCGGGTGCGTCTGCCGGAGATCGTGGATGACCCGGCGGCGTTCCCGATCGGCGCGGATCACGGCCGGTTCGCGGGCGCCGAGCGTCGCGTGTGGACGTTCGGGTACGCGGCGGAGGAGTTCATGGTCAGCGCCGCGGCGGGCGATGATTTGCCGCTGACCGAGGCGAACTTCTGGTGGGGCGGGCAGCTCGAGACGGTGACGTCGCCGAACGGCGAGGTGATCACGCGGAACTATTACGGCGGGCCGGCGTTCGATGAGGACCCGACGACGTACGCGGACGCGTACCCGTTCGTGGATCACCTGGGCTCGATCAACTACCGGGTGATGCGTCAGGAGCACGGCGTTGATGATTCGGGGACGCCGCACACGTATCACTACGCGTTGACGGATCCGCTCGGGGGCGTGATCGCCGGTCCTGTGCTGCCGGACGAGGACTTCTCGGTGTGGGTGAACGGCCGACGCGGCGCGGTCACTCGGTTCGAGTACGAGTCGAACAACGCGTACGACGACGGGAGCATCCCGGGCACGGCACAGCCGCGGCGGGAGCTGGTCAAGCGGACCACGTTCCAGGAGATGGCGAAGCCAGTTGCGGGTGCCACAAGCTGGACGCCGCCGACGGGGCTCACGCCGTTCACGGCGCTGGAGTTCGAGAGGAACGACGACTGGAAGACCGGGAGCGTGTCGCAGGACGGCGGCCCGAGCTACAGCACGGTGTACGAGGGCGACAACGCGGCCGTGCCGGACCCCCTGTCCGCCGGGGCGGTGCGGTCTCGGACCCGCACGTCCGCGGACGGGACGCAGTCGACCACGGAGAGCTGGGAGTACGGGTTCACGTTCGCGGGCGGGTCGGGGTGCGGCTGCGCGGGCGGGAGCTTCGCGACGGCGTATCAGGATGCCCGCGGGCTCGTGACCCGGTACGACCACGATGCCTCCGGCAACGTTGTTGCGATCTATCACGACATGCCGAGTTCGACGTCACTCACGGCCGCGTTCAGCAGCCTCAACCCGTCGGATGCCTCGGCGGTTGACGAGTTCGAGTTCAACCCGGACGGCCAGTTGAACTGGCACCTGCGGCCCGCGACGCAGATCCTCGACTCGACGGGGGGGACGGCAAGCCACAACCGCCGCGACGCGTTCGAGTACGGATCGATCGTCGGCGCGAACGACTACAAGCGGCTGGTGCGGTCGATCGTTGACGCCGGGGCGAGCCCGCTCACGCCGGACGCGGACGCCATCGAGCTCGAGACGCGGTTCGAGTACGACATCATCGGGAACGTGACGAAGGTCATCGAGCCGGACGGCGGGACGTCGGTGCGGCTGTTCAACCAGGCGCGGCAACTCGTCCGCGAACAGCGGTACGACCAGGATCCCGACGCGGCGTCCGGGGCGGTGCTGCTGGCCGAGACCGAGTTCTACTACGACAAGAACGGCAACCAGGTCCGGCAGGAGGTCACCAACATCATCCCGGACGAGAACGGCGTGGACGCGGTCGCCTCCGGCACGGACGCGAACACTTCGTTCACGACGATCCACCGGTACGACCGGCTCGACTTCCGCGTCGCGGCCGCGGTTGAGCAGGGCGTGTTCACGGGTTCGGTGACAGACTCGCCCGACGGCGACGGGTCGTACGTCTTGCCCGATACGGCGGCCTGGTCGATCAGCGAGACGGTGTACGACGAGAACCAGAACGCCGTCTCGACGAGCGTGCGGCTCGGGGGAACGACGCAGCCGCTCCAGCTCACGGCGTTCGAGTACGACGCCAGGAACCTGCTCACCCGGACGACCCAGGGCGACGCGGCGGACGCGGACACGGTCCAGCTCGTCACCGAATACGTCTACGACAGCAACGGCCGGCGGACGTCGACGATCGTGAACCCCGGCCCCTCGCAGCGGGTCAGCTCGGTCGAGTTCGACGTCTTCGATCGTGTGAGCTCGACCATCGATCCGATGGGCAACCGGTCGGAGCGTGCGTACGACGCGAACGACAACGTGGTCGCGCAGCGGGTGATCGGCGAAGCGGGGCCGGACAGCCCCGGCGTGACGGGGTCTGACCTGCTCAGCTACGCGGAGATGGTGTACGACGATCGGGACCGCGTGATCGAGACGAAGATCGGTCTCTTCGATGCCGCCCCGGCGTCGACCGCGACGCCTATGGCGTTCATGACCACGAAGACCGTCTACAACGATGACGGGTCGGTTGCTTCGGTCGAGTACCCGAACGCGGTCGGGAGCGGGGCGACGTCTTCCTCGTTCTACTTCTACGACACGCTCGGCCGAACAGTGCTCACCCGGGACGCGGTCGGGAACGAGACGAGGACGGCGTACGAGGCGGACAGCTCGAACGTGGCCGCCGTCGAGTCGTGGGAGCGGCGGAGCGGCTGGTCGTCGGGCCAGGGCGATCCGAACGCCGACACGGAGGTGTTCCGGACGACGTACGCGTACGACGGGCTCGACCGGATGGTGACATCGACGGAGGCGGACTTCGGGGCGGCCGGCGGGTCGACGAACACGACCGAGATGCGTTACGACTCGCGCGGCAACGTCGTCCGGGTGGAGGATCCGCTGGGGAACGTCACGCTCTCCGAGCACGACGCGATGAGCCGGCAGACTCGTACGCTCGTTGTCGATGTGAATGCCGAGGACGGCGGGGGCCTGGAGACGCTTGTTGCCTACGACGCCGCGTCGCGGGTCGCGTCGATGACCGACGACAACGGGAACACGACCTCGTACCTCTACGACACGCTCGGGCGTGAACTCGAGCGGGTGATGCCGACGACGTCGGAGACCTACG
>JBCBZP010000064.1:0-5581 GCA_039815285.1 Planctomycetota bacterium
GCCGACCTCGCGTCCCTTCGGCCCAAACATCAAAGTCTGCGGCTTGCCGGTGGTGCCCGACGTGGTGTGGAAGATCGTCGGCGGGCGTGTGCTCGCTTCGCCCATGCCGTGAAAGTCGCCATAAGGCGGGTGTTCGGCGATCGAGGTCATCAGGTCGGTGGAAGACCAGGTTCGAGTCGCTGCGGCTGATCGATATCGACTCACCCAGCACCTCATCAACCCGCCCACAGGAGAACGCATGAGCCTCATGAAGCACATCGAGCGCGGTCGCGCCGCGCGTCCTCGCCGGATCATGGTCTACGGGACGCACGGCATCGGGAAGTCGACGTTCGGCGCGATGGCCGAGCGGCCGGTGTTCATCCAGACCGAGGACGGCCTCGCGGACATCGACGCCGAGCGGTTCCCGCTGGCGACGGAGTTCAAGCAGGTCATCGAGATGCTCAGCGCCCTCTACACCGAGGAGCACGAGTATCAAACCGTTGTCATCGACAGCCTCGACTGGCTTGAACGGCTCATCCACGCCAAGACCTGCCGTGACCGCGGGGTGAAGTCGATCGAGGACGTGCCATACGCCAAGGGGTACGTGTTCGCCCTCGACGCGTGGCGCGAGGTGCTTGCGGGCCTCGACGCATTGCGATCCGACCGCGGGATGCAGGTGATCCTGATCGCGCACGCGGCGGTCGAGAAGTTCGCCAACCCTGAGACCGAGACGTACGACCGGTACGCGCCCCGCCTCAACAAGCACGCGTCGGCGCTGATCCAGGAGTGGTGCGACGAGGTGATGTTCGCGAGCTATCGCGTGCTGACCAAAAGCACGGACGAGGGCTTCAACCGCAAGCGGGTGCAGGGCATCGGCAGCGGCGAGCGCGTGCTCAAGACCACCGAGCGCCCGGCGCACGTCGCCAAGAACCGTCTCGGGCTTCCTGACGAGTTGCCGCTCGACTTCCGCGCGTATGCGGCGTTCCGCGACGGCGAAACGGCGCAGCCCGTGAGCGATCAACCCAGCGACACCAACGAGCAGACCACCAACACCGCCCAGCAACCCACAGAAGGAGCCTGAACATGCCCAGTCTGAACGGATTCAACGCCAGCGAGGTCGACCCCGCCGCCGACTTCGAGCCCATCGCCCCCGGGACCTACACCGCGGTCATCACAGAGTCAGAAACCAAGCCCACCAAGGCGGGCACCGGCAGCTACCTGCAGCTCACCTTCCAGATCGTCGACGGTGAGCACAAGGGCCGACTGCTGTGGGCGCGTCTCAACCTCGACAACCGCAGCGAGACGGCGGTCACGATTGCCCGCAGCGAGCTCTCGGCGATCTGCCGGGCGGTGAATGTGCTGCAGCCCAAGGACTCGCTCGAGCTGCACAACATCCCGTTGGCCATCAAGGTCGGCGTCAAGCGGCGTGACGACACCGGCGACATGACCAACGACATCAAGGGGTACACGCCCCGCGGCGGTGCTGCTGGCGGCGGCCAGTCGAGCAACGGCGTCGCCACGCGTCCAGCCGCGACCGCCGGGAGCACCCCGCCGTGGAAGCGTTGATCGATCACCCGCTGCGGAGGCGAGGCCACGGATGGCTGACGCGACCGTGCATCTCACCCTTCCCTGGCCGCCGAGCGTCAACCGGTACTGGCGGTCGGTGCCGATGGGGCGCGGCCGCGGCGTGCGGGTGCTGATCAGCCGCGAGGGCCGGGCGTTCCGCAGGGAGGCGGTCGCCCGGCTCGCGCGGTTCCGGCGGCGGGCTCCGCTGTGCGGGCGGCTCGATGTCCGCGTCGAGCTGTGCGCCCCGACGCGGCGTGCCCTTGACATCGACAACCGACTCAAAGCGCTGCTCGACGCGATGCAGCACGCCGGCGTCTACCGCGACGACGGGCAGATCGACCGCCTGCTTGTGGAACGCGGCCCGGTCACGCGGGGTGGGCTGGTGCGGGTCGCGATCACCGAGATGAACCACTGAACGAGCGAGCAAACATGACACCAATCGAAGTCCCGACATGCCGCACACCTCAACCGACGCTTGAGCACACGGCGGAATCCGCAAGCGACGACTTCATCGGAGGCCCGCTGCGGTCACGCCCGGGCAGACCCGACCCCGCGTGGGCGACCGACGAACAGGCCGACGGCTGCTGGGCGAATCTGGTGCGTGCGTACGAGGACGGCCCATGCAACTGAGGGCCTACCAGTCCGATGCTGTCGACGCGGTGTGGTCGTTTATCCGCGAGCACGACGACGGCAATCCCGCTGTTGTTTTGCCGACGGGAAGCGGCAAGACCCATGTCATCGCCGAGCTATGCCGCGAAGCGGTTGAGTCGTGGAACGGGCGCGTGCT
This sequence comes from Planctomycetota bacterium, assembly GCA_039815285.1. Classification (GTDB taxonomy): domain Bacteria; phylum Planctomycetota; class Phycisphaerae; order Phycisphaerales; family UBA1924; genus JBCBZP01. The sequence goes on from JBCBZP010000064.1 coordinate 2,333, forward strand.
CGTGGTCGCGCACGTCAAGGAACTCGTTGAGCAGGCGGCAGACAAGCTCCGCGCGGTGGCGCCGGGCCTGCCCGTCGGTGTCTTCAGCGCCGGACTCGGTCGTCGCGATCTTGGCTACTCGGTCACGATCGCGGGTATCCAGTCGATCTACCAGCGGGCCCACGATCTCGGGCCCATTGACTTGGTGATCGTCGACGAGGCGCACCTGATCCCGCCCGATGGCGAGGGTATGTACCGCAGGCTGCTGACCGACATCGCCCAGGTCACGCCGCACCGGCGGGTGGTCGGGCTCACAGCGACGCCGTACCGCATGAAGACCGGCGACATCTGCGGACCGGCTCCCGACAACATCCTGACCGAGGTCTGCTTCGAGGCGGGCGTCCGCGAGCTGATCTTGGCGGACTATCTCTGCCCGCTCAAGAGCCGGGCAGGCGCCGCGATCGCCGACACCAGCGAACTGCATGTCCGCGGCGGCGAGTTCGTGCAGGGCGAGGTCGAGCAGCTCATGGGTGAGACAGGCCTTGTCGAGGCCGCGTGCACTGACATCGTGCGGCAGACGGAGCAGCGCAGCGCCGTACTGATCTTCGCCGCCGGCGTGGCGCACGGGGAACAGATCGCCCGGACGCTCCTGGAGCAGCACGGGGTCGAGTGCGGGTTCGTGACCGGCGAGACGCCGACCGACGAACGCGATGAGCTGATCGGGCGGTTCAAGGCGGGCCGCTTGAAGTACCTCGCCAACGTCAACGTGCTGACCACGGGCTTCGATGCGCCCAACGTTGATTGTGTGGCGATGCTGCGACCGACGCTGTCGCCCGGGCTGTACTACCAGATGGTCGGCAGAGGATTCCGGCTGCACCCCGGTAAGACCGACTGCCTCGTGCTTGACTTCGGCGGCAACGTCGTGCGTCACGGCCCGGTCGATGACATCCGATTGGCCGCGAGTGACCGGGCACCGGGCGAAGCGCCCGCCAAGGAGTGCCCGGGGTGCCACGCGCTGATCGCGACTGGCTACGCCGTCTGCCCGGAGTGCGGGCACGAGTTCCCGCCGCGGGAAGCCGCCACGCACGGCGCGGTCGCCTCAGACGACGAGGTGCTCTCCGGCGGCGACGGTCCGACGAAGCGTACCGAGCGGGTGATCGAGACTGCGTACTACGTGCACTACAAGCACGGCGAGCCCGCCGCCCGTCCGACGATGCGGGTCGAGTACCGCGTCGGCTTCAGCCGCTGGCACCGGGAATGGGTCTGCATCGAGCACGACGGATACGCGCGGCGGAAGGCCGAGCACTGGTGGCGGGCCAGGTCGGTTGAACCGTTTCCGGGGTCGGTCGAAGAGGCCGTCGAACTTGCCCGCGCCGGGGCGCTGGCGGCGACCGAGTCGGTCACGGTGGAGAAGAAGCCGGGCGACCAGTGGGAGCGCGTTGTGGCCTGCGACCTCGGGGACAAGCCGCCCCGGCTCGACGACCCCGATGCAGCACCCGAGTACGCGGCGGTGGCGTCAAACACCTACGGCATCCCCGACGACGAGATCCCGTTCTGATGAGCGTCAACGGCCAACCCCATCGCCGCAACGGCTCGCTCCGCGGGCACGCTGAAGCGTGCGTCGCCGCGGGGCTGTGCGCGCTGCCGGCGGTCCGCCGGGGCGAACACAAGCGCCCAGCGCTCGCGTCTTGGAAGCTCTACCAGAACCGACTGCCGTCCGGGGACGAGATCAGCGGGTGGTTCGCCGAGCCCGCGGGCCTGAATCACGGTCACGACGACGGCCGATCCATGTGCCTGGTGTGCGGGTCGATCTCGGGCAACCTCGAGATGATCGACTTCGACAACTGGGACGGCGGCGGCGGCGAGGCCTTCGACGCGTGGCGGGAGTCGGTCGAGGCCCAGAAACCCGGGCTGCTCACTCGACTCGTCGTTGAGACCACGCCATCGGGCGGGCGGCACGTCGTTTACCGGTGCGAATCCTCGGTCAGCGGCAACACCAAGCTGGCCCAGCGGTGGATCGAGTCGGGCGGACCGGATCCGGTTGTGGTCGGCGCGAAGGAGTACGTCCCTCGTCGTGACGCGGCTTCGGGCGTCTGGCACGCCGCGGTGACGATGATCGAGACGCGGGGCGAGGGCGGGCTGTTCCTGTGCGCGCCATCCGACGGCTACGAACTTGTGCAGGGCGACCTCGCGGAGCCTCCGGAGATCACGGCCGAGGAACGCGACGTGCTGCTCGGGGCGGCGTGGGCACTCGACGAGACGCCGCGGCGGATCGTCGATGCCCCACCACGACCAGCGGAAGTCCACGGTTACGCGCCTCAAGGCGCTGTCGTCCGCCCCGGCGACGAGTTCAACGAGCGCGGCGACGTCCGCGAGCTTCTGACCCGGCACGGCTGGCGGCTCGTCAAGCACGGCGAGAACGAGCACTGGTGCCGGCCCGGCAAGTCCGCCGGCACGAGCGCCACGCTCAAGGACCGCGTCTTCTACGTCTTCAGTTCGAACGCCCCGCCCTTTGAGCCGCAGAAGGCGTACGCGCCGTTTGCGGTGTACGCCATGCTCGAGCACGGCGGGGACTTCACCAAGGCCGCGGCCGCGCTGGCTACGGATGGGTTCGGGTCGAGCGAGCGCTCGCACGGCGTCGATCTCTCGGGGTTCACGGTCACGCCGGCGTTCACCGGACCGGATCTCGACGGACCGAACCGCGACGGGCCGCTGATGCCTGCGCCCGTCCCCGTGGGTGAACTCGTCGCGGCGTACCCAAAGCTCCGCGAGCCGGTCATCCACGGCCTGCTCCGCGAGGGCGAGACCATGAACGTCATCGCCAGCCCGAAGACGGGCAAGAGCTGGCTCACGCTCGACCTGGCGATCGCGGTCGCCACCGGGCGGGACTGGCTCGGCCGGTACAAGACCGTCCCCGGCGACGTGCTGATCATCGACAACGAGCTGCACCGCGAGACGAGCGCCCACCGCATCCCGCGCGTGGCCGACGCACGCAACGTTGCGATGCGCGAGATCTCTGGCCGCATCTTCGTGGACAACCTCCGCGGGCGGCTGCAGGACATCTTCACGCTTGGGCCGTACTTCGAGGCGATCGATCCGGGGCGGTACAAGGTCATCGTCCTCGACGCCTTCTACAGGTTTATGCCGGCCGGCGGTGACGAGAACGACAACGGCACGATGGCCAACATCTACAACCGGATCGACTCGTTCGCCGACCGCCTCGGCTGCTGCTTTGTGCTGATCCACCACTCGACGAAGGGCAGCCAGTCC
>JBCBZP010000029.1:0-32740 GCA_039815285.1 Planctomycetota bacterium
CGCGTCTTGCCCGCCGGTTGGATGTGGCGGGCGGCGTCCGTCCGAGCGAGCGTTGTACACCGGACCAGCGCGCGCCGCCGCGCGCTGGCGCGGCGTCGCGCGCGGTGTTCGCGTGCTCACGGCGCGCGTCGTGAGCACGCATCGCGAGCGCAAAGCGCTGCCGTGAAGTTGACAACGCGCGAGGATTGTTGATGATGAACATGTGGCAGCTTGCGGTCTTGTCTCAAGCACGATGCTGAGCAGTCCCGATACAGCCATCTAGTGCCGGCGAGGGAAGCGCGCAGGTCTCTCTCCGGCTGGGAACCGGTTACTTGTACGGAGAAACGCGATGGCAAAGAAGACCGCACGGAAAAAGGTCGCCAAGAAACGCACGGCCAAGAAGGCCGGCAAGAAGGCCGCGAAGAAGAAGGCAACGCGGAAGGTCGCCAAGAAGGCCGTCCGCAAGACGGCGAAGAAGGCCTCGAAGAAGAAGGCCAACAAGAAGAAGGCGAAGAAGAAGACGGCCAAGAAGAAGGCTGCCAAGAAGACCTCCAAGAAGAAGACCTCCAAGAAGAAGGTCGCCAAGAAGGCGACGAAGAAGAAGGCCAAGAAGAAGACCGCCAAGAAGGCCACCAAGAAGAAGGCGAAGAAGAAGGTTGCCAAGAAGAAGGCCGGCAAGAAGAAGGCCGCACGCCGCAAGGCCGTGCGCCGCGTTGGCTAATACCAACCAGGCAACGATCGATGGGGCTTCCGGGCCCCGTCGATGTTTTTGGTCGTCGTCGCGTCTGCTCCCGAGCCCACGTGCATGGATGGGTGCCTCGGCCTGTCCGCAGGACCTGTCCCAGGGGCCGGGGCCCGCAGGCGCGGCGCCCTGCCGACAACGCGTCGCCCCCGCACGGTGACGCGTGCATGATCTTGGGTGCCCCGCGTGACTCAGCCCGACCCAACCCCGCTTCACCCCCTGGCGATCGCGATCCGCCGCGAGCTTTCGGGCACTCTGCTCGACGGCGATGCCGCGTGGCGGACGCGCGTCGTGGTGGACCCGGCGTCGGCGACGATCGTCGTGAACCTCCCGAGCGAGGTCGCCGAGAGCGCGGTCGCCGCCGACGTGCTCGTTCTCGCCATGCCCGACGAGGGTGGCTTGCAGGTGCAGCTCGGCTCGATCGAACGCCTCGACCCCCGTCTCGATGCGCGGTGCGACCGGTGGCGCGCCCACCACACGCCCGACGGCGCCGAAGACCACGCCGCGTTCGCGTGCGGGGCGGCGGTCGGTGCCAAGTCTGAGCAAGGCTTCGCCGACGCCGAAGACCTGCGTCTCGCGTGCGCCTTTGCGAAGAGCGAGCCGTCGCTCTGCCGCAGGCTGAACGCCGAGAGCGGTTGGAAGCGGTCGCTTCTGGTCAACGCCGACGCGGAGGTGCCGGTGCTCGTCGGCGTCGATGCGTTTGGCATCTGGCTGCGTCTGCGTTTTGGCGTGCGGTTCCTCGCGTTTCCGCGCCTCGCTCGCGACGCCGACGACGCGGCCGACCTGGCGCTGACGCTGTAGCAGCGATCGGTGTTGGCTCTCTAGGGACTCCGCCCGGGTTGGCCGGTCTCCACGCGTCCGGTGCTCTCGTTTACACTCCTTTCAGACCGCAGCGGTCGTCACGGAGTTCCCGATGGCATCAACCACGCACGCTCAGTCCTCGCCACATCCAGCCAACGCCGAGCACATGAACGCCCAGTCGGTGATCGATTCCGACGAGGCGAGGCTCGCGCAGGCGGCCGCCGACGAAGCGCCCGGCACGCCCTCGGAGCTCATCGACCCCTCGGCGTTCTACATTACCCAGCGGCACGACCGCTACACCGACGAGAACCACGAGGTCTGGACCACGCTCGTCCGCCGGCGGCTCGAAACGCTCGACGAACAGGCGTCCGACGTCTTCCTCGACGGCATGCGGCTCCTCCGGCTCAACGAGCACCGCGTGCCGGACCTTGGCTCGGTCAACGACACGCTCCGCGCCCTCACCGGCTGGCAGTCGCGCCCTGTGCCCGGGTACCTGCCCGCCAAAGCGTTCTTCGCCTGCCTCGCCGCCCGCCAGTTCCCGACGACCATCACCATCCGCCCCAAAGCGCAGATCGAGTACCTGCCCGAGCCCGACATTTTCCACGATGTGTTCGGCCACGTCCCGTTGCACGCCGACCCGGTCTTCGCAGAGTTTTTACAGACCTACGGCCGGGCCGCCCTGCACGCCGAGACGCCCGAGCACGTCGAACGCCTCGGCCGGCTCTTCTGGTTCACGGTCGAGTTCGGGCTCATCCGCGAGCGCGGCCAGACCAAGCTCTACGGATCGGGCCTGATCTCGTCGCTCGGCGAGAGCTCCCACGCGCTCGAGTCGCCCACCGTCAGCCGCCGCCCGTTCGACCTCGATCGCGTTTGCGACACGCCCTTTCAGATCGACCACTACCAGCCGATCCTCTATGTGCTCGAGAGCTTCGAGCAGCTCCGCGACGCGATGAACTCGTACGCCGAGCGGGTGCTCGCCGGAACCCAGACGCCGGCCGCCACGACGGCTTGATCGCCGATTCGTCTCGCCTGACGTCCCGTAACTTGACTCTGAGGTCTGTTTGTAGCATGATGCCCGCGCGGCGACGCATCACCCGCTCGCCCCATCCCCCCTTCTCGTGGAGGCTCTCGATCATGCTCGACCGGACACCCCGTTTTCCCGCTCTGCTCGCGGCGCTCGTCGTGGCTCTCCTGCTCACACTCCCGCTGTCGTCGGCCGCGTTTGGTCAGGAAGCCGACGCCGCGGCCGAGCCCGAAGCCCCCGCCGAGCCACAGCCCGCGGCCGACGTGTCCGAACAGGTCAGCCCCGAGCTCCGCGGGCAGATCCGGGCCGAGGTCGAGCGGATCCGCGCCGAGCCGCCGATCCACGAGCGTCCGGAACCATGGTCGATCCCGGTGCGTGAGCTCGAGCTCGAGCTCCAGCCGCTGCAGGGCCCGCAGATCGTCGAGCGTCTCGACGCCTGGCTCTCGATTCTCCAGTCGAAGGTCCGCGACCGAAACCGGCTCGAGATCGCGCTCTCCGACGCGACCGGCGAGCTGAAGACCGGGCTGACCTCCGAGTCGACCCGTGTGCAGGGCGTCGTGTCGGCGACGGCCGAACGCATCGCGACCATCATCGACGCCGCCGAGAAGCGCGGCGGGGACGTCTCCGCCCAGGAGAAGTATGTCAACAGCGTGCTCGGCGTAAGCGTCAACTGGGCCGACCCCGAAGAGCTCGCCGACCGCTCGGTCGCGTGGGCAACGTCCGCCGAGGGCGGCATCGCGATGGCGACCAACATCGCCCTCTTCCTCGTCGTGCTCTTCGCCGCCTGGGTCGCGGCTGGCATCGTCTCCGGGCTCGTCGGCGCCGCCGTCGGCCGCATCAAGCCGAAGCCCAGCGAGATGCTCCGCCGCACGCTCGTCCGCTTCGCCCGCCGGACCGTGCTCATCATCGGCTTCGTCGTCGCGCTCGGGCGGCTCGGTGTCGACGTCACCCCGCTGATCGCCGCGATCGGCGCCGCCGGCCTGGTCATCGGCCTCGCCCTGCAGGGCACCCTCAGCAACTTCGCCTCGGGCATCCTCATCCTCATCAACAAGCCCTACGACGTCGGAGACGTCATCACCGGCGGCGGCGTCACCGGCAAGGTCGAAGCCATGACCCTCGTCGCCACCAAGATCCTCACCTTCGACAACCAGGTCATGTACGTCCCCAACAACTCGATCTGGAACGGCGTCATCACCAACATCACCGGGCTCTCCACCCGCCGCGTCGACTTCAGCTTCGGCATCGGCTATGCCGACGACATGGACAAGGCCGTCGGCATCATCACCCAGGTCATCACCAGCCACCCGCTCACGCTCGACGACCCCGCGCCGACGGTCAAGGTCAACGAGCTGGCCGACAGCTCGGTCAACATCGTCACCCGCGTCTGGTCGAAGACCGGCGACTACTGGGACGTGTACTGGGACGTGCTCAAGACCGTCAAGGAGCGCTTCGACGCCGAGGGCGTCGGCATCCCCTTCCCGCAGCGCGACATCCACCTGCCCGAGGCTGTCCGCGTCGTCATGGCGAGCGACTAACCGGACCGGCGGCGGGGCTGCTTGGCGAGCTGCGCCGTGTCCGGTATTACCAGCCACCGCGTCTAGCGGCCGGAGCGCCATAGGGCCGAGGACACCTCCGGCCGAGCCCAGGTCGCTCAGACGACGTAGCCGCTCTCGGTCAGGGTCCGCTCGACGTTGTCGCGGTGCTCGGTGAACCCCTCGCGCCCCATCAGCCCGAACGTCGCCCGCTTGCCCAGCTCGACCGCCGGCTGGTCGTACGCGTCGATGCCCAGCATCAGCCCCGCGTAGCTCGTGGCGACCTGCCAGAGCATCATGAACTCGCCGACGTGGTGCTCGTCGATCACCGGGAAGCGGATCGTGAAGTTCGGCCGCTGGCTCTCGACCAGCGCGTACTCGGTCGCCCGCTTCTCGGCGTTCAGCAGCGTCCCGATCGTCGATCCCTCGAGGTAGCTCAGCGCGTCGACCCCGAGCCCCGTCGGCACGGCGATGTCGGTCGCCGACCAGTCGCCGACCTCGATCAGCCCGAGCACCTTGTCGTTCGGGCCCTCGCGATAGAGCTGCACCTGGGAGTGCTGGTCGGTCGTGCCGAGCGCCTTGATGGGCGTGAAGCCGGCGAAGACCTCGTCGCCGTTGCGGTCGAACTGCTTCCCGAGCGACTCGGCCCAGAGCTGGCGGAACCAGTCGGCGAGCAGGTAGAGCCGGTTCGCGTAGGGCATCAGCACGTGGTTGGGCTTGCCCTTGTTCGTGCCGAGCTCGACGAGCAAGAGCGCGAGCATCGCCGCGGGGTTCTTGGACACGTCCGGGTTCGAGCAGCGCTCGTCCATCGCGTTCGCGCCGTCGAGCAGCGCGTCGATATCGACGCCCGCCATCGCCGCGGAGAACAGCCCCACCGGGCTCAGCGCACTGAACCGCCCGCCCACGCCCTCGGGCACCGGCAGCGTCTTATACCCCTCGGCGTCGCAGATCGACCGCATCGTCCCCTTCTCGGGGTCGGTGATCGCGACGATGTTCCCGGAGATGTCCCCGCCCATCGCCTCCTTGAGCATCCCCCGGATCGTCATGAACTGCGCCGCGGTCTCGGCCGTCTCACCCGACTTGCTGATCACGTTGAACAGCGTCGTCTGCAGCCCCCCGAGCGACTCGCACACGTTCAGCACGTCGCCCAGCAGCGACGGGTCGACGTTGTCGATCACGAAGATCCGTGGCCCGCCCCGCTCGCTCATCAGGTTGTACACGGGTGACCGCAGCGCCGACTGCAGCGCGATGTTGCCAAGCGCCGACCCGCCGATCCCCAGAACCACCATGTTCTGGAACCTGTCGCGGCAGTCGCCCACAACCTTCTTCACGGCGGAGACATGCGCATCCCGCGCATCGCCGCGGGCCAGCTCACGCCACCGCTCCCAGCCCGTCCCGCGGGACTCGGCGAGCGACTCGGTGAGCTTGGCGACCCCCTTTGCGCCGTCGGACCCGGCGGCGAGGTGGTCCGGGTCGATGCCGTGGGCGCCGACGCGGGTGGACAGGCAGTTCGCGTAGTCGATCGTGAGCATGCCGGAGGGTAGTGCGGACGCCGCCGCGAAACCGATACACAACCATGCGGACGTAGACTCTGTCGAGGAGCCAAGCATGCTGCACCCCTGGCACGACGTGACCCCGGCCGTCGAGGGCCGCGACCTCCCCCGGCACTTCCGCGCCGTCATCGAGATCCCCAAGGGCTCGAGCAATAAGTACGAGCTCGACAAGCACACCGGCATGCTCCGGCTCGACCGCGTCCTCAGCTCCGCCGTCTACTACCCCGCCAACTACGGCTTCATACCCCAGACCTACGCCGAGGACCGCGACCCGCTCGACGTCCTGGTCTTCTGCACCGAGAAGATCGAGTCGATGTGCATCTGCGACGCCCGCGCCGTCGGCATGATGTCCATGATCGACGACGGCGACCTCGACCACAAGATCATCGCCGTCCTCGTCAACGACCCCGAGTTCAGCGAGTACCAGGACGTCAACGAGTTCCCCGGGCACACCTTCCGCATGCTCGAGCGGTTCCTCCAAGACTACAAAGCCCTCGAGGGCAAGATCGTCGAGGTCGACCAGGTCAAGTCGACCCCCGAGGCCGACGCCGAGATCGAGCGTTCGCTCGACGCCTACGCCCGCCTCCGCCGCACGGGCGACATCACCGGGCTCCGGAAGTAGCCCGTGAGCATGGAGCGCGACATCGAGCGGGTGCTGGTCTCGACCGACGAGATCGCGGCCCGCGTCCGCGAGATGGGCAACCGGCTCGCCGCCGACCTGATGGACCGCATGCCCGCCGAGGAGCGGGCCGACGGGTCGTCGGTCGTGCTCGTGCCGATCATGACCGGCGCGGTGGTCTTCCTCGCCGACCTCATGCGCGAGATGCCGCTGAAGATGCGGCTCGGCCTCGTCGCCGTCACCAGCTACCCGGGCAAGAGCCTCGAGAGCAAGGGCGCGAGCATCTCCAGCGAACTCCCGGCCGACCTCGGCGGCAAGCACGTCGTCATCGTCGACGACATCCTCGACTCGGGCCAGACCCTCGCCCTCGTCCGCCGGCTCATCGCCGAGCAGGCGCCCGCCAGCCTCTCCGCGTGCGTGCTGCTCGAGAAGAAGCGCGAGCACGCCGAGGGCGTCTCGGCCGAGTACGTCGGCTTCACAATCCCCGACGAGTTCGTCGTCGGCTACGGGCTCGACTACGACGGCCAGTACCGAAACTACCCCGCCATCGCCACCCTCAAGCCCGAGCGCGTGCGGGAGGCCGGCCCGAACAGTCCGGCATGAGCGCCCTGCCCGCCGACACCGTCCGCGTCCGAGCCGGCGAAGACATCGCCGAGGTCATCCGCCCGCACTGGGTCAGCGTCTTCCTCCGCCGCCCGGGCGCGTGGGTCGTCACCCTCGCCTTGAGCGCCGGCGTCGCGATCGCCTTCGACCGCCCACTCGCCTTCGGCGGCGCGGCCCTCATGCTCGTCTACGAGACGCTCGAATGGTGGTCGCGCCGCTACACGCTCACCGAACGACGCGTCCTTTCCGAGGGCGGCGTGCTCCGCCGCAGCGTCGCCGACATCCGCCTCGACCGCGTGCAGCACGCCGCCCTCGATCAGACCCTCGTCGAGCGGGTGCTCAACCTCGGCACCCTCGGCTTCGCCAGCTCGGGCACCGGCGCGTACGAGGTCGTCTGGAGGTTCGTCGAGCGCCCCGACGACGTCATGGCCCGCGTGCGCGACCGGCTCGACCTCGCCGCGAGCGACCGGGAGGCCGCGTGATCCTCGGGCTCGTCGGCACCGTCGGCGCGGGCAAGTCCGCCGCCGCCCGGGTGCTCCGCAACATGGGCCTGCCGGTCTACGACGCCGACGCCGAGTCCCGCCGTGTCTTCGACACCGACGACGTCCAGCGGCAGATGCGGTCGTGGTGGGGGGATCGCGTGACCGACGCCTCGGGCCGGGTCGAGCGGTCGCTCGTCGGGCGGCTGATCTTCGAAGACGCCGCCGAGCGAGCCCGCCTCGAAGCCCTGATCCACCCGCGCCTGGTCGACGCCCGCGAGTCGATCAAGCAAGACGCTGACCGACTCGGCGCGCCGGGCGTCGTCATCGACGCGCCGCTCCTGTTCGAAGCCGGGCTCGACGCCGAGTGCGACCGCGTGCTCTGCGTCGACGCCCCGTTCGAGCTCCGCGCCCGCCGCGTCGCCGCGTCGCGCGGCTGGTCGGCCGACGAGCTGCGCAAGCGCGACGCCGCGCAGATCGACATCGCAGAAAAGCGTCGGCGGGCCGACGCCGTCATCGACAACACGGGCGACCTCGACGCGCTCGGTCGAGCGGTCCGGTCGGCGGTCGGTCCGTGGCTCGACACGGCCGACCCGCCGGGCGACGTCTCGCCCTGATCGGCTATACTTCTAGCGAAGCGATCGATCGTTCCCAAATCGGTCGGCGTCCCTGCCGCAGGAACAACCCGCTGTTTTAACCCGATCGGTTGCGTGACAGACGCTCAGCCGCTTGGGCCAAACACAGTGGGCCGAGTTGCTCTGCGAAGGACGCTCCAGCACGCTCTTCCGACAGCCCACCAGGACCCCCTCATCATGGCGAAGGCTAAGACTGCCGACGAAGCCCCCGCAGCGGCCGCGACCGCGGCGAAGGCAACCCCCGCAACATCAAAGAAGCGGCGAAAGAAGGTCGCTCCGAAGAAGGTGGTCGAGGGCACCGCCGGCGACACAGTGAGCGAAAAGGCGGCTGTCAACCAGGCGGACGAATCGGCGAAGCCGGCACCGCGACGCGGCGGGGGAGACACCAAGCCCGTCGCCGAAGTCCAGACCCTGAAGTCGGCATCGAGCAAGAAGGCAGCACCCGACACGAACGCCGTGCCAGAAGGCGAACCCGCTGCCCGTCGGGCATCGCCCGAAACCGCAGCGTCGAAGGCGGCTCCGACCGCGGGCAGCGGGCCGCCGCAGGGCGCGGGGCCGAACGCCGGGGGCGGCGACGACGTGTCATCGGTGGGCCGCAAAAAGCGCCGCAAAAAGAAGCGGCGACCCGGCGGCGGTCCGCCCCGTTCGTCGGCCTTTCCCGAGGGCGTCCTGCCGTCCGATGAGGAGCTCGAACGCGAAGCCGCCGAGCTCGAACGCAGCGCGGCCAACGCCGACCCGGAAGCGATGAAGGACGCGGTGTCCATCTCCGAGCTCCAGCGGATGGACATCGAGGAACTCCACACCCGCGCCGAAAAGGAAGGCCTCGTCGATGTCCACAGCATCCCGAAGCAGGATCTGATCTTCAAAATCCTCAAGGCGCGCGCCGCCAAGCAAGGGCTCATGTTCGGCGAGGGCACACTCGAGGTCATGCCCGACGGTTTCGGTTTTCTCCGCGGTCCCGAGACGAGCTACCTCCCCGGGCCCGACGACATCTATGTCTCACCCAGCCAGGTCCGCCGGTATGCCCTCAAGCGGGGCGTGGTCGTCCGCGGCGCCATCCGCCCGCCGCGGGAGAACGAGCGCTACTTCGCCCTACTCCGCGTAGACGAGGTCAACAACGGCGACCCCAAGCGCCTCCACCAGCTCTCCCGCTTCGAAGACCTCACCCCGCTCCACCCCGAAGACCGCTTCATCCTCGAGACCGACCCCTCGGTCATCGAGACCCGCGTGGTCGACCTCGTCGCACCCATCGGCAAGGGCCAGCGCGCCCTGATCGTCGCCCCCCCGCGCACGGGCAAGACCGTCCTGCTCCAACGCATGACCCAGGCGATCACCAAGAACTACCCCGAGACCAAGATGTTCGTCCTGCTCGTCGACGAGCGCCCGGAGGAAGTCACCGACTTCCGCCGCAACACCGTCGACGAGGTCGAGGTCGTCGCGTCGACCTTCGACGAGCCGGCCAGCCGGCACGTGCAGGTCGCGGACGTCGTGCTCGAGAAGGCGAAGCGCATGGTCGAGCTCGGCGACGACGTCGTGATCCTTCTCGACTCCATCACGCGACTCGCCCGCGCGTACAACGCCGAGCAGCCCCACTCGGGCAAGATCATGTCCGGCGGCATCGACGCGAACGCCCTTCAACGCCCCAAGAAGTTCTTCGGCGCCGCCCGCGCCATCGAGAACGGCGGCTCCCTCACCGTCATCGGCACCGCCCTCGTCGACACCGGATCCAAGATGGACGAGGTCATCTTCGAGGAGTTCAAGGGCACCGGCAACTCCGAGCTCCACCTCGACCGCCGCCTCATGGACAAGCGCGTCTACCCCTGCATCGACGTCTCGGCCAGCGGCACCCGCCGAGAAGAACTCCTCATGGAGCCCAAGGAGCTCGAGCTTGTTCACAAGCTCCGCAAGGTCATGAGCGACATGAACGTCGTCGAGGCGATGGAGCTTCTCAAGTCCAGGCTCGGCAAGCACAAGTCCAACGCCGAGTTCCTCATTTCAATGGCCATGGGCTGAGCTCACGCGCAGGGAGTCGCCGAAAAATGGCCCGGATATCGGTCGCCGACGTGCTGCTTTCACTGCCCGCCCTCCTGTGGCCCGGCGCGCTGGTCGTCGCCGGGATCGCGGCGATCGACGGGGTCGCGTGGCTCGCACCGGCGCTGCCCGAGAACGCGCACGCGAGGGTCGCTGTGGGCGTCGGGCTGCTGCTCGCGGGGGTCTCCGCGTTCTCCTGTGGCATCACCGAGCGGCTCGGGCTGCGGCGGCGCCTCGAAACCATTGCATGGTCGGTTGAAGTCGTGTGCTTATGGGCGGGTCTGCTGATGCTGGCCGCCGCGAGCTTCCGATCATGACAAGCATGAACAGACACGCTTTCCCGCGGAGGCACCCGAAACAACCGCTGTCTTGGTGCATGTTTACAGCCCTGTCGCTGTGGATCGCGGCCGGCGTGATGCGGCCGACGGCCGCTCAGATCCCGGAGGATGACACAGCAAGAGCCTTTGCCGCGAGGCTGGTTGCCCAGACCGGCTTGGTCGACCTGCGTCTGAACACCGACCCACAGCCCGGCGACTACCTGATCGCATCCGAACTGTTTCGGATCGCCGGCGAGCTCGACCCTGGCAACCCCCGTCTGCTGCGGCGCCGGATCGAGACCCTGCGTCTCGCCGGCGACAACGAGGGGCTGATCGAGGTCACACGCCAGCTCTTGCGAGTCGATCCCCAAGACACCGTCGCTCAGCTCCGGCTGATCGGCTGGGAGGTCAACAGGCTCCAGACGGTTGCCGAGCGCCTCGACGCCTATCGGCGCCTTGTCGAAAGCGAGGCCGCGTCCCGCCTTGACCCTTCGGTGCGGAGCCGGCTCGCGCTCGATGCCGCCCTTCTCGCTCAGGAAGCGGGCCTCGCGGCCGAGGCAGATCGGCTGCTGCGACTCAGCACCTCGCTGGACCGTTCGAACAAGGACGCGGCCGCGATGGCGTACACACGCTTCGGCCCGTCTCTCGATGAGGTGGCACGCTTCCGCCTCCTGCTCGCGCTCGTGCGGGCCGATCCGCTCGACCCCAACGCCGTTTCCGCCGTCGCCGACCGTCTGGTCGCCGCCGGGGCCTTCGGCGAGGCGCAGCGGTTCTACAACATCAGCGACGCTCTGCTCGCTCGGTCGGGCGTCCAAGCGGCACCCCAGGCGCTCGAGCGGCGGCTCGCGCTGCTCTGGTGGAACAAGGGACCCGAGGCCGTGCTCGATGCCCTCGAACTGCAGCTCCTGCAGGCCCGCGAGGCAGCCGAGCGGCAGCTCCGGCAGCTCGAAGAGCTCGGCGAAAGCACGGCCGACGCGACGAGGCCGGAGGATGTCCGCCTTGATGCCGCGTTCGAATCCTTCCGGGCTCTCTCGGCGTTGTCGCTCAGCCGGCGGGCGCCGGCAAGGGCCGCGCTCGACGACCTGCAGGCGTCGATCAACGAGACCAATCGCACCATCTCCGAGCGTGCATCGACCGGCGAGCTCTCGCGAGAACAGCTCGTTGGCCTGCAGGAGTTGGCGTCGGCGTACGTCAGCCGGCTTGTCGCTACCAGGCTGATCGCCGGCGAAGGCGTCCGCTCGGCCAAGATCATGCTGCAGCAGCTCCGGCAGTCCACGTCGATCCCGCCGCTCGAGATCGCCGCGCTCGACGGCATGCTGCTGCTCCGCTCAGGACAGGCGGGCGCCGCCATCGACGCCCTCGAACCAATCGCCGAGCGGGAGCAGATCATCGGCGTTGCGCTCGGCCTGAGCTATGCCGAACTCGGGATCGACGCGAAGGCCGCCGACGCCTTCGAACGCGCGGCCCGCCAGCGTCCGCTCAGCCCGCTGGGCGTGTACGCGGCCGAGCAGTATGCCCGGATTGTCGGTCGATCGATCGAATTTTCGTCCGCGCGGCAGGAGCTTGTTTCGGCGGCGCGTGAGATGCTGCCGGCCTGGTACGACGACCTCGTCAGAGACCCGTTCAGCTTCATGCGTCTCGACGTGTCACCCCAGGACTCGAGCATCAGCGGGCTCGATGAGAACCTGCTCCGCGTGACCCTGCGAAACACCGCCCCCATCCCGCTCGCCGTGGGAGTCGGCCGGCCGATCGGCACGCGCCTGCTCTTTTCCCCCTTGGTCGAGGTCGATGCCGAGACCTTCCGTGATCGGCTCAGGCCCGAAGTGGTCGACGTCACGTCGAGGCTCCGGCTCGCCCCGCGCGAAGAGCTCTCGATGGTCGTTGCCCCCACCCCGGGGGTCGAGGGGTTGATCCTGGAAATCAATTGTGGTCGACGTGTTCGCGCCCGATGGCGTGTGCTTCAGAGCTTCGTGCTCGCCGAGGGAGGTCAGTACCAGCCCGGGGTTCTCTCGCTCACGGCCCGAACAGACACCGTTGTTCGCGGACCAGTACTGCTGGCACGCCGACCCGACGAAGCCCTCGCGGGCGAGCTGGAGATCGCCGAGAACGAGCAGCTCGCGCGGGCGCTCGCCGTCCTGCGGGCCAGGTTTGCCGGCGGGCCGCGGGATCGCTCGACGCTGACCGAAGAGCAGCGCCGGGCGATCATCGACGCCGTGACCGTCCGACTGCCGGTGTACGGCAAGGCGATGAAGCTGATCGCGGCCGCGTGCGTTCCGCCTAGCAGCCGAGAACCGGCGGGCCAGGCGTTCGAAGACGCGGTCTGGGCCGACGCCGACGCCGACACCAAGATGGTCATGCTCATCACCCGCGCGACCTCGCCCGACGACCCCGAGTTCGTGCTCGCCCTCAACTCGTCCGACGAACGCCTCCGCTGGTTCGCCGAACTCCTCCGCGATCGGCTCGAACGCACATCGGACGGCTTCGCTCGCTTTATCGGGCCGGCGGCGCGGTAGTGCACCTGCCTGAGCGACCCGCCTGGCTCAAGGCGGCCGGCTACGCCGGGGGCCTCGCCCTGCTCGTCGCGGCGATCTGGATGGCACTCGCCCAAGACGACGGCCGCGTCATCGAAGCCCTCGCCCAGACCAGTCCCGTCCTTATCGCGGGCCAGGCGCTGCTCGCCATCGCCAGCGCCGCCGCGATCGCCGCCTCCTTCTGGGTCGTCAGCAACGCCTACGGACCCGTCCGGCTCGACGAGATGTTCGCCCTCGTCGGCATGGCCTGGCTGCTCAACTACCTCCCCATGCGCCCCGGCCTGCTCGGACGCGTCGCCTACCACAAGAAGTACAACGGCATCGCCGTCCGAGACTCCGTCCGCGTCCTCGCGGTCAACGGCGTCGCCACGCTCGTCTGCTCGATCCACGCCGGCCTCGCCGCCGTCGTCTGGTTCTCCAACGCCGGCCTCGCCGCCTTCGTCCTTGTTGCCGCGCTCCCGCTTATCGGCGCGGGCACCGCGTGCGTCCTCCTCGCCGACCGCGGACCGCTCGCGGGCGTCCACGCCTGGCGACTCCTCGGCTCGCTCGTCCTGCACTACGTCGACATCGCGGTCTGGGCCGGCCGCTACGCCCTCGCCGCCCACGTGCTCGACGCCCAGCTCACCACCGCCCATGCGGTCGTCCTCGCCGCGATCAGCCAGTTCGCGTTCCTCGTCCCCATCGCCGGCAACGGGCTGGGTGTCCGCGAGTGGTCGCTCGGGCTGGCCGGGCTGCTCGGGCTCGCGGGCGCCGGCGCGAGCTTCGCCGACGGCGTCGACCTCGAGCTCATCAACCGCGCGGGCGAGCTCCTCGCCGGCCTCCCCGTCGGGCTCCTCGGGCTCTGGGGCGTCGTCCGATGGAAGAAGCACCACGAGCAACGCCTCCAATCACGCGATCGGACCGATCCGGCCGATGCCCAGTCCGTAGAGTCAAAGGGCCCGTCCCACGCAACCGCGGCCCACGGAGGCCAGGATGGTCAGCAAGATCGAGCAGGACCACCAGAGGTTCCGCCAGATCGTCCGCGGCAAGATCCGCAAGGACCTGCGGAAGTTCCTGACCCGTGACGACCTGATCGCCCGCGAGGGACAGAAGACTGTCTCCGTCCCCGTCCACGACATCGACATCCCCACCTTCCGCTACGGCGACAACGACCAGGGCGTCGGCATGGGCGAGGGCGAGGAGGGCCAGGCCGTGGGCAACCAGCCCGGCGGCTCGGGCGACAACGCCGGCGGCGAAGAAGAGGGCCGGCACATCACCGAGGTCGACGTCTCCCTCGAAGAGCTCGCCGACATCCTCGCCGAGGAGCTCGAGCTCCCCCGCATCGAGCCCAAGGGCGCCCACCACGTCACCAGCGTCAAGGACAAGTACACCGGCATCCGCCCGATCGGCCCCGCCTCGCTCCGCCACTTCAAGCGCACCTACCGCGAGGCGCTCAAACGCCAGATCATGCTCGACGCCTACGACCCCGACGACCCGGTCATCATCCCGATCAAACGCGACCAGCGCTTCCGCTCTTGGAACGAGGTCAAGAGCCCCCAGTCCAACGCCGTGATCGTCTACATGATGGACGTCTCGGGCTCCATGGGCGAAGAGCAGAAAGAGCTCGTCCGCCTCACCGCGTTCTGGATCGACACCTGGCTGCGCCGCAACTACGAGGGCATCGACAGCCGCTACATCGTCCACGACGTCCGCGCCGCCGAGGTCGACAAGCAGACCTTCTTCTCGATCCGCGAGGACGGCGGCACCCGCATCTCCAGCGCCCTGAGCGTCTGCAAAAAGCTCCTCGACGACAGCTACGACCCCGCCGAGTGGAACGTCTATCTCTTCCACTTCTCCGACGGCGACAACTCCTCCGACGCCGACAACCGCCAGTGCGTCAGGCTGCTCGACGACGAGCTCATTCCCCGGTCCAACATGTTCGGCTACTGCCAGGTCGCCTCCGCCTACGGCTCGGGCAACTTCTACAACGTCCTCAGCGACGCGTTCCCGGACCTCCGAGCCGACGACGCCGGCCCCCGCCTGGTCATGCACCGGCTCAACAAACGCGACGACGTCCACGACGCCCTCAGGACCTTCTTCTCTGCTGGCCGCTAGATCCTTTCCCGACCCGGGCGTCCGCCCGGACCCGCCCCGCGAACACGCTCACGCATGCTCCTCTTCGCGTTCTACGCCGTGGGAATCTGGTACGCCATCTACCGGAAACGCCGCACGCTCGCCGGCGTCGCCTGGCTCGTCGGCGGCACGCTCGCCCTCGTCGGCGTCGGATGGTTCCACTACAAGCTCCAGGACTGGACCACCTACGACATCTACCTCCCCGTCATGCAGGTCCTGCTCTACCCCTATACCGCCCTCGTGCTCGGCGTCGGCGGCTTCTTCGTCACGCTCCCCGGGCCAGGCTGCCGCGTCTGCGGCTACGACATCCCATCGGCCGACCAAGGCGTCTGCCCCGAATGCGGCGCTACCGCTGAAGAACGCTCCACCAAACGCGGCCGGCGCCAGGCCCGCCGCCGCCGCGCCGCCGAATCGCTCCGCGACCCCGAGCCCGCTCAGGGCATCCGCCTAGCGGCGAAGGAACAGCACCAGCCCGCCGAGCGCCAACACGCCTAGCGGCAGGCCGCCCGCCACCACCACGCGAAGAGCCGTCAGCCCCGCCCCAGACACGGCCCGCACCCGGGGCACTGTCGCCGATCGCCCACTCACCACCTCGCCCCCGCTCAGCCACGCGAGCGATGCCTCCAGCAGCTCCGCGTTCCCCGGCGAAGTCAGCACCCGCCGCCCGTCAACGAACGAGTCCGCCTCGACAAACTCGTCGAGCAGCCAACGGTTCGAACCGACCACAACCGCCCGCGCCCCGCCCGCACGCTCGACCGCCATCGCCACCGTCCAGGGTCCGCCCAACTCCCCCCGCTCCGGGTCGGGCTTCGGCGGCGCCGCGAGCAGCCCGCGCCGCTCCGGAGCCACGCCGCGGAACGTCAGCCACGACGTCTCGCTCCACACCCGGTCCGACCCGGCCTCGCCGAGCCGGAGCAGCGCCGACGCCCCGGCCCCTCCGTCGCCCGATGGTTCCAGCGGGATCGGCCAGGGCAGCCGCAGCCCGAGCGACGCGACCGCCCGCCCGACCGGGTGCCGCGGCTCGTCCGAGCCGACCGATGCCCCAAGAGCCGTGTGGTCGGGCGTGACGACCGACCCCGCCGCGCCCCGCTCGGTCGTGAGCAGCGGCCGCTCCGTCCGCGTCGTCACGCCGATCTTCTGGAGAACCTCCGCTACCGGGTCGGGCGTCCCAAACGCCGGCAGCGGCGACGGTGCCAGGCACACCAGCGCCGGCGATCCTCGGCCCAAGATCTGACCGATCGCCACCGCCACGGCCGCCGCCCGCTCCGGACCCGGGTGCGCCCCGCCGGGCCCCGCCGACGACGCGTCCGTTCCGATCACGACGTACACCACCGCACGCCCGGTCACCGTCTCCACGACCGCCGGCGGCTCGGGCTCGAGCACCGGCGCCCACTGCACCACCTCGTAGCCCAGCCGCTCGAGCCGACGCCGGAACCCGTCGAGCTCCGTCGAATCGTCGAACACGTCCGCCGCTTCGCCGTGCGTGAAGACCACGAGCGGGCCGCGCTCGCCCGCGAGCGCCCGCAGCGCCGTCGCGACCTGAGCCTCCGCCCGCGGACCCGCGTCCGCGCTGATCCCGACCGACGCGTCCGCCGGCGGCGGCGGGAACAGCGACGCCAACGGCACCGCCCGCGCTCCAGACGGACCCGCGATCACCACCGCCTCCTCGGTCGTCAGCACCGACGCCACCGCCGAAGACGCCGGCTCGTCGAACGGCAGCTCCGCGAGCGCGTCCGCCGCGAGCGTCGCCGCGCTGGCAACACCGCCGGCGTCGACCCCTTCCGCCGAGATCGCCGCGGCGATCCGGCCGAACGCATCGGTGAGCTGTGCCAACGTCGCCGTGGCCGGGCCCACGGCCGGCACCGCCACGTCCTCAACGCGGCGCGAGATCGAAGCGTCCGCGGCATCGAGCCGCCGCCCGACCTCTTCGAGCGCTGGTTGTAGCTGATCGGCGAGCCCTGCCGACACCTCAAGACGCCGCGTCGAGTCGAGCCCCGCCCGCAGCGCGTCGGTCGCTCGCCGCAACGCGTCGGCGGCCGACGCGAGCCGATCCCCGTCGCGTTGCACGAGCGATCGCAGCAACGCCCGCGCCCGCTGCGCCCCGTCGGGCAAAGCCGGATCGATGTACTCGACCGTCAGTCGGTCGGAGCGTCGGTCCAGCTCGTCGAGTGTGTCGCGGACGCGCCGGGCTGACCAGGCGTCGATGGTCGGGCTTGTCAGCGAACCGATGACCACAACGTCGGTCGGTCCTGGGAGTTCGTCGAGAAGCCGAAGCGTGTCGGGCGTCGGCGCGTGCGAGCGTGTCGCCGTCACGTCGTACCGCAGGTCGAGCGTTCGCGCCAGCTCGTGCAGGCCCGCGGCCGCGAGCGCGACGCACAGCGTCGCCGAGACGCCCACGAGCAGCGTCCAAAGCCGCCGCCTCTTGTCAGCCGTCCGGGGCGGTTGTTCCGCCGTCATGGGCAACGCCTCGCTTCGATCAGCGTCGCCGCGGCCGCCGTGCTGACCGCGGCGATCCCCCAGAAGTACGCGAGGTGCGCCAGATCGATCACGCCCTTGCCGGCGTCCGATAGCCTCGCCGTCAGCGAGAGCGAGGTGAGCCACGCGTCGACGGGTGCCGGCGCGATCCCGGGCCCGACCGTCGTCGCGATGATCAGCCCCAGCAAGATCATGAACGTCGCCAGGAAGGAGAGCGTCTGGCTGTCTGTCGTCGCGCTGACCGCCAAGCCCACGCCCAGGTACGCCGCGGCGAGCGACCCGAGCGTCAGGTAGCCCGCCACGAGCGGCCCGGGGTCGGGCACCGGGTCCGCCGCGATCCAAAGCGCGGCCGCCATCAGCACCGTCGGGCTCAGGCAGGTGATCAGGAACGCCCACCCGCCCACCAGCTTGCCCAGCGCGAGTTCGAACGATCCCACGGGCGACGCCAGCAGCGACTCGAGCGTTCCAGTCCGCGCCTCCTCGCTGATCAGACGCATCGAGATCGCCGGCGCTACGGGCAGCAGCAGGTGCACGGCCACGACGAAGAACGCTCGCATGCTCGCGATCGCACCCGGCTCTAGTACGGCGAGCGCGACGACGAGCCCTGACAGCGCGGTCAACAGAGCCATGACCACCCAGCCCAGCGGGATCCTGAACAGCGACGCGTACTCTCGACCGGCAATGACAAAAGCGCTCACCTGTCAGACCCCGCACCAACACCCGCGGCGTGGATGAGCCCACGCAGCGCCTCGTCCAGCGACGGACGGCGCGACTCCAGCGTCCGAAGCGCGACACCCTCGGCACGGGCCGCTCTGCCGATCGATTCGAGCGCCGACGCCGCGTCGTGAGAAGTACCCGTCACCCTCGACCATCCCTCCGCTCGCGTCGTCTCGGCGTCCTCGAGCTCTGCGAGCGCCGCGGCGATCAGTCTGTCCGACGAGCCCGACTCGAACTCCACCCGCACCGTGGTTGCCGAGCGCCCGGCAAGCTCCGCTGGTGAGCCGTGCGCTACGACCCGGCCGCCGGCGATGACCGCCACCTCGTCGCACAGCCGCTCGATCTCCCCGACGAGGTGCGACGAGATCACCACGGTCCGCTCGTCCGAAAGCCGTCGCAGCACATCGCGGGTGTGATGCAGCTGCGCAACGTCGAGTCCGTTCGTCGGCTCGTCGAGGATGACCACCGGCGGGTCGTGCACCAGCGCCCCAGCCAACGCTGTCCGCTGTGTGAACCCTTTCGAGAGCGTTCCGATCGGGCGAGTTGCTACTGAAACGAGATCGCACAGCCCGAGGGTGCGTTCCACCGCCAACCGCCGAGCCCGGCGCCGCAACAAACCAAATCTCGTATACAGCGACGCCCGGAACCCGACGTATTCGCTCGGCGTCATCTCCGGGTGGATCGCACCCGATTCAGGCAGGTACCCGAGCCTGCTTCTGGCAAGCTCGGGACGGTCGAGAGCGTCGACACCGTCGATCTCGATCGAGCCCTGGTCGGGCGCGAGCAGCGTCGCGAGAAGCCGGAGTGTCGTCGATTTTCCCGCGCCGTTCGCCCCGACGAGTCCGAGCGGGCAGCCCGGCCTTGCCGAGAGTCCGATCTTCCGGACCGCGTGGACGCGGCCGAAGCGTTTCGAAAGATCTGATGCCTCGAGCATGCACCACGGTAGTGCCAGTCCGGAAATGCTGTGAAGGGATCCGACTCTGTTCACCGATCGAATACAAAGAAGATGGCTCGGGTTGGCAAGCGGTTACGGGTCGGCACTGTGTCGGCTACGCTCGTGTCGGAGCTGGTGGAGATCAGACAGGTGATTCGGGAGCACGGCGACATCCCGGTCGTGTGGTCGGAGATCTCGGGGATCGCGACCGCGGCTTCGGCCACGCAAGCAACCACTCTGACGTGGGTCATTGTCGCTGCTGCTCCACGCGCGAGCCTGAACCCCGACATCAGTACTAATTTAGACTTAGACACCGCCATCGACACAGTCTCCAGCACCATGAGCGAGGCGGCCGCGTCATTTGGCGACCGCACCGCCGCGTTGACCATCGATCTCGGCCCGGCGCTCGTCGAGAGCATCTCGGCCGCCCTCGCCTTGCCCTCTCCCATCGGTCCACGCCCGACGTCCCGCGCCGAGGAGGTCCTCGCCGCCCTGCCCGACGGGCTCTGCCTCGTGACCGCGGCGGGCGTGCCGCTCTGGACCAACCGCTGGTACCGGCAGCTCGACACGGTCACCAAGGAGCGCGTCATCGCCGCGTGCGCCGACGCCGCCCGCGTGTTCGCCGCCCGTCCCGGGACCGGCCTCTCACGCCGCCACGACGTCTACTCGGAAGACCCGTCCAAGACCTACGAGGTCCTTGTCTCGCCCGCGCCCCGCTCGGCGACCGACGGCCCCTCCGCCCCGGCCCCGATCGCCACGGGCGTCGGCGCCAACCGCCCGCCCGCGTCCGACGGCGAAGACGTCGTCGCCGTGATACGCGACGTTACCTCCGCCCGCCTGCTCGCCCGCAAGGTCGACGCGATCGACTCCGCCGGCGCCGCCCTCGTCCGCCTCGACGCCGACGAGGTCCGCAAGATGGACGCCATCACGCGCCTCGCTCTGCTCGAAGAGAAGATCGTCCGCAGCTTCAAGGAGCTCCTGCACTACGACCACTTCGTCATCCGTATCGTCGACAAGCGCACCGGGCGCCTCGAACCGGTCATGTCCGCCAACTTTCCGACCGAGGCGATCGAGCTCGAGCTCTACCCCCGCTCCGAGGGCAACGGAATCAGCGGCTACGTCGCCTCCTCCGGCCGAGACTACATCTGCTACGACGTCTCCAAGGACGAACGCTACCTCCCCGGCGCCGAGGGCGCCGCCAGCGCCCTCGCCGTCCCGCTGCGCATTGACGACGAGATCATCGGCTCGCTCAACATCGAGAGCACCACGATCGGCGCCTTCGCGGAAGAAGACCGCCGCGTCGCCGTCATCTTCGCCCGCTACATCGCCATCGCCCTGAAGATGCTCGACCTGCTCGTTGTCGAGCGCTCGGCGACCAACGCCTCGGTCTCCGACCGCTTCGCGGTCGAGATCTCAGAACCCCTCGAAGACATCCTCCGCGAAGCCCAAGAGCTCGACGGCGACGACCACCCCGAGACCGCCAAGCACATCGAACGCATCCGCAACGACGTCGCGTCCATCCGCTCGCGACTGAGCAGCGTCGCCGAGGGCCGCCACACCCTGCTGGGGCTCGACCAGGTCGGCGGCGTCGACCGCGTCGACCCCGTGCTCAACGGCTGCCGCGTCCTCGTCGTCGACGACGACGACCAGATCCGCTCGATCATCTGCGACCTGCTCCGCCGCCGCGGGTGCGAGGTCCGCAGCGCCAACACGGGCCAGGCCGGCATCGACGCCATCCAGCACGCCGCCGCCGCCTCGACCTCCTTCGACCTCGTCCTGAGCGACATCTCGCTGCCCGACCGCAACGGCTACGAGGTCTTCTCCGCCGCCCGCGACAACGGCTCGAAGTCCGCCGTCGTCCTCATGACCGGCTTCGGCTACGACCCGCACCACTCGATCGTCCGAGCGAGCCAGAAGGGGCTCCAGTGCGTGCTCTTTAAACCCTTCCAGGCCAAGCGCCTGATCGAAGAGGTCCGCACCGCCGTCGAGAGGCACGCCGGCAGCGAAGCCCCCTAGCCCGCCCGCTCGGCCACGAGCGTCCGGTCGAGCCCCTCAAAGTCGCGCACGATCCGGGCCCCCCTCAGCCGGTCATCGCCCTGAGCGAGCTCGAGCACCCGCGCCGCGTGCGAAGCCGCGACCTCGATCGCTAGCAGCCCGCTCGGCCGGAGCAGCTCGGGAGCATCTTCAAGAATCGGCCGGACCAGGTCCAGCCCGTCGCGTCCGCCGCGCAGCGCGACCGCCGGCTCGTGGTCCTTCACGTTTGCCGGCAGCGCCTCCCACTCGGCGTCTGAGACATACGGCGGGTTCGATACCAACGCGTGCAGCTCCGCCCGGCGCCCCGCCACCGGGTGCTCGAGCACCGGCGCGAGCAGGTCGCCCGGCGCCAGCTCCACCCGATCGCCCAGCCCGTGCCGCCCGACGTTCTCCGCGGCCAGCCCGAGCGCCTCTTCCGAGACATCGGTCGCCAGCAGCCGAGACGCGGGCAGCTCCTTCGCGATCGCGCACGCGATCGCCCCCGACCCCGTGCACACGTCGACCACGAACACGCCGTCGCCCGCCGTCTCGCGCGACGCCCCCCCGAACCCCGGCGTCGACTTGCAGTGCTCCAAGACCGCCTCGACCACCGTCTCCGTCGACGGTCGCGGCACCAGCGCCCGGGCGTCGGTCGTCATCGCCAGCCCGAAGAACGACCACTCGCCCACGAGGTACTGCACCGGCTCATGGTCCAGAGCCCGCCGCACGAGGTCGCGTAGCGCCGAACGCTCGATCTCGCTCGCCGGCCGGTCCGCCTCCATGTACAGCCGCAGACGCTCGCACCCCAGCACGTGCGACAGCAGCAGCTCGGCCGACAGCCTCGGGCTGTCGAGCCCGGCGTCCTCGAACGCACCGGTCATCCACGCCAGGAGCGCCTTGGTCGTCCACTGCTTGGGCCGGGGGGCGGGCATCGCCAGTTGTAGCGCCGACTTTACTGCTCGTAGACGGTCTCGCCGCCGAGCACCGTCCGCACCACCTCCGCGCCCAGGATGTCCGCCGCGTCACACGTCATGATGTCGGTATCCATCACCACGAAGTCCGCGAGCTTGCCCGCCTCGATCGACCCCACCCGGTGCTCGGCCTGCCCGGCGTGCGCCGCGTCGAGCGTCATGCTCCGCAGCGCTTCCGGCCGCGTCATCCGCTGCTCGGGGTACCAGCCGCCCTCGGGCGAGCCCTCCCGCGTCTGACGCGTGACCGCCGCGTACAACGTCGTCATCGGGTCGTGGCTCTCCACCGGGAAGTCCGTCCCCGACGCGATCACCGCCCCGGTCCGCAGCAGGCTCGCCCACGCGTACGCCCCGCCCACGCGGCCCGACCCCACCCGGTCCTCCACCCAGCGCAGGTCGCTGGTGCAGTGCGTGGGCTGCATCGACGCGATCACCCCGTGCTCGATGAACAGCCCGATGTCGTCTGGGTGCAGAAGCTGGGCGTGCTCTACGCGCCACCGAAGCTCGCGCCCCCGGGCCGCCAGCGCCCCTCGCCGGTACAGGTCCAGCACCTCCCGGTTCGCTCGGTCGCCGATCGCGTGTGCCGCGATCTGGTACCGCTTCGCGATCGCCTGGCCGACCAGCGAACCGAGATACTCCTCGTCGGTCACCGCCAGCCCCGTGTACGGGTTGCCCTCGTCGTCGGTCGGGCGGTCGGCGTAGGGCTCGAGCAGCCACGCCCCGCGCGACCCCATCGCCCCGTCCAGATACACCTTGACCCCCAGCACGCTGATCGAGTCGGTCCGCACGGGCGGCTTCTTGCCGAAGTGCCGCGGCCCGAACCGCTGCGACAAGTAGCACGAGATCCGCAGCTTCAGCAGGTCGTTCCGCGCCAGCAGCCGGAAGTTCGCGAGCATCAGCTCCTGCGTGCCCATGTCGTGCACGCCGGTCACGCCCTCTTCGAACAAAAGCCGCTGCGCCGCGAGGATCGTGTCCTTGGCGTTGGGCTGCGCCGACGCGGGGATCGCCCGCGTAATCAGCCGCTCCGCGTTGTCGATGAACACCCCCGTCGGCTCGCCCTCGCCGCTGCGGATGATCTCCCCGCCGTCGGGCGAGACCGTCGCATCACCCACCCGCCCCGCGGCCATCGCCGCCTCGTTCGCCAGGCACGCGTGCCCGTCGACCCGCTGCAGGTACACCGGGTGGTCCGGCGTCGCCTCCGAAAGGGCCGAATGCTCGGGCAGGTACGTGTCGGGCCACGACTCGTTGTCCCAGCCGCGGCCGATGATCCACTGCCCCTCGGGCGTCCCCGCCGCCCGCGCCGACACCAGCTCGATCACCTCCTCGTACGACGACGCGACCGACAGGTCGATCACCCCGACCTCGAGCTGACCCAGCCCGTACACGTGCCCGTGCGCATCGATGAACCCCGGCACCACCGTCCGGCCGCCGAGCTCGACGACCTCCGTCCCGTCGCCGACGAGCGGCCGGATGTCCGCGTCCGACCCCACCGCGACGAACGCGCCCCCCGACACCGCGAACGCCTCGGCCCGCGGGCGCGCCGCGTCCACCGTGTACACGTTGCCCGAGAGATACACCGCGTCGATCGTCGGCACCGGCACCGCCGGGGGCTCCAACCCGTCCTGAGCCGACGTCGACCGTGCACACCCAACGACAACCAGCGCCAAGAGCCAAGACCCGAGCCCCCGGCCAAGCCCCGCCGCGATTCTCCAGAGCATCGTCACTTCCCTTCGAACCAGTTCTTCGACACCGCCGAGTCGACCCGCAACGGCACGTCCAGCGTCATCGCTGCTTCCATCCGCTCGACGACCGTCCGTTGGACATCGGCCGACGCGGCCTCGTCGGCTTCAAACACGAGCTCGTCGTGGATCTGCAGCAGCATGCGGCACCCGCGCAGCGCCGGGTGCTCGCCCGGCGTGTCGATCCGGTGCTGCAGGTCCACCATCGCCAGCTTGATCAGGTCCGCCGCCGACCCCTGCACCACCGAGTTGATCGCCATCCGCTCGGCCAGCCCGCGCCGGCTTGGGTTGCGCGCGTCGATCTCGGGGATCGGCCGCCGCCGACGCAGCATCGTCTCCACGTACCCGTTCGCCCGCGCCTGCTCGACGCACGCCTCCAGGAAGGTCGTGATCCCCGCGAACCGCGCCTTGTACCCGTCGATGATCGCGCCCGCCTCGGTGTTCGAGACGTTCAGCCGCCGCGCCAGCCCGAACGGCGTGATCCCGTACACGATCCCGAAGTTCACCATCTTCGCCCCGGACCGCTGCTCGCGGGTGACGTCCCCGAGCGGCACGCCGTGGATCTGCGCCGCCACCGCCGCGTGGATGTCTTCTCCGCCCATGAACGCCCGGATCAGCGCCGGGTCCTGCGACAGGTGCGCCAGGATCCGCAGCTCGATCTGCGAGTAGTCGGCCGACACAAGCACCCGGCCCTCCGGCGCCACGAACGCCCGCCGGATCTCCCGACCGACGTCCGTGCGGATCGGGATGTTCTGAAGGTTGGGCCCGCTCGACGACAGCCGGCCCGTCGCCGCGACCGTCTGGTTGAACCCCGCGTGGATGCGGCCCGTCTGCTCGTGGATGTCCTCGACCAGCGACGCGAGGTACGTGTTCACCAGCTTCGTCAGCTGCCGGTACTCCAGGATCAGCCCTGGCAGCGGCGTCTCAACCTCGGGCTTGGCCGAGAGCTTCTCGAGCACCTCCGCGTCGGTCGAGGGGCCCGTCTTCCCTCGTTTGAGCGGCGTGATCCCCAGCCCGTTCGGCTCCGCATCGGGCTTGTTGAACAGCGCCGCCGCGAGCTGCTTCGGGCTGTCCGGGTCGAACACGCGGTCGAGCGACGCGAGCGACGCGTCCTCGATCAGCGTGCGCAGCCTCGCGATCTCGCCCTCGAGCCGAGCCCGCTGACGATCGAGCTCGCCGCGATCGACCTCGATGCCGTTCCACTCCAGCTCGGCCAGCACCCGCACCAACGGCATCTCCACGCCGCGCATCAGCCCCCCAAGGCCCATCTCCTCCAGACGCGGCATCATCGCGTCGGCGAGCTGCAGCGTGACGTCCGCGTCCTCCGCCGCGTACGGCCCCGCCCGGTCCAGCGGCACCCGGTCGAACGTCTTCTGGCTCTTGCCGGTCCCGAGCAGGTCCTTGATCGAGACGTTCGTCCGCCCCAGCAGCGCGAGCGCGAGCGCGTCCATCGCGTGCGACGACCGCGACGCGTCGATCAGGTAGCTCGCGATCATCGTGTCGCACGACGCCGGGTGCCCGAGCCCCGCCAGCTCCACGCCCGCCCGCCGAAGCACGAGCAGGTCGTACTTGAGGTTGTGTCCGAGCTTGGCGACCGACGCGTCCTCCAGCACGGGCCGCAGCGCTCCGAGCACCGCCGCCTCGTCGAGGTGCGTCTCGGGCGCGGGCGACCGCACCGGCACGTAGCACGCCGCGCCCGCCTCGACCGACAGCGACACGCCGCACAGGTCCGCCCGACGCGGGCTCAGGCTCGTTGTCTCCGTGTCCACCGCGACACGCCCGCTCGCGCGCGCCATCGCGACCCACGCCTCAAGCCGCTCGGCCGTCATAACGAGCTCGTAGTCCCCCGCCGGCCCGCCCGCGGGCTCGCCCGTGTCGTCCCCCGCGAGAGCCGCGAACAGTCCGCCCTCTTCCGCCCCGGGATCGCTCTTTGCGCTCCGGGCCCGCCCGCCCCGCGCCGGTCCGGGCTGCCCGTCGGGCTCGCCCTCGCCCGCCCCCAAGCCCGCCCCAACCCCCGACCCGAGCCCAGGCCCGAGCCCCGCCAGCTCCCGTGCGCCGTCGTGCAGCCGGTTGAACCCGAGCTCTTTCAGCAGCGGCGGGAGCCCCGCCAGGTCAAACGCCCCGACCGCGCTCGACGCCAGGTCGAAGCTCACCGGCACGTCCCGCCGCAGCGTCACCAGCTCCTTCGACAGCGGCAGCGACCCCGCCGCCGCCGCGATGTTCTCGCGCCGCTTCCCCTTGATCACCCAGTCCTTCTTCGCCTTGTCCTCATCCGTCGCCTCGGCCACCACCGCGTCGAGCGTGCCCAGCTCGGCTACCAGCTGCGCCGCCGTCTTCGGACCGATCCCGGGCACCCCAGGCACGTTGTCGACCGTGTCGCCCATCAGCGTCAGCATGTCCACGACCTGGTCCGGCCGCAGCCCGGTGTCGTCCTTCAGCCCGCGCTCGTCGATGACCTCGTCCCTATGTACGTCGTACAGCTCGAACCGACCGTCCGACAGCAGCTGCTTCAGGTCCTTGTCCTTCGAGATCACCCGCACCAGCAGGCCCGGGTGCTCGGCGCGCAGCCGCTCCGCGAGCGTCGCGATCACGTCGTCCGCCTCGAACCCCTCCGCCCCCAGGCAAGGCACGCCCACCGATCCCAAAATCGAAAGGCACCGCTCGACCTGCGGCGCCAGGTCCTCGGGCGGCGCGTCGCGGTTCGCCTTGTACTCCGGGTACATCCGCGTGCGGAATGTCCCCCGGTCGCCCGACACATCGAGCGCGACCGCCACGTAGTCCGGCCGGGCGTCCTGCATCCCGGGCTCGGCGCCCCGCAGCAGCTTCAGGAACATGTCGATGAAGCCGAACGTCATGTTGGTCGGCTCGCCCGTCACCGGGCTCGTCATCGGCGTGCGGATCGCGTGGTACGCCCGGAAGAACTGCGCGTACCCGTCGATGAGGTAGAGCGTCGGCATCAGCGGCCCGACACCGCACGCAGCGCGTCCACGTACGCCCCGCTCGGCTCCAGCCCCCGCCGGCCCATCATCGCCCGCGCGACCTCCAGAAACTTCTCGAACCGGTAGGGCCCCGCGCCAGCGTCGGTCACCCACGAGAACCCCTCGACGCACCCGGCCAGCGCCCCCGTCGCCGCCCACATCACCCCGGTCCGCGCAACCGAGCCGGTCATCAGCCGCGTCCCGATCGCCGTCTTCACGTGGTCGCCCACGACCGACCCGAAGAACCCAAGGCCCGTGGGCTCCGCGTCCGCGCCGGGCCGCGCGGCCGACTTTACCCCGCCGTACGTGTTCAGCAGGTTGCTGCCCACCGTCTCCGCGCCCAGGTTGACCCACTCCCCGACCCACGAGTCCCCGAGGAACCCGCCGTGGGCCTTGTTCGAGTAGCCCTGCACGATCACGCCCTTGACCTCGCCGCCGAGCTTCACGTGTGGGCCCGTCGCTACCGGCCCCCGCAGCTGCGCCGCGTCCGACACCGTGTTGTCCGCCCCGAGCACCAGCGGCCCCGCCAGCACCGCGTTCGGACGCACCGTCGACCGATCGCCGATGACGATCGGCCCCGATGTCAGATCGAACACGACGCCCGGAAACACCGTCACGCCCGCACCCAGCCGCAGCGGATGGTCGCCGACCGACTGCACCCCGCCAGACCGCCCGTCTGCCGCGCCCTCGGCGGAAGACTCCGCAGCGAGAAACGCCGCATCACCGACAACGTTCCGCTGCCCGAACCGCACCGCGTCCCAAGGCCGTTGCAACAACACCGGCGCCTCGGCCGTCGCGGAGCGAAGCCCCGACACATCGCCACCGATCACCCGCGCCGCCCCCGGCCCCGCGACCCGCGCCACGACCACATCCCCCGCCGGATCGACCACAACGCTCCCGCCCTGGGGTTCGACGAGACCCGCCTCGACCGCCGCCAGCCGCCCGTTCACGAGCAACACGTCACCGTCCGGCAGCCGCGCTGCATCGGCCACCCGCCCGGGCCACCGCTCACGCACAAGACCCGCGAGCCGCGTCGACGGCAGCAGCCCGTTGGCCGCCGCGCCGAGCGTCCGTTCGATGCGTTCCAGGTTGGTCTGCGCGCCGCAGCGCACCTCGAACGACGCCCGCAGGTCGGTCAGCGGCGCGAGCCCCGGCGCATCGTCGTCGAAGACGTAGATCGGGGTGTCCCGCATCGACAAGCCTACGCGCAGCCCCCGCCCCGGTCCGCTACGCTCGCCCGTGCCCATCCACGCCATCGTCTTCGATTTCGACGGCGTCCTCGCCGACTCCGAGCGGGCCCACGCCGAGACAATCCGAGCCGTCGCCGCCGAGCACGGCATGCCCTTCTCGAGCGAGACCTACGAGAACCAGCTCATCGGCTTCGACGACACCGGCGCCTTCGACGCGGTCCAACGCCTCGCCGGCCAAGACCCCGACCCAGCCCTCACCCGCTCGATGGCCGAGCTGAAAACCGAGCGTTTCGAAGACCTCGTCCGCTCCGGCGCCGTCGGGCTCTACGAGGGCGCGGCCGACTTCGTCCGGCGCACCGCCGAACGCGTCCCCGTCGCGATCTGCTCCGGAGCCGCGGGCAACGAGATCCGCATGATGATCGAAGCCGCCGGGATCGCGGGCCTCTTCACCGCCGTCGTCAGCGCCGACGACGTCGAACACTCCAAGCCCGACCCCGCCTGCTACCGCCTCGCCTGCGACGCGCTCGGCAAGCCGCCGGCCGACTGCCTCGCGATCGAAGATACGGTCGTCGGCCTCACCGCCGCCCGGTCGGCCGGGCTCCGCGTCGCCGGCGTCGGAACCTCATCGCCCCGCGCCACGCTCGAGCCGCTCGAAGCCTTCGCGCCAACGCTCACCGGCTTCGATCCGAACGAGCTGCTCGCGCTCGACCCGCTCCAAGACGGCGCGGCCAACCCGCAGCGAACCTAGTACGACCGGCTCGAACTGAACCGCGCCAGCGGCTGCTGGAACCCCATCAGCGGCGTCACCGGCCGGAGCACGATCCACCACGCCAGCGCCAGGAACCCCGTCGCCCCCGCGCTCGCCATCCGGCTCGTCCACTCCGTCGCCATCGACCACTCGATCGTGTCGTACACCGACCGCAGCCCCATCACCAGGCTCACGAACGTCTGCACGATGATCATGAACGCGACCGACATCACGATCAGCGTCAGCGGGTTCTTCTTGTCAACGCTCCCGCGGGCCTTCAGCAAAAACGCCGCGCCCAGCAGGTGCCCGATCGCATAGGGCCCGAGCATCACGCCCGCGCCCGTCGCCGTCCCGGGCGACCACGTCAGGTCCAGCGCCGCCCCCGTCAGCACGCACACCCATACCGCCGACGCCCGCGACGCCTGCAGCGCCAGGAACACGAACACCGGCGCCGCCACGCTCGGCGCGATCCGCAGCGAGCCCAGCTCGATCAAGAACACCGACGCGAAGCCCCGCTCCAGCCCGATCGCGATCCAGCACGCCAGCAGCGCCGCCGCCCGGCTCACCGCTCACCCCCCTCGCCCGAGACCGACGGCTCCGGGCTCGTCCGAACGATCAGCTCCGCCACGCGCGACAGCTCCGCACGCGGCGACACCGTCGCCGTGTACCGCAGCGGCTGCTCCGGGTCCGGCACCACCTCGGTCACCCGCCCGATCACCAACATCTGCGCGCTCTCGGGCCACGCCGAGTCGCTCAGCCGCACCAGCGCACCCACCTCCGGCAGCCGAGGCTCGCGCTCATCGCCCAGATACTCCGAGATCAGCGGGCCCGACAGCACGCCGGGCCCCGTCGGCTCGAGCTGGCACCGCAGCGTCCCGCCGTCCGACACGTCCACAACCCCGTCGATCGGCCCGCCCGACCGGTCCGTGATCGGCCGCACGAGAGCCGTCCGCGACGAGACCCGCTCTACGCGCCCCACGATGTCGATCCCGCGTACCACCGCCACGTCCGAGACCTCGACGCCGTGCGACCGGCCCGCCCGGACCGTCAGCGCCGGGCTCGAAGGATCACTCGACCGGGCGATCACGCTCGCCACAACCGGCACCACCGGCCGGCTCGCGTACGCCACGCCCGCCTGCAGGTCCTGGATCAGCAGCCGCAGCCGCTCGTTCTCGGCCGACAGCCGCCGCGCCAGCGTCTCGTACCGCGCCAGCTCATCCACGGCCGCGTCGCCCGACGACGCCCGCGCTCCGCCGGCCATCACCCCCGCCAGCCACGACGCCGGGTGGCTCACCGGCGTCACGACCCGCTCGACAAACCCGCCTAGCCCCGCCAGCCAGCCCGTGAACCGCGTCGGTGTCAGCGAAAAGATCAGCAGCATCAAAGCCACGAATGTCAGCAGCCGGCTGGACCACTGCGGGTGTCGGGCGGCCTGAGCCATGGCGGGACGTTCCTGTCGGCGATCACGCCGGCCTCGGGGGTCAGACGTCGAGCTCGCTCTCGAGCACCGCCCAGTATTCGGGGTGCTCGAGGTAGATCGCTGTGCCGCGGGCCACGCACGTCAGCGGGTCGTCGGCCACCCGCACCTCGAGACCCGTCGCCTCGTTGATCAGCGCGGGCAGGCCGCGCAAAAGCGCCCCCCCGCCCGCCAGCACGATCCCCCGCTCGACCAGATCCGCCGACAGCTCGGGCTCGGCCCGCTCCAGCGTGCTCGTCACCGTGTCCACGATCGAGCTCAGCGGCTCCTGCAACGCCTCGCGGATCTCCAGGCTCGAGATCGTTGACTTCCGCGGCAGCCCGCTGAGCATGTCCCGCCCGCGCACGTCCATCTCGGTCTCTTCCGCCCCCGTGCTCGCCGCCGAGCCGATCTCGATCTTGATCCGCTCGGCCGTCTGCTCGCCAACCATCAGGTTGTACGTGCGCTTCATATGGTTAATGATCGCCTCGTCCATGTCGTCGCCCGCGACCCGCACCGAAGCGCACGTCGCGATATCCCCGAGCGACATGATCGCGACCTCGGTCGTCCCGCCGCCGATATCGACGACCATCGACGCCACCGGCTCCCCGTACGGCAGCCCCGCGCCGATCGCAGCCGCCACCGGCTCCTCGACTAGGAACACCTTCCGAGCCCCCGCCCGAAGCGCCGAATCGACTACCGCCCGCTTCTCGACCTCCGTGATCCCCGACGGCACGCTGATTACCACCCGCGGCCCGATGAACCGGTAGCTCCCCTTGACCTTATTGATGAAGTACTGGAGCATCGCCTCGGTAATCTCGAAGTCTGAGATCACCCCGTCCTTCAAAGGACGCACCGCGCTGATCGTGCCCGGTGTCTTGCCGAGCATCTCCTTCGCAACCCAGCCGACCGCCTGCCCATTCTTGAGCACCTGGCTCGTGCCCTTACGCACCGCCACGACAGAGGGCTCGTTCAGCACGATGCCCTCGCCGCGCACCGCCACAAGCGTGTTGCACGTGCCCAGATCGATCCCAAGGTCGATGCTCAGAAACTGTTGAAGCCGCTCGAAAATTGTTCTGTCCTCTCCGGGAGGCACCGGTGCTGTGGGTCGTGGGCCGCTCAAGGCTTGCCACGACATATCGGACGACCATCCTAACACCCTCCAGAGCCTGACGTGTGGACCTGTCACTTTGGTCGCTCCGCGCATCAACTCAAAAACCATCCCGCCGACCCGCGGACGCGGGAGGGCGGGATGGGTTTGGGGTGGCTGGGGTCGTCGGTGATCGGTGTGGGAACCGCCCAGGGCCTGAGCAGGAGCGTGTTTGAGGGAGCAGCGCGATGACGTAAGGCACGACATCCTGCACACCGGATCTCTGGTCCGTCGCTCTTTCAGAGCTTCGACGCGACCGAGTCGTCTATCCGGTCCTCGTCCTCCGGCGCGATCTCGATGGTGGGGGGGGTCAGCTCGAGGAAGCCCCTGGGAGCCTCGGCGTCGAAGCCCCGTTCGGCGTCGAGCTGGTTCTTCGCCCGGGCGACGTAGTCC
This sequence comes from Planctomycetota bacterium, assembly GCA_039815285.1. Taxonomy (GTDB): domain Bacteria; phylum Planctomycetota; class Phycisphaerae; order Phycisphaerales; family UBA1924; genus JBCBZP01. Next base: position 31,720 of record JBCBZP010000029.1, read on the forward strand.
GTGCCCGCCTTGCTCCGCCCGAGCGCCTGCAGTTGCTGCTCCTGCTCGCTGCGGACCTCGGCCAGCCGCGCCGTCACCTGGTCGAGGCTTGCCGCCGCGTACGGGCTGATCTCGTCCAGCGTCGCCTGACGCTTCTCCATCATCTCGATCATCCGGTCGTTCCGGGCGATCGCGTCGACCTGCCGGTCGAGCTGCCACAGCTGCTGGCGGAACTGCTCCCGCTCGGTCTCGAGCTGGTCCAGCAGCGACGCGAGCTGGTTCTCCTGCTCGGCCAGCAGCGTCAGGTCACGCTCGATTTCGTGAGCCCGCGCGGCATGTGCGTTCCGAAGATCACTCAGCCGCGCCGCCTTCTCGTACGCCTGGTCGACGTCGAGCGACCGCCGGTCAAACCGCACCCGCACGACGCCATACGCCGCGTCCGACTGCGCCTCCTCGGCCCGCGAGATCAGCCCCCGCAGCTGGCCCATGTCGGCCTCGGTCAGCTCGACGACCCGCCGCGCGACCTCGAGCTCGTGCTCGAAGCTCGACCGCTGGCTCCGAAGCTCGGTCAGGTCGGTCCGCACCTGCGCGATCCGCTGCGGGTACTCCTCTTCGAGCTGGCGGAGCTGGGCGCGGATCGCGACCGGGTCGTCGACGTTCTGGGCGATCACCCGCGTGACCGTCTGCTTGCCCTGCTGCAGCACGGCCCGGGCCGAACCCGGTGCCACGCTCTCCAGCACGATATATGTAGCGCCCAGGCCCAGGGCACTGATGACGCCGAATCGGGCGACGGGTCGGATGAAGCAGGCCATAGTTCGGCTCCTTTCAAGGACGCTGATTCCCACCCCGCCGTCCCCGCCGGCCGAGTGTGTGTTCCAGCGGTCTTCTTGGGCGTCCGCCGCCGCGGCTTTCAGAACCACGCACACCCTTCAAAAAAAACCTCCGCGACCGAACCGGACAAGAGCGTCTGACGTCGACGCGTCCATCGGTATCCTGTACGACACCAGAGCCGGCCCCACCCCGCCCCCCACCCCGCCCCCCA
>JBCBZP010000017.1:0-53028 GCA_039815285.1 Planctomycetota bacterium
ACAACGTAAATGTCCCCGGCGGAGTGAGTGTGGAAGCAGAAGCACGAGTGGAAGGACCACTGCCGTATGTTAAGACCCTCATGCTAGTGTGTTCCCTATCCGCGGCGTTTTCCGGCCGAGATTTCTCGGCGAGCAACGCCTGAGATCGAGGGGCCCTGCATGGACGCATCGTTTCCCGAGGGCTTTGTATGGGGGGCCGCGACGAGTTCGTACCAGATCGAAGGGGCGAGCGGCGCGGGGGCGCGGGGCGACTCGGTCTGGGACGAGCTGTGCCGCCGGCCCGGCAAGATCCGGACGGGTGATACCGGCAAGGTCGCGTGCGACCATGTGGCGCGGTACGGCGACGATGTCGAGCTGATGCGGCGGATCGGGCTGTCGGCGTACCGGTTCAGCATCTCATGGCCTCGCGTCATGCCCGAGGGCACGGGCGCTGTGAACGAGTCAGGCCTCGCGTTTTATGACCGTCTGGTCGACCGTCTGCTCGCCGTGGGCATCGAGCCGTATGCGACCTTGTTTCACTGGGACTATCCGCTAAGCCTGCACCGTCGCGGCGGATGGCTGAACCCGTCGAGCCCCGCGTGGTTCAACGAGTATGCACGCGCGGTGGTGGACCGCTTGTCGGACCGCGTGTCGAACTGGATGACGCTCAACGAGCCGCAGGTGTTCGTCGAGCTCGGCTATGGGCAGGGTGAGCACGCGCCCGGGCTGAAGCTGCCGATCTCCGATCGGGTCATCATCGCGCACCATGTCCTCAAGGCGCACGGCGAGGCGACGCGGACGATCCGCGAGCGGGCGAGGACGGCGCCGCGCATCGGCTGGGCGCCCGTCGGCATGGTGAGCATTCCGGCGTCTGAAACGCCCGAGGATCAGGAAGCGGCGCGGGCTCGGACCTACGGCGTCGCTCGCGACAACCTCTGGAGCAACACATGGTTCGCAGACCCGGTGGTCTTGAGCCGGTATCCCGAGGAGGGGCTTGAGCACTTCGGGACGATGCTGCCCTCGGGCTGGGAGCGGGACCTCGAGCTGATCTCACAGAGGATCGACTTCTACGGGTCGAACACATACCGCGGGGACGTCGTGCGAGCCGGAGGGGACGGGCTTGCTTGTGTGGTGCCGCCGCAGGTCGGTACGCCGCGATCGGACTTCGGCTGGGAGATCACACCGACCTGCCTGTACTGGGCGCCCAAGCTGCTGCACGACCGGTACGGGGTGCCGATCTTGATCACAGAGAACGGGATGTCGAACGCCGACTGGGTCGCGGTCGACGGCGGGGTCCACGACCCGCAGCGGACCGATTTCCTGACCCGACACCTGCGCGAACTCCATCGGGCGATCGACGACGGGGTGCCGGTGATCGGGTATTTCCACTGGTCGCTGATGGACAACTTCGAGTGGGCCGAGGGTTACCACCAGCGGTTCGGGCTGGTCCATGTCGATTTCAAGACGCAGGAGCGAACGCTAAAGGACTCCGCGGGGTTCTACGGAGAGGTCATCCGCACGAACGGCGCGTCGGTGCTGACACCGAGCCGCTCGATGTTCCAAAGGGGAGTTCACGCATGAAATGGATCACTTTTCTCATCGCGTCGTTTGCTCTCAACGTCTCGGCGCAGCCGGTCCCGGTCGAGGTCGTTGAAACCGACAATGGCTGGCGTCTGCTACGCGGCGGCGAGCCCTATTACATCCACGGCGCGGGCGGCGACGACCACCTCGAGCTGCTCAACGACCTGGGCGGCAACTCGATCCGGACGTGGGGGGCCGAGCAGCTCGAACCCCGCGAATGGCCCGACGGACGAGTGATGTCGCTCCCGGACCGGGCGCACGAGCTCGGCCTGACGATCTGCGCGGGCTTCTGGGTCCAGCACCCCTCGGGTGGCTATATCACCGGCGGGTTCGACTACGACAACGAGGAGCAGGTGCAGGGGCAGATCGACGAAGCCCGGAAGTTCGTCCGCAAGTGGAAGGACCATCCCGCGATCCTGATGTGGGGCGTGGGCAACGAGGCGACCGGCTCCGACAACCGCCGCGCGTTCATAGAGCTCGAACGCATCGCCAAGGTCTTCAAGCAGGAAGACCCGAACCACCCGACCATGACCGCCATCCCGGGCGTCTGGCCCAACCACGGCGGGCTCTTCAAGGAGCTCTGCCCGAGCATCGACATCCTGGGCGTCAACGCGTACGGCGGGCTGCCGTCGGTCCCACAAACGCTTGAGAGCCAGGGCTACACCGGCCCCTACGTCGTGACCGAGTACGGCCCGATCGGGCACTGGGAGACCGCCAAGACCGACTGGGGCGCCGAGGTCGAGCAGACCAGCGCGGGCAAGGCCCGCACCTATGTCGAGTTCCACCGCGCGGGCGTGAGCAACATGCCCCGCCGCGCGCTCGGGGCGTACATCTTCCTCTGGGGTCAGAAGCAGGAACGCACCGAGACCTGGTACGGCATGTTCCTCAAGTCGGGCGAGAAGACCGCGACCGTCGACGCCATGGCCCGGATCTGGCAGGACGACCCGAAGCTCGAGCTCGACAACCACGCTCCGCTTGTCGAAGCGCTCGAGACTCCGATCGCGATGTCGTACGTCGAGGGCGGCGTGGTCGTGCGGGCCCACGTCGACGTGACCGACCCCGACCGCGACCGGCTCACCGTCCGATGGGTCGTGCGGAGCGAGAGCACGGACAAGAAGATGGGCGGCGCGTACGAGCGCCAGCCGGGCGATGTCGACGGCGTCATCGAGTCCGCGTCCGGGCTGACCGCCCGCGTCCGCATCCCCGAAGAGCCGGGACCGTACCGTCTCTTCGCGTACGTGTATGACGGTAAGGGCGCGGCCGGTACGGCCAACGTACCCTTCTTCGTTAAGGAATAACACCGATCACCCCGGCGCGATCGGCGCCGCAATCCAGAACCCAAGGCTCACACCATGCAACGCAGCGACATTCTCTTCGGCGGCTTCGCGGTCGGCTTCCTCGCGGCCGTCCCCTGCTGGGTCTCCGCGCAGGACTCAGAGGTCATCTTCTTCGACGACTTCGACGGCCCGCTCGATACCTCGGTCTGGCAGGCGCAGCCCGGCACCGGCTCGCAGTATGGGCTCAACGGCTGGGGCAACAACGAGCTGCAGTACTACCGCGGCGAGAACGCGTGGACGCAGGACGGCAAGCTCATTATCGAAGCGCGCCGCGAGAACTTCGCCGGGCGGCAGTACACCTCCGCGAGGCTCCGCACCAAGGACGCCCTGGACTTCACCTACGGCACCGTCGAGGCTTCGATCAAGATCCCGTCGAGCATCGGCATCTGGCCCGCGTTCTGGATGCTGCCCACCGACTCTCCGTACGGCGGCTGGCCCGCGTCCGGCGAGATCGACATCATGGAGTCGTTCGACTTCGACGAGGACATCTCGGGCACGCTCCACTACGGCACACCGCACACGTTCTTCGGCGGCTCGATCGGCGGGCTTGACTTCGACGGCGAGTTCCACACCTACCGCGTCGACTGGGAGCCGGGCATCATCCGATGGTACCTCGACGGCGAGCTGTTCTACGCTCGGACACAGGACGAATGGTTCAGCTCGTCGGCTCCCGACGACCCCAACGCACCGTTCGATAGCCCCTTTCACATCATCCTGAACGTCGCGGTGGGGGGCAACCCCGTCGGCACCCCCAACCCGGCCGACTTCCCTCAACGCATGGAAGTGGAGTGGGTGCGCGTCACGCAGCCAGAGCAGGGCTCGTTCGGCTTCGTGAACGCTCAGATCCCCGGCACAATCGAGGCAGAGAACTTCGACGTGGGGTACAACGGGCAGGCGTATTTCGATACCTCGCCAGGTAACGACGGCAACGCCGACTACCGGCCCGATACCGACGTCGACATCGAGGTGTCTTCCGACGGCGGATTCAACATCGGCTTCATCGAGGACAACGAGTTCCTCGAATACGCCGTGACGATCAACGAGCCCGGCACCTACCGGGTCGACGCGAGCGTCGCCTCGCAGAACTCCGCTGGCACGTTCCGGCTTGAGTTCGACGGCGTCGACAAGACGGGCCCCGTCGCGACGCCGGTAACCGGCGGCTGGCAGACCTTCAAGACCGTCTCGGCAGAGGTCGAGCTCGAGGCGGGCGACCGGGTCATGCGGTTCCAGCAGGTGCCGGGGTTCTTCCCGACGCCGTTCAACATCAGCTCGTTCACGTTCACGAAGATCGACGAAGCCTGCGCCGCCGACCTCAACGGCAACGGCCAGCTCGCCGGCGACGACTTCAACGCCTGGCTCATCGCGTTTCTCGCGGGCGACCTCGCGGCGGACCTGAACAACGACGGCCAGCTCGCCGGCGACGACTTCAACGCGTGGCTCGGAGCATTCCTGAGCGGCTGCTAACCGGTTGCCCGCTCCCAACCCGCCCGCCGCCAGCGGGGGAGTGGCCTCGCCGTGGTCCGCCAGGCCGCCGTCGGTCGACGCCCCGCTCCGGCTCGGTTATCCAGGTCGATCCATCCCCAACAGACGGGCCACGGACCTGGGCTCACTTGGTCAAGACCCTACCCTGCCTGATTTTAAGATTTGTATTTTACAGAACATATATTATAGGACTTTGCTCGCGACCAAACTGCACCAAGATCACGCCAACAGAGTCGCCCCATTCCGCGAGCCGCGCGTGACTTGGTGGGTCCGACGCGGCAACCATCGGGCGTGACGGAGATCTTCCGCGAGTTCACGTTCGACGCCGCTCACAGGCTCACCGGCCTGCCCGAAGGGCACAAGTGTTCGCGTGTCCACGGTCACACCTACCGGCTCGTGGTCTTCGCCGCCGGCCCGGTCGACGCCGAGATCGGGTGGGTGCTCGACTTTGCCGAGCTCAAGGCCCGCGTCAACACGGTCATCGAGCCGCTCGATCACCACCTGCTCAACGACATCCCCGGGCTCGAGCAGCCGACGACCGAGCACATCGCCGCGTGGATCTGGGAACGACTCCAGCCCCTGCTGCCCGAGCTCTGCCGCATCGAGTTGTGGGAGAACCGCAACTCGGGCGTCCGCTACTCGGGACCGCCGTCCGAACGCGAGCCCGGCTAGAAGCTGAACGGGTCGTCGGCGATCGATCGACGCCTCGGCGTCGCCGGCGCGGGTTCGCGGTACGCCTTGCGGCACGCGTCGGCCATCCGCTGGTGCAGCTTCTCGTGCTCCGGGACCGCCTCGAGACGCTCCATGAGGTCGAGCACACGCCACGCCGCGGGGTCGTCCGCCGGAACCGAACGGATCGCGGCGTCGCCGAGCGCTTCCCCCGCCGCTTCAAACCACTCGAGCGGAAGCTCGTCGGGCAGCCTCACCTTGTTCAGCGTCTCGGGCGCGTCTTCGCTGCCGTCCGGGCGATCGACGTACGCCCGAACCGACACGCCCCCCACGCCGACCAGCGGGATCGTGCCCTCGTGGGGACCCTTCTGCGGCGTCGGTTCTCGGCAGAGCACGAAGACGGGGATCTCAACCGCCTCGGCCTGGTTTCGAAAAGCAGAGGCATCTATCCCGATCGCCGGTGGCTCCAATACATAGCACCCGGGTTTGGGTGTGTTCGGCAGCGACCGCAGCACCATGACACCCGCCGATTCTGCGGCATCGACCGCGAGCTGGCGGATCTGTCTTCGAGCCTCCTGCAATGGCAGAACGATCCGCGCGGCCGCATCAAACGCAGCCGCATCAACAGCAAGCCGGAGTGCTTGCTGACAAAATAACACCGTCTCAAAGTAGCCCCTGCGAAGAAGCGCAACGCTCGCCCGCTCCATCAGGCCTTCGATGAGCTCGTCTCCAGAAGTATCTAGGTTGCTCTTCGGATCAGTGATCTCATCATCTCTCACGCATCGAGGAATTCTTCAAGTCCATCTCTTACATGAGAAGTCTAGGCTTCGGCCACACTTGCCAGCATCATAAGCAACGCCTGCCACTGGTCGATACAGGGCAGGAGATCGCCGCCGAGGGTGTCGGACAGGGCCGAGTCGTCCTCGTTCTGGATCGCGTTTCGCACGGCTTCAAGCGTGGTCGCCAGCTGGGCAACCGCCTGATCCGCGTGGACCGTGCCGCCGGCTGCCGATGCTTGGAAGGTATCCAGGTCGATACCGGTCAGCGCAGCGCCAAGGTTGAGCGTCTGCTGTGCGGCCTGCCAGTGGTCGAAGATCTCGCTGAGCTGGTCAATCGCTTCGACGCGTTGGCCGCGGTCGAGCAGTTCGACGACCTGCTCCTGCAGCTCTCTGGCGGACTCCAACGCCGCGACCGCTTGGCGGGCGGTGGTTGCCGTGAGTTCCTGCGGGGGCCGGGTCTCGATCACGAGCGTGCCGCGCGTACCGGCGGTCTGGGTCACATCGTGAACAGGCTCACCGTCGAGCAAGATGGAAGTGACCACTCTCCCGGCCGACTTGGCATGCTCGACGCCCTGGCGGACGGCGTGAGCGATGTTTTCGGCCGAGGTCTCGACCGGAGTGTCATCGATGACCAGGTTCATGTGCTGCTCTCCTGCAGGGTCGCGTCAACGGCCCGTTCTTGGCCGACCGGTTTGGGGTGGCCCGATCCTTCGGGGTTCTGTTCTGCCGAGTCGCGATTGCGGGCCTCGCGCCGCCGCTGTTTATAAAGCAATCGGACGTTCCGCGCGTAGATCACCACTCCGGACGACTGCCCGAGCACGCCCACGACGTCCTGCCGCCAGACGAAGTACGCGAACAGGCACACCCCTCCCACCAGCGACAGGTACCAGAACATCGGCGGCACGATCGACTGCCGCGACCGCTCCGACGCGACCCACTGCACAAACATCCGCCCGAAAAACGCCGCCTGACCCCCGAAGCCCACCGCGATCCACGCGAGGCTCGCCCAGTCGGTGATGTTGAGCACGCGGAAGAGCCAGTTCTCGCTCCGCCCGGGCCTCAGCTCGGCCGCCGCCGGCCCGAGGAACGACTCCATCTGCTCCTGGGTGAGCTCCTGCCCGCCCCCGCCGTCGGCGTCGAGGATGCGGTGACGCACTTCGCCCGGCTCGCTCTCCCACGTGTCCAGCCAGAGCTTCGACGTGCCCACTCGGACCGGCCGCGGCGCCTCGTGCCCGGGGCCCACATCCGGGCGCGGCGGCCCCCCGGCGACGAGCCACACGCCCAGCCCGATCAAGACCACCATCGCAGCGATCGGCCCGGCCTTCATGCCGTTCCGCCGGTGCTGACGGGCTCGCCCGCCCGTTCGTTCGAGACCGCCCGCGGCGTCTCGCTCGCGACGGCGTGCCGCCGCCGGTGCCGCATCCACCGCACCGCGAAGCAGTCGACGAGCCCGGGGATCGCCCGCTTGGTGATGCCCACGCCGTACTTGGGCGTGCCGGCGTACCGCGCGCGATGGCCCACCGGAAGCTCGACGACCTCGTAGCCGAGCTGCCGCGCGGTCACCGGGATGAACCGGTGCAGCCCCCTGAACTCGAGCGGCAGCCGCACGCCGATCTCCCGCCGCATAATCCGCAGCGAGCAGCCCGTGTCGCGGATCGTGTCGGCGAGCAGCGTCCGGCGGAACACCCGCCCCACGATCGACGTGAACTGACGGATCCACGCGTCGCCCGTGCGCCGTGCCTCGGAGCGGTCGCCCTGCACCATGTCCGCGCCGGTACGGCGCTGCTCGGCGATGAGCCGAGGAAACTCCGCGGGGTCGTTCTGCAGGTCGGCGTCGAGCGAGCCGATCCAGTCGCCGTGGGCCGCGGCGAAGCCCGCGCGGAACGCCGCCGACTGCCCGTTCCCGCCCGTCTCGGGCTTCGACAGCGAGATGAGCCGCAGCCAGGGTCGGTCGGCCATCAGGTCGCCGACCAGCCGGACCGTGTCGTCGGACGACGCGTCGTCGACGACGATGAACTCGAAGTCGAACCCCCCCATCGCCGCGCCGACCTCCTCGACGAGCTTTGGCAGGTTCTCCGCCTCGTTGTGCGCGGGCGCCACGATCGACAGCAGGCTCTCGTCGGCGAACGGACCAGATGGAGCAGCGGCGTGCGTCACGACGAAGGGTATGGATATCGGGCCCCCGCCCGCCTCCGCGTGACGGAAGGCATGCCCGCCCTTGGGTAGAATTCTTCTAAGAAACATCGACCTCGGCATCGATTGGATCCCCGCTATGCACCTCCGACACTCCGACCATGACCACGGCCCCAAGACCGTCCGGGTTCGCTACATCCTCGAAAACCCCGACGAACTGATCGACCACGACCACTTCACGGGCGACGACCCCGCCGCGACCGAGCAGGTCTTTCTGGCCGCCAAGGGCGAGCACCTGCTCGAGGTCGCCGTGGAGAACGGCGTCAACATCGAGCACGCCTGCGGCGGCGTCTGCGCCTGCTCGACCTGCCACGTCTACGTCGAGCAGGGTGAAAACCTCGTCAGCGAAGCGACCGAGGACGAGGACGACCGCGTCGAAGAAGCGCCGGGACTCCAGCGGAACAGCCGCCTGAGCTGCCAGTGCGAGATCGAGCGGGACGATGGGGAGATCGTCGTTCGGGTTCCGGCTTGGAACCGCAACGCGATCAAGGAAGTCCCGCACTAAAATTTGATTTTCATGAATCGGGGAACGGCTGCTTGACTTTCGAAGAAAGCAATGCGTCGCTCGCATCTTGCCTAGCGCGCGTTACGAAATCGACGGTGCCCATGCACTCGCGACGGGCGGAAAGGCAGGAACAAATGTTTGGAGCACTGATCGCCGCGATCGTCGCCGTTGCGGGCGGGCCGAACGCCCCCACCGCTGAGACGCCGGTTGTTCACGTCAGCGGCGAGCACCCCGAGATCACATCCCGTGAAAAGAAGGGCGAAACGCTCTACGCGTGCGGCGATGTCTTCACGGAAGCCAAGCTGCCCGAGGGCTACCCGCGACCGACCCCGCCCGGCGTCGTCGAGCTCAAGTACTACCCCGGCATCCGCCGCGCCGAGTTCTCGAGCGACGCCCCCGCCGGCAACATGGGCCGCGTCGGCTTCATGCCCCTCTTCCGACACATCAGCAGCCGCGACATCGCGATGACCGCGCCGGTCGAGATGGATAAGCGGGAAGACGGCTGGACCATGTCCTTCCTCTACGAGAAGACCGAAGATGGCCCGCTTGAAGACGACGGCCGCGTCAAAGTCGTCGACACCCAGCCCGTCATCGTGCTCTCGCTCGGCGTGCAGGGCGCCAACGGCTTCGACGAGATCCTGCCCAAGGCCGACGAGCTGACCGCCTGGATCGACGAGAACGACGCCTGGGAGCAGGCCGGCGACATCCGCACGATGGGCTACAACGGCCCGTACATCCCGCGGAACCGCAAGTGGTGGGAAATCCAGGTCCCCGTCAGACAGGTCGAAGCCGCCGACGATGCAGCCCAGAACGTACCCGAGGCCGCCGCGGGCGACGCTTCGGAAGAGATCTAATCGGCCGACGCCCCTCGGGCAATACCATCGGCCTATGCCGCGCCGCGTGTTGCACGACAAGTACTTCAAGCAGGCGAAGGCCGAGGGCTACGTCGCCCGGTCGGCTTTCAAGCTCATCGAGATTCAGCGCCGGTTCGACTTGCTCAGGGCCCACGACCGCGTGCTCGACGTCGGCTGCGCCCCGGGCAGCTGGCTCCAAGTTGTCAGCGGGATCGTCGGCGACCACGGCCGCGTCGTCGGCATCGATCTCAAGCCCGTCCGACACCCGATGCCGCCCAACGTCGCAACCGTTGTCGGCGACGCCACAAGCCACGACGTGCACGAGCTCGCATGCCTCGCGTCGCCGCTAGAGCCTAAAGACTCAGCCGAGCCCGAACCTAAGCCAGAGCCGAAGCCAGAACCCTTCGACGCCGTACTCAGCGACATGGCCCCAAACACCACGGGCCACGGCGACGACCTGGTCTCCGCGCGGCTCTGCCAGGACGTCCTCGGCATCGCCGCCAGAGTCCTCCGCCCGGGCGGCCGGCTGGTCATGAAGATCCTCGAGGGCTCGGCGTACAACGGCGTCTTCGACGAGACCCGAGCCTGCTTCCGCCGCGTCAAGGGCTTCCGGCCGCGATCGACCCGCGAGGTCTCGCGTGAGATCTTCATCGTCGCCGCGGGATTCAAGGGCGCGACGGGGCCCGCCCCGGCCGGGCGGGCGCCCGAGCCGGTCGAAGGGTGGTCGTCTTGACCTTCCTCGCGCCTCTGGTCGGGCTTGTTGCCGCGGCCGCCGGCGGCGCGGGCGTGCTCACGTTCTACTTCCTCAAGCTCAGGCGCCGCCCCCTGCGGATCAGCTCGACCCTGCTCTGGCAGCAGGCCGCGACCGACCTCGAGGTCAACACGCCCTTCCGCTGGCTCCGCTCGAACTGGCTGCTGCTGCTCCAACTGCTCATCGTGCTGCTGCTCGCCGCGGCCCTCGCACGCCCCGCCCTGCCCAGCGGCGGGCTCGCGGTATCTCGCCTGATCGTGCTCGTCGACCGCTCCGCGTCGATGTCGGTCGCCGACGCCGGCAACGGGCAGACCCGGCTCGAAGCGGCGCTCGACCGGGCGGGAGAGCTGATCGAACGCGCCGCCGACGCCGACGGCACCCGCATCGTCATCGCGTCGTACGCGTCTGAGACCAGGGTCCACGCCGGATGGTCGGACGCAAAGGGGCCACTCCGACGCGGGCTGGGCGAGATCGGGCCCACCGACCAGCCGGGCGATTTGTCCGATGCGATCGAGACGATCGAAGCGATTCTCCTTGCCGACAACACCGATGAAACCGTGGACGCCGCCCGGATCGTCGTGCTGACCGACAACGCCTCACCCGCGGTCGAATCGGCGACGGCGGTGGTCTCTCTGGAGAGCTTCGGAGGCGTCGGCACACCGAACAACACGGGTGTGGTCGCCGCCGGGGCCCGCCGTGACTTCGAGGACCCGAGCGTCGTGCGCGTCTTCGCGAGGGTTCTCAGCACACGCGGCGAGCCCAGGCTGCAATCGGTCCGGATCTCGGTCGGCAGCCGGGTGATCGACCGCCGAGCGATCGAGACGGGCGCCGACGGAAGCAGCGTCGCCGTGTCGTTCGAGTACACCGAGCCGAGTGAGCACGTTGTCAACCTCTCGATCGACGGCGCCGATGCCCTCGCGGCCGACAACACGGCGAGCGTGGTCGTGCCGAGGATCGGCTCAGCGGCGGTCTTGCTCGTCCGAGATCGCATCGACGGCGACCCGAAGTCGTGGATCGCCGCCGACGTCCTGCGGGCGCTCGACCCCGAGCAGCTTCGTGTCGTCCCGACCGCCTCGTACCGAGCAGATCCCGCCGCGTCGGTCTCGGGCGCTGGGCTGGTGGTCTTCGACCGAGCGACCGGGACGCTCCCTCTTCCGCGAGAGGTTCCGACCCTCGCGCTCGGGTGCGTGGTCGAGAAAACCGGCGTCGTGGCGACCCGCACCGGTCCTGGCACACGGGTGCTCACCTGGGACCGCGATCACCCCGTGCTCGTCGACGCGAGGCTCGACCGGCTGGTCATCGACAAGACGATCGGGCTCGGCACGGTCGAAGCGGCAGAGGGCACCGTTGCCGTCGTCACCGAGCTCGCTCGCGGCAACACGGGGCCGCTGATCGTCGAGTCCGAAACCGCGAGCGTCCGGCACCTCACGGTGGGGTTCGACCCGTCGGTGTCGTCCTGGCCGCTCGATGTCGGGTTCGCGCTCTTCCTGGCGACCGCAGTCGAACGGCTGACCTTCGCCTCGGCGACGGGCGACGGCGTGGCGTTCGAGATCGGCAAGCCGGTCAACCTCCGCTCCGATCAGGCACGCTTTGTTTCAGACCGCGGCGACCGCCTCTCCGGAAACGCCGTCGGCGGACGGGTCGACCTCGGGCTCGCCGAACGGGTCGGGATCTACCGGCCAGAAGCCACGGGTGACACCGAAGCGAGCCCGATCGCGGTCAACCTTCTCAGCGAACAAGAGACGCGCATCCGGGCGGTCGCGCCGCAGGAATCGGGCGATACACGCTCCGCCGGGGCCGCGGCGATCGACACCGGGCCGCGCGAGATCCGGGGATACTTTGTCATGGCAGCGTTCGTGCTCGCCGCGGTCGAATGGCTCGTGTATCTTGCCCGCAACCGTTCGATCGTCGGCGGCCGCGTGAATCAACGACTCGGAGGCGTGAGATGAGCGACCAGACCGGACCGAACGTAACGAGGCGGCGCGTGCTCGGGGTGGGCGTCGGGCTCGGCGTCGGGCTGGGCGTGGGGCTCGGCTCGCAGCGGGCGGCCGGCCAGCCCGTTCCCGCCCCGCCGGGCGGCACATCCAGAGCGCGGGTGCGAAACGTGATCTTCCTGGTGACCGACGGGATGTCGCTCGGCACGTGGACGCTCGCGGAGATGATGCGTGACTTCGAGGGCCGAGGGCGGGGGCACTGGTCGCGCCTGCTCGAAGACCCCCGTGCTTCGCGGGCCCTGTGCAAGACGTTTAGCGCGAACTCGCTGGTAACCGATTCCGCTGCCGGCGGCTCCGCCTGGGGCATCGGTGAGCACATCAACAACGGTGCGATCTGTGTCACGCCCGACGGCCGCCGCCCCGTCCCGATCCTGCCCCACGCCGCCCAAGCGGGCAAGCGGACTGGGCTCGTGACGAGCACACGCGTGACCCACGCCACGCCCGCGAGCTTCGCGGCCAACGCCGACTCGCGAAACGACGAGGACACCATCGCCGTCCAACTCCTCGAGCGAGGTATCGACGTCGTTCTCGGCGGCGGACGACGCGTCTTCCCCGACTCGCTGCTCGCACGCCACCAGGACGTTCGGCTTGTCGAGACCGCGGAGCAGCTCGCGGCGGCGCCCGCCGACGGCCGGCTCCTCGGGCTCTTCAACAAGAGCCACCTGAGCTTCACGCCCGACCGCTCGGCCGCCGAACCCTCGCTCCCCGACATGACCCGCGCGGCGATCCGGCGCCTCGACCGCGGACCCGAGGGCTTCGTGCTCCAGGTCGAGGCCGGCCGCGTCGACCACGCCGCCCATGGCAACGACGCCGTCTCGCTCATCCGTGATCAGATCGAGTTCGACGAGGCGGTCGGCGCCGCGTTCGAGTTCGCGTCCAACCGCGACGACACCATGGTCATCGTCACGACCGACCACGGCAACGCGAACCCCGGCATGACGTTGTACCAGAGCGACAGCATCCTCGGGATGCAGCGGCTCTCCCAGGCGAAGCACTCCTTCGAGTGGGTCGACGCGCAGCGAAACGCCGGCGCAGACCTGGTCGAGGCGCTCGCCGAAGCCGCCGGTGGTGTGAGCTTCTCCGAGGCCGAAGCCGACGTGCTCAGGCGCGCCATCATCGAGAAAGAACCCGTCGACCCCTTCGGACCGGCGAATCAACCCACGTCGGTCATGGGCTCCGTGCTCGCGAACCACTTCGGAGTCGCCTTTTTAAGCCCCAACCACACGTCGGACTACGTGGAGTACACGGTGTGGTCGCCGCGGGGAACCCCGCTGCCCGCGCTGATCGACAACATCGATGCGCACGCGAGCATGATCAGGGCGCTCGGACTCCCGCCTGTCAAACCGCTCGACTAGCGGGCCATCGAGCGACCCAAATCGCGGCTTGGCTCGCGGCTTGGCACCCGCCCGCCCTTGATGACCTCGAGCCCATCCCACGCGGCCGTGTCGACCGTCAAACGCGGCCGAGTCCGCTGACCGGGCATGACCGGCAGCGGCCATGTCCGCGCCCGCCCCCCCCGGATCACCTCGAGCCCGAGCGTGAGCGAGCCGTCGGCGCCAAGCCATTGGTCCGGCACCCTCACCTCCCCGCGAACGACGCCGGCACCGAGCTCCACCTCGACCGCCGCCGCGTCGCCCGGACCTCGCACGAGAAGCACGCCGGCTTCGGCCGAATCAGACTCGTACAGCACGCGCCAGCGACCCTCGAAACGCTCCAGCCGCGCGACGATGTTCGGGAATGAACCCGCCCCACGCCCAAGCCACGACAACAGACTGTGCCCCGGCTCCGGCACCATCGTCAGCCCCGGTGGGCGCACCGCCGGCCGCTCGAGCAGAGCCACGGCCAGCTCGGGAATCGCGACCGACTCGCCCCCAATGGTCACGCCCCGCACCGACGGCGGCAGCAGAAAACCCTTGGCCGACCGCGGCGGAACCGAGTCCGGCTCGCCGCCGTCCCACACCACCGGCAGCGGCTCGCCCGTCAGGTTCGCCACGCCCAGCGTCAGCCGACGGGCCAACGGATCCCTCGGCGCCCCGTCGGCCGCCACGACCCACACACGCAAACGCTTGACTGACTCGAGCTGGAACCGGACACGCCGAAGAAGCTGGGCGTCGGCGAGCCCGGCGTTCAGGAGGTCCGAAAGCAAATCGGCCTCCTCGCGCGGCGTCAGCACCCACACCGGCAGCGACGCATCGGGCCCGAAGTCGATCGCCGAAACAAGCACCGACCGCAGACGTCGGCTGAGCTCCGCGTCCGACCGGTAGAGCCGGTCGAGCCCGACCGACCACAGCCGGCCGATATGCCCGGCCAGCTCGGCCGCCGTCCCCGCCTCCATCCGCTCCGGTGACGGCAGCTCACCGCGGGCCAGCCAGCCCCGCCACGCCTGAAACGGCGACGCCGTCAGCCGCCCGACCTCGAGCCCGAACCCGAGCGTTCCCCCGTGCTCCGCCGGCACCGGCGACGCCAACGCCCGAAGGTCTATCCGCGGCGGCAACCACGTAAGCTCCCGCCGCCGCCCGCCCGCCCGGAGCGACTGCCCCGCCGCATCGAGCGGCAGCCGTCCCGTGAGCAACGCCACTTCGTTCCCCCCCTGCTGAGGCGGCTCACCGTCGAGCCAGGCCGTCACGGGCACCCATCCCGAGCGAGGCCGCGCCGGCGCCGCGTGCAGAACAACCCGAGTCAACCGAATACGCCGCCCGTCGTCGAGCGTCGCCTCCACCGACCGCGTGGGCAGAGTCGAGAAGACCTCAGCAGGAACGAGCACACGCCCGTCGGGCCCAACACACGGACGCTCGCGCAGCACGCGCCACCGCGCGGGTTCAAACTCGCTCGCCCATTCGGCGGCGAACGCCCGGTGACCCATGCCGTCACCCGCAGCGGCCACGACGAGCAGCGCGAGCACAAGCCGCGCCAGGGCCCCGCGGCATGTCACGCGTCGGACCGCAGCGGCAGGGTCTCGAGCATGTTGAGCAGCACCGCGTCGCTCGTCACACCCTCGGCCTGCGCTTCGAAGTTGACCAGCACACGGTGCCGCAGCGCCGGCAGCGCCACCGCCTTGACGTCGTCGATCGACGCCGCGGCCCGCCCATCGACCAGCGCCCGGCACTTCGCCCCCAGCACGATCGACTGCGCCGCCCGCGGCGACGCCCCCACCCGCACGTACTGCCGCACCATCGGCGTCGCGAACCGCCCCGTGTCCTCGCCCGCCGCCGCCCCGAGCTCGTCCGTCGGGGCGTGCGTCGCCAGCACGCACCGCACGGCGAAGTCCTGCACGTGGTCGGCGATCGCCACCCGCCGCACCAGCGCCTGGTGCGACACGAGCCGCTCCGCGTCGAGCACGGGCTCGAGCTCTTCCGACGAACCCCGCGTCGTCCGATCCAGGATCTCGCCTAGGTCGGCCCGCGACGCGTAGCCGACGATCAGCTTAAAGAAGAAGCGGTCGAGCTGAGCCTCGGGCAGCGGGTAGGTGCCCTCCTGCTCGATCGGGTTCTGCGTCGCCATCACGAAGAACGGCGCGGGCAGCGGGCGCGTCGTGCCCGAGACCGTGACGCTCCGCTCCTGCATCGCCTCGAGCAGCGCCGCCTGCGTCTTGGGTGTCGCCCGGTTAATCTCGTCGGCGAGGACCATCTGGGCGAACACCGGCCCCTTTTCGAACATAAACTCCCGGCTCGTCCGCCCCCCGGCCGCCTCCACCTCCCGCACAACCGTCGTCCCAACGATGTCCGCAGGCATCAGGTCCGGCGTGAACTGGATGCGTCCGAACTCAAGCCGAAGAGCCTGAGCGAGCGAGCGGATCAACAGCGTCTTGCCGATGCCCGGCACGCCCTCCAGCAGCACGTGCCCGCCCGCGAACAGACCGGTCAGCACCAGGTCGATCGTCTCGGCGTTGCCCACCACGGCCCGGCCGACCTGCTCCCTCACCGCGCCGTAGTCGGCGCGGAACGCCTCGATCGCCCGACGCGCCTGCTCGGCCTTCTCGCCGCCCGGCGCCCCGCGCTCGGGCGTCGGCTCATTCTCGCTCATGCCGGCTCTCCTGCGGGACGCGTCGGCGGGGCGAGGCCCACGATCCACGCCGGCCCCTCAAACTCCTGAGGCGTGTCCGGGGAGACCATAGCGAGACGCCCGGCGTCGGTCACGACGAACATCGCCGTCGCCCCCTCGCCCAGCGCCGCGTGCGGCTCGTCCGTCTGCTCTTCCAGCCCCAGCCGCCGCAGAGCCACCTGCGACGACGCCGCCCAGGCCTTCGACATCTCCCCGTAGCTCGCCCCCTCGCGGAACGCGGTCCGCGCCCGCCCGCGCTCGGCCCCCGCCTCGCCGTCGGTCCGGTCCGCCGTGTCGAGCTGGTACACGCTCTTGCGGCCCAGCAGCCGCTCGAGGTCGCGGCTCGCCAGCGTGTTCACCCCGTCGTTGGGCGTGAGCGCCACGAACCGCCCGATGCCCGTCAGGTTGATGCCGTCGAGCGCCGACTCGTGCAGCAGGTTCCCGTGGTAGGCGGGCACGCCGTCCATCCATGCCGCCGAAGTGTTCTGGTAGTTCGTGTCGCAGATCATCGCCCGCACGCCCAGGTCGTTGAGCGTTTTAGCGATCGCCCTGGCCCACGCGTGCCCGCCGAGGATCAGGAGCCCCTGCGGGTTGGTGTCGCTCAGCCGCAACGCCCGGGCGATGACGCCGGCGAACCCGCCGTAGAACACGACCGTCCCGATGATGACCGCGAAGGTCAGCGCCGTCAGGCGGCCCGCCTCGTCGATGCCCTTCGCCTCAAGATCCAGCGCGAACACCGGCGCGAGCGCCGCCGCCACGATCCCCCGCGGCGCGACCGCCGCGAGCATCACCCGCTCGTTCCAACGCAGCCGCGAACCGATCGTCGACACCAGCACCGCCAGCGGCCGAGCGATCAGGATGAGCACCCCGAGGAACGCGACCGACTCGAGCCCGAGCGACCGGATGTCCTCCACCGTCAGGCGGCTCGCGAGCACCACGAATAACGCCGAGATCAGGAGCACCGTCAGGTTCTCCTTGAACTCGACGATGTGATCCACCTGCAGACGCCGTTGGTTCGCGAGCGTGATGCCCATCACCGTCGTCGCCAGCAGCCCCGCCTCCTTCTGCACGCTCTCGGCCAGCACGAACACCAGGATCACGAGCGCCAGCGTGGCCGGGTTCTGCAAAAAGTCGGGGATGACGAACCGCTTGAGCACGCTCGCCAGCCCCCGGCCGAACACGAACCCGAGCCCCCCGCCCGCGAGGACCGTCGAGACGATGCTGACGACGACCTCCTGGGTCGCCTCGTCGCGGCTGCCCGCCGAGATGAACTCGTACACCAGCACCGCCAGCGTCGCCCCGATCGGGTCGATCACGATGCCCTCCCACTTGAGCACCGACGAGACCGGCCCCCGCGGCCGCACGTGCCGAAGCAGCGGCAGCACCACCGTCGGCCCGCTGACCGTCAGCACCGCGCCGAACAACGCCGCCAGCGCGATCGGGAACCCCAGCAGCAGCGCCGCCCCCCCCGCCGCGACCGACCACGTCACCAGCGCCCCCAGGCTCACCAGCCGCCACATCACGCCGCCGCCCGACTTGAGCTCGCGGAACCGCAGCGTCAGCCCGCCCTCGAACAGGATAATGCCCACCGCGACCGACACCAGCGGCCCGAGCATGTCCCCGAGCAGCTCGTCCGGCCGCAGCGCGTACGCCTCCAGCACCGGGATGCTCCGCAGCACCGGGCCCGCGAGGATGCCCACCGACAGCAGCAGGATGATCGAAGGGATGCGGAGACGGTCCGCCAAGACCTGCGAGCCGACCCCCAGCCCGAACACCAAGCCGACCGCGAGGAGTTCCTGACTCATGGGACCGGCCGCCTCGGGAAGTGCGCCCGAAGCGCCGCCCGCTCTAGAATCTCAACCGCCGCTCGGCCGCACGCGACGGACCGAGCCGGGAAAGGCCGCGGTGGGATTCGAACCCACGACTAACGGATTTGCAATCCGTCCCCTTAGACCACTCGGGCACACGGCCTGACTCCAAACATCCCGAACCGAAAGCTAGCCCGAACCCGCCTCGGCGTCAACGCTACGGCCCCACGCCGCCACCCGCCGATACGCTCAGGCATGCACCCAGCCCGAGCGAAAACAGCCTCCACAAAAACGCACCACACGAGAACAGGCACCACGAAGCCGGCCCGGTCGCCCCAGCACCGCGTCGCGTTCGCCGCCGCCTGGCTGCTGCCGAACCTCGCCGGGACCGTGGCTGCCCAGGACGCGCCGCCGCCCGCCGTTCTTCCGACCGTCTCGCCCGCGATCCGACCGGCCGAGCCCGGCTCCCCTCTTGAAGAAGCCGGCCGGGCCGCCCCGCTGCTGAGCGAAGGCACACGCCTCGCCGGGCAGCGTGCCCGGCTTATCTCCGTGCCCACCGGCGAATGGATCTTCGCGTTCGATCCGACGCCCGACCCCGACGCGGGAAGCCAGCCCGACGCCGGTTCGGACGCCACCTCAGACACAGGCTCAGACACGGGCGCGAACGCCGACGAACCCGCCCCACGCAGCTCGGCGTCGCGCCGCACGCCCCGCCTGCCCCCGATGGTCGCCGTGCCCTCGCGCACGCTCGAACGCCTCCTCCAAGCCCGAGACACCCCCGACGACGCCTTCACCATCAACGGCACCGTCCTGCTCTACGCCAAGCGAAACTACCTCGTGCCCACCGGGTTCCGGCTCCTCCCGCCCGACGAAGCCAACGCCTCCGTCGCCCCCGCTCCGGCAAGCCCGCCCACGTCCGACACCGATCCAGACACCGCGAGCCCCGACGAACCCCTCGCCGACACCGCCGTTCGCGATCTCATCCGCGACCTCGAGAACGCGCGTCGCGAGGGCGGCCCGACGCTCGGCGTCGACTCGCTCGACCCCGACGCGACCCGGTCGACCGCAACCCCGGGCGTTGTCGGCGAAGGGACACTGCTCATCCGACGGCGTGGTCGTCTGATGCGCCTGAGCGACGGCGCCTGGCAGTTCTCCGCCGACGGCGACCAGGACACCCTGCCCACCTACGCCTCCCTCAGGCTCGTCCCCTCGTCGGTGCTTACCGACATCGAACGCGTCGCCCGACGCCTCGGACCCGAGTTCCCCCTGATCCTCACAGGACGCACCCTGAGTTTCAACGGCGAGGCCTACCTTGTGCCGACGTCGTTTACGATCGAACGCCCGGGCCAGGTCCGCCCGCTCCAGTAAGTGCCGGGTGCGCCCATCCGAGGAAGACACTCGCCCGACCGGGCCGCCGCTTACGCCGTGCTGACCGTGCCCTCGACCGGGCGGTCCTCGAGCGCCATCGGGTCGGCCGACTGCGCGAACGCCGGCGTCCCCTCAACCGGGAAGTACCGCGAGCCGTACAGCCGGACCCGCCGGTTGGCCTTCCGGGCCGGAAGCGTCGTCGCGAGCACCACCATGCCGAGCGCGAAGCCCGCGTTCATCAGCAGCGTCTGCCACCACGCCGTCCACTGGAAGAACACCAGCACCGACGTCGCGACCACGATCGCCAGCGTCAGCGGGATCAGAGTCTGCCAGCCCAGGAACATGATCTGGTCGTACCGGATCCGGGGGAGCGTCCAACGCACCACCATCATGAAGATGCAGACCAGGTACGCCTTGCCGAAGAAGATTCCCACCTTCAGCAGCATGATGAGCACGCCCGCGAGCCCCTCCGAAACCATCGGCAGCTCGAAGAACGGCACCGGCAGGCTCCACCCACCGAGGAACAGCAGCGTAAAGAACGCCGCGCCCGTGATCATGTGCGCGTACTCGGCCAGGAAGAACATCGCGAACCGCATCGAGCTGTACTCGGTGTGGTAGCCGCCCACCAGCTCCTGCTCCGCCTCGGCGTTGTCGAACGGCGCCCTGTTGCTCTCGGCGAGCACGCACGTGAAGAAAATCATCGCCACCAGCGGGTGGCTGAGGATCATCCACACGCCGTTCTCGACCTGGAAGTTCACGATGTCGTTGGGCAGGATGCTCCCAACGGTCAGGATCACCGTCAGCAGCGCGAGGCCCATCGGCAGCTCGTACGAGATCATCTGAGCCGTCGCCCGCAGGCCGCCGAGGAACGAGTACTTGTTGTTCCCCGCCCAGCCGCCCAGCGTCACGCCGTACACACCCAGCGACCCGACGGCGACCAGGTACGCGACGCCGACGTTGATCGGCGCCCCGGTCACGAGCACCTCGCCCGTGATATCCCCGACCAGCGGCAGGTTCGTCGTGTTGATCAGCCCGAACAGATCGACCTCGGGAACAATCCACGTCCCACCCCACGGGATCACCGCGAAGCCGATCAACGCCGGGATGATGATCGCCACGGGCGCCAGCGAGAACAGCCACCGGTCCGCGTTCGGCGGCATGTAATCTTCTTTGAGAAGGAACTTCGCCCCGTCGGCGAGCGGCTGCCCCAAGCCCCACATGCCCTTGAGGAAGCCGAGGATCGGCAGCCCGAAGTCAAAGCCAGTGCGGTTCGGCCCGAGCCGGTCCTGGATATACGCCGAGATCTTGCGTTCCCAGTAGATGAGGTACGCGACGCCGAACAGAATCGCGTGCACCATGATGATCAGCACGTGCACGCTGACGAACAGCTGCCCGACGTCGAGGTCGGGAGCCGCGACGCTCAGCCCATCGTTCCAAACCGCTTTCAAGAACTCAAGCATGGCCGATGGTACGCGGACAAATTCCGAAAGTCGGCCGGCGAACGATTACACCGTGTACCGCGTCTTGGTTGAAAACTTCGACACCGCCAAAGCATGGAACTCATCACACGAGCCCCCGTGCGCCATTCCTGGTGAAGTGCTCTGTCAAGCCGCGCACGAAGCAGGGGATGCCGAATAAGGAGTCAAAATCATAAGACGCACGCAGCATGTTAAAAAACCGCCCCACCTGTCGAGCCAGATGGGGCGGATCTGAGAAATTAAAGTTTCTAATAAATCAGTTCAGATCACTGAAGCAGAGGACAGGTCGGCCCATCATCAACAAGGAAGAAGTTGGCGAGCCATGCACCGAAGTCGTCAGCTGCGAGTTGATCGTCAAAGTTCTGGTCAGCAACGGCCAGATCATTGTTAATAAAACCGGTGAGCCAGGCATTAAAGTCATCGATCCCGAGAACGCTGTCACCGTTTGCGTCGGCACACAAACGCGTCTCCACGGCACCATCGGCTGCGGCAATATAGAAGCCGGCATCAAGCGTTACGTCACAGCTATTCGGGAAGATGTTGTCCCAGAAGGCTTCAGCCTCATCTGCCATGAAACCGTTTTGCTGGAGCCGATATTCTTCGTCTACACCATCGCCCACAGTGTCCAAGGCATCATCTCCCTGGCTTTCAATCCATACAGCGTTAGATTCGATACCATTCGACGAAATCTCACCCGCCAACTTGAAATCCTGAACGCCGTCTCCATCGAAATCGACAAACGCAACGTTTTCGGGGTTTGTTGTGGAGAGTGCTGCAGCAGCAGCATTCGGGGTGGCGACAGCATACCTTGCTCCGGGTGCCGCGAAATCATCATTCGGATCGATGATCGGATCAGAGCCTAAGTACTGAACACGAATAGTCAGGTTCCCGTCTTCGGGCAGAGCAGGAAGCGGACCACCGAAAAAATCTTCAGACTCAGCAAAATCTATATTGCTGACAAAGCCTTTATCACGGAGGTTGGTCGATGCAGGTAGTCCGGCTATTTCATCAATAAAGTATGTATCAGCAGGCAGGACAGAAAGTACAGGAGCACGAATACCGTCATCCCCCGTAACACCATTGCCGTTAAAGTCGGGACAAGGACCGCCGTCGTAAAGCACAAAACCGCTAGGAAACACATCCGGGAAGGCGAACGTGTATCCAAAGCTAAAGACAAAATCATCTGAGAACCCGTCACCGTCTTGATCCGCAAAGTCTTCGGGAGGACCAACATCTGAGATGCCGTCAAAGTCTATGTCAGACGAAAAGTTCCTCTCAATAGTGACAAGGCCGGTATCCTCGCCGTTTTCATCATAGACAGGGAAACCCGTTGGCTCCTCGAAACCAGGAAACTGCGGATCAAGATCGACACCATCCTCATAGGTGTCGAAGACCTCGTACAAAACCAACGGGTCAAAGCAGGGCTCAAAGCCATTTGCTCCGACACGACTGGAATCGCCGTCATATGCGACTTGACTTGTAACGCCGTCAATCGCACCGCCCGCATTACTTGGGTCAAACGCAATTGATTCAGCGTATGATTGAGTATTAACGCCAATTACGGCGACAGAGAGTTGATTAGGACCAAAGATAGCAGTACAGATGCGGGATTCCGCTGGAAGAAGATCGTTTTGATTACTCGTTCCAAAGGTTGCGCCGGGCGCATCGCCGTTATTCTCGAGGTCTTCCCAGAAGGATTCTGCCGTCGTCGAATAGGCGTCGTTTGCAGCGAGACCATTCTTAGCCTGAGCCGACTGAGAAGGTATCCACCCGGTCGTGGTCGGTTCGTACGGGTAATCTTCCGGAAGAAGGCCCCTGGCGATCATCTGCGGAATGGTATCCACCTTGATAGCCTTCCCGGCTCGCATCAACTCCCGGACTGACTCACCACGTCGTCCGGTTCCCAACACATAGCTTGTAATGATCGGACGCATTTCCCGCATGACGGAACCATTGGTAAAACCTGCCGCTTCAATGCGCGACCGATAACTATCGGCGGCAGGACCATCGGGTTCGGCGACCACCGTCGAAGCCATTGCCAACCCGGCAACAGAACAGATCATCTTCCGATTCATACAAAACTCCTCATGAGCTTGGATCCGCACCCGAGAAATGATCGCCTCGTACTTGCAGAGCCACGAAAAAAACAAAAACCATTAACTCTTGAATTAATTCAAAACCGTGTTTCTCGACCATGAAATCGGTCAAATATACCTAATGCACTATAATAGCTTGTGAGAAATACCCAGAACGGTTGATTCCAACGGCCGATTCACGAACTGCTTCATCAAAAAGTTTAAACTACCCATCGATGGCACAATCCGAAATCGCTACTGAAAGACTCACAAAATACCTGCCTACGCACCCCAATATAGCGAATCAAGCGGGCGGTGCAACCTCGGAGTTGCGGGTCGAACAAAATTTTGCTCATCATCTCACGAAATCGTGATACCGGATACGAATGCCTGAACTGACATCGCAAATCGGTCAAATAACCCAGAAGCGTCATGCGGCCCCGGCGACGCCTCAGGGTGGTGCTGAACGCTGAATATCGGACGCTCGCGTGCCGCCAGCCCGGCAACACTGCCATCGTTCAGATGGACATGGGTCACCTCAACGACGTCGCCGGGCAGCGATTCGGCCTCGACCGCGAAGCCGTGGTTCTGGCTGGTGATGCTGACTCGGCCCGTCTGACGGTCGAGCACCGGGTGGTTCGCCCCGCGGTGCCCGAAGGGCAGCTTGAACGTCCGCCCGCCGAACGCTCGCGACAGAAGCTGGTGTCCCATACAAATTCCAAATATCGGGAAGTCAGCCGGCGCACCCTCGAGAACCACCCGGAGCAACTCGACGGTCGGCTCCACCGCGGCCGGGTCGCCCGGGCCGTTTGAGACAAACAGCCCGGCGACCTCACGCGATTCGATGAAACGCAACGCCTCTGCCCCGGGCGTGTCGTGGGCGATGAGCCGAACGCGTAAGCCTCGGTGCGAGAGGTGCCTGAGGATGTTTTCCTTGGCACCGCAATCAATCGCGAGTACATCAGCTTCGACCACGACCTCCGGCGGCGGTGTCCATGGTGTCAGACCCCCGCCCCAAGCAGGAGTCGCCAAATCGACCGATACCGGCCGACGAACCTCAGCGAGCAGGTCCTGCCCTGCCATGCCGGCGGTCGCACGAGCAATCTCGACGAGCTCGTGGTCTTCCAGCGAGTTATCGTCGCTGACCACGCCGGGCATCGCACCGGCCGAGCGGAGCCTCGCCGTGAGTGCCCGGGTGTCAACCTGTTCGATACCGAGAACGCCGTGCCTGGTGAGGAACTCCGACAACGAGCCGGTCGCCCGGAAACTCGAATGCTTTCGAGCCAGCTCTCGAACAACGAATGCCCTTGGGTGTACTCGGTCCGACTCTAAGTCTTCGTCGTTGAACCCCGTATTCCCGACCTGGGCAGCGGTCATCGTCAGGATCTGCCCCGCGTAGCTCGGGTCTGTCAGGGCTTCCTGATAGCCCGTCATCGCGGTGTTGAACACGACTTCCCCGGCGACCGTCGTCGAGCCGTCGGTCGCTCCGAAGGGAACACCCTTCCAGACGCTACCGTCTTGCAGAGCCAGTCGTGCGCGTGCTTCCATGCGTCTGCTCCGAGTACCGGGGACCACGCGTCCGCCTCGCGTCCGTTCCCGTTTGACCAAGAGACTGTAGCGATGCCCTCGCCCACGCTTTTTCCAGATACCCCGGAGCCCGCGCCCGGGGGCTACCGCGGCTACGCACGCGTGAGCGTCGAACGCGGCGGAAACGCCGGAACAACGGCGCTCACCTACGGCCTGCCAGACATCTCATTCCGACCCGGCCAGCGGGTCACCGTACCGCTCGGGCGAGGAAACTCACGTGCCGAGGGGGTGATCGTCGAGGTCGGCGGGCCCGAGCTGATCGCGGGGATCAGTGCCTCGCGCATCAAGCGGGTCATCGCCGCGGCCGGCGACCCGCTGCCCGACGAGCTCATCCGCCTCGCGGAGTGGGTAAGCCGGTACTACGCCTGCCCGCTCGGCGTCGTGCTCGGCGCCATGGTGCCGGGCGCGGTGAAAACCCAGACCGGCGCCTCGATCGAGACACTCCTGCAGCCCGCCGATGACGCCACGCCGGGCGTCCCGCCTCCAGACCGGAAACTTTCTCCGACCGCCACGGACGCCTGGTCGAAGATCGGTTCCATCCCGATGCCCGCGACTGCCCGGTCGATCGCCGATGCGATCGGGCACGCCTCGGTCGCCGCGGTCAACCGGCTCGTCCGGGCCGGCCTGCTCACCGAGGACGAACGCCCCGTCGTACGCGAGCGCGGCGCGTTCACCGAGCGCATGAAGCTGGTCACCGCCCAAGAACGCCCGCCCGAGCCCACCGACGAGCAGCGGCACGCGATCGAGACGATCGGCGGCGACCTCGACCGACACGCCGTCACCCTGCTCCAGGGCATCACAGGCAGCGGCAAGACCGAGGTCTACCTCCGCGTGATCGACAGGGTCCTCGCGCTCGGCCGCTCAGCGATCGTGCTCGTCCCGGAGATCTCGCTCACGCCTCAGGCGGCGACCCGGTTCGTGTCGCGTTTCGGATCGCGATCGGTCGCGGTCCTGCACTCGGGACTCAGCCGCAGCGAGCGCTACGGGCAGTGGCGCCGCGCCGCGACCGGCGAGGCGCGGGTCATCGTCGGCGCGCGGTCGGCCGTGTTCGCCCCGGCGCCCGACCTCGGGCTCATCGTCGTCGACGAGGAGCACGACGCGTCGTACAAGCAGGACCGCGCCCCGCGCTACCAGGCCCGCGACGTCGCCATCATGCGCGCCCGCCTCGCCGACCGGCCCGTTCTGCTCGGATCGGCGACGCCTTCCCTCGAAGCGTTCGCCTCGGCCCGCGACGGCCGCCTCCAACGGCTCCGCCTGACCACCCGCCCCGCTGGCGCCCGCCTGCCGAGGGTCGAGATCGTCGACCTCCGGGAGGAACGCCGCCGCGATCCCGAAACCGCCCGCCGGATGCGCGCGATCGGGCCCCGCCTCGCCTACGAGATGACGCGCACGCTCGCCGCGGGCAGTCAGGTCGTCCTGCTCGTCAACCGCCGCGGCTTCGCCCGCTACCTGACCTGCCCCGACCCCGCCTGCGGGTGGACGCTCGGCTGCGACCGGTGCTCGGTCCGCCTGGTCACACACCGCGACGCGTCGATCGCCCGCGGCCAGTTCGCCCGCTGCCACCACTGCCACGCCGAGTCGCTGCGCCCCGACCGCTGCCCCGACTGCGGCAAGCGGCTGGTCGGCCTCGGCATCGGCACCCAGCGCGTCGAGCAGGAGCTCGCCGAGCGTTTCGCCGCGGCCGACCTCGGCGACGGGCGGCGCGGGCTCGTCCTGGGCGGGACCTTCGACCGCGTCGACACCGACACGGTCCGGCGCGGCCGCGCGTTCTTCGAGACGCTCGACCGCTTCGAACGCGGCGAGACACGCGTGCTGCTGGGCACGCAGATGATCGCCAAGGGCCTCGACTTCCCGGGCGTGCGCCTCGTGGGCATCGTCGACGCCGACACCTCGCTCGCGCTGCCAGACTTCCGCGCGTCCGAGCGCACGTTCCAGCTCGTCAGCCAGGTCGCGGGCCGCGCCGGGCGCCGCGACGCCGAAGGGCTCGTCCTCGTACAGACCATGGACCCGACCAGCGACCCCATCGTCCACGCGGCGGCACACGACTACGACGCGTTCGCCGAGGAAGAGCTCGCCCTCCGCGAATCGTGCGACCTGCCGCCCCGCTGGCGCATGGTCCGCATCGTCTCGCGCGACGCCGACCCGGACCGGGCCAAGGCAGCAAACCAGGCGATGGCCGACCGCGCCGCGGCCCACGCGGGCGACGCCCTCCGCGTTGTCGGGCCGGCCGAGTGCGTCATCGCGCGGATCAACGAGCAGCACCGCTTCGCCACGGAAATCACCGCCGCCGACCCGAGACACCTCCAGGCGGTCGTGCGGGCGCTCGTCGCCGACGGATCCGTGCTGTCTGACAGCAAGACCGCGATCGACGTCGACCCCGTGTCGCTGCTGTAACCCCCCCAAGACATCCCGAGCGCTCACCGAGCCCACCCACGCCTCGCGGAGCTAGCCTGCTCGTATGAGCGGTCGCGCGGTGGTGCTTGGGCTCGGACGGTTCGGCGGCGGGCTCGGGGCCGCCAACCATCTCGTACGGCTCGGCTTCGACGTCACCGTCACCGACGCGGCACCCGCCGACGAGCTCACCGACGCGGCCCACCGGCTCGCGCCCGAAGCACGCCGCGTGTTCGGCGGGCACGAGGGCATCGGCGTCGCCGACACCGACCTGCTCGTGGTCAACCCCGCCGTGCCGACACCCTGGCAGCACCCGCTGGTCCGCGACGCCGACCGCGCCGGCGTGCGCATCACCACCGAGATCGGCCTGCTGCTCGACGAGCTGGCCGAACCTGGAACCGCGGCTCACGGGTCGGCCGCGGTCGTCGGGATCACCGGCACCGCCGGGAAGAGCACGACCGCCGCCATGCTCCACGCCGGTCTCACAGCCGCCGGGCGGCGCTGCGTGCTTGGCGGCAACATCGGTGGCAGCCTGCTCGACCGGGTCGAAGAACTCGCGGCCGCCGAGGTCGTCGTCCTCGAGCTGTCCAGCGCCATGCTCTGGTGGCTCGGCCGCCCGCTGAGCTGCCGGACCCCGCCCGCGTTCGACATCGGCGCCATCACCAACCTCGCGCCCAACCACATCGACTGGCACGGTGCGTTCGACCACTACGCCGAGTCCAAGGGCGTGCTCGCCCGCCTCGCGAAGCGCGCCCTGATCGTCGGCGACGACACCGCGTGGAAAACAGACGCACCGGTCGTGCGCCCCGCGCCGCTCGCGGGCGACCTCGCGCTGCCGGGGCATCACAACCGCGTCAACGCGGCGCTCGCGGTCGAAGCCTGCCGCACGCTCGCCGTCGAAGCCGACGCCGGCGTCCGCGCCTTCTCCGGCCTCCCCCACCGCCTCAAGCTCGTCCACACCTCCCGGCGCGGCACCCGCTACATCGACGACTCGAAGTGCACCACGCCCCAGGCGACACGGCTCGCGGTCGAGTCCGTGCTTGGCGAGGGCGCCGTCCACCTCATCGCCGGCGGCTACGACAAGCACGTCGACCTCGCCGAGCTCGCCGACGCGGCGCGGGCGTGCAACGCCGCGTGGCTGATCGGCGAGACCGCGAAGCGGCTCGCCCGGGCGAGGGCGGGCACCGACATCGAGACGCTCGACGCCGCCGTGCGGCGGGCCGCCGAATCGGTCCCGGGCGGCGGCACCGTCCTGCTCAGCCCCGGCTGCGCGTCGTGGGACCAGTTCGCCGACTACCGCGAGCGCGGCGAACGGTTCTGCAAGCTCGCCGTGGAGCACGACCCGTGAACACGCGTGCAGGTTTCTTCCGTCTGCTGTCGGCGTGTGTTCTGCACGGGCACGCCGCGTGCGCGCAGGTGCAGCTCGTCCGGCTCTCCGAGGGCCTGCGCGTGAACCCAGACGCCGGCTTCGTCGAGTTCGACGGCGAGGTGGCGGTCGAGGTCGATGTCTCGGGCGAGCTCGTCGACTACATCGAGCTGTTCGTCTGCTCGTGGGACTCGCGCGAGCACGAGTCGCTGGTCGTGACGCGGGTGAAGCCGTCCGAGATCCACGCGGCGCTGCTGCTGGCGGGCGCCGAGCCGGGCCGGCCGGCCGAGTTCACCGCGTCGCCGAGTGACCGCGTCCGCTCCGCGCCGACGGGTTCGCCGCTCGAGGTCTCGTTCTCCTGGACCCGCGAAGGCGCGACGCTCGCGGCGGCGCCGTGGTCGTGGCTGGTCCACGCCGACACCGGCGAACGCGTCGATCCGCCCGAGCCGGCGTTCGTCTTCGCGGGCTCGCAAACGATCGGCCCGCGGTACCTGGCCGACGCCGAGGGCGCGGTCGCGCCCCTGGTCGTCTTCGACCGCACGGTCGGCCCGGGTATCTCCCGCGGCGTCGCCACCATCGCCTGGAACCGAATCCTGAGCCACGAGGCTTCCGTCGACGAGCCGATCTGGATCGCAAACAAAGAGTTGGTTCCCCCGGCCGGCACGCCCGTGACCGTGAGGGTGCGCGTCGTCGGCGGGTTACCGCCGGGCCCGAATATCAACGGTCAGCAGCCGCCCGCCGCGCCCGCGGAGCGTGATCTCGACGGGCTGCCCGACGAGGAATGAGTTCCGGCCGAGCGCCGCGTGAAACTCGGACTCGGTCGCCACCGGCACGCCCTCGACGGCGACCACGGCCTGCCCGATCTCGAGCCCGAGCGAGACAGCCGTCGAATTCATGACAAGGTTCTTGACGATCACCATCCCCCTGGACTCTTCGAAGTCGACGCCGAGCGCGAACAGCGACTGCTGGATGCTCACGCCCTCGAACTCGCCCTCGGGCCACTCGTCCAGACGCACGGGCAGGTCGATGAACCTCCCGTCACGGAAGACGGTGAGCAGGACGTCCTCGCCCGGGTTCGCGGTCGCGATCTCGGAGCGGAACTGCTCGTCGTTGCGGACGGGGTTGCCGTTGATGCCGGTGACAACATCGTTCGAGCGGATGCCGGCCCGGTCGGCCG
This sequence comes from Planctomycetota bacterium, assembly GCA_039815285.1. Lineage (GTDB taxonomy): Bacteria > Planctomycetota > Phycisphaerae > Phycisphaerales > UBA1924 > JBCBZP01. The sequence goes on from JBCBZP010000017.1 coordinate 29,416, forward strand.
CGTTGCCGTCGACGACGAGCCCGACGTAAACGCCGCGCCCGAGGAACTCGCCGCGGTGCTCAACAGCCGCCGACCGGAGCCGCCCCACCCCGAGGAACCCCCGGCGGACCGCGCCCTCGTCGATGAGCTGCTCGACGACCGACTCGATCACCGAAAGCGGGATCGCGAACGAGATGCCCGCCGACTGGCTCGCCGGGTTGTCGAGCGAACGCTCCTCACGCTGCCCGGTCGCGATCGCGACGTTCATGCCCACGACCCGGCCGCGCACGTCGACCACCGGCCCGCCCGAGTTGCCCGGGTTCACCGCGGCGTCGGTCTGGATGAAGTTCGTAAAGTTACGGTTGAGCACGCGCGGACCGCCCGTCCGCGGGCTGCGCCCCAGCCCGGAGACGATGCCCTCGGTCATGGAAAACTTGAACCCGAACGGCGAGCCGAACGAGAAAATTCGCTCGCCCTTGCGGACCTGACCGCCGCTCGCACGATTCGCAGGGATCAGGCCCGGCTGCGGCCGGATCTTGAGCACCGCGATATCGGTGAACGCGTCGGCCGCGAGCAGCTCGGCGTCGGAGACATACCCGTCAGCAAATTCGACGCGGATCTTGGACGCGTCGGTCACCACGTGGGCGTTGGTGATCAGGTGCCCGCGCGAGTCCCAGACCCAGCCCGAGCCCGTCGAACCCACGGGGCCGAAGCCCGGCGTGTCGACGTCGATATGGACGACCGAGGGCTCAACGGCTTCGGCGACGCTCCGAACCGCCGCATCGATCTGCTCAAGAATGCTCTCGGGCTGGTCGAGCGTCTGCCGCGCCAGCACGACGCGGGCGTGGACTTCGGTCAACTCAAGCCGCCTCACCGCGAAGGGAGCCAGCAGCGTCGTCAGCAGTGCTGCACAGAGAACAATCAGGGCGGGGCCGGCGGTAATAAATCGACGCATGCTGCTCACTCGATCGGGTGGTTTCTGTGTCTGGTTTCGTGCAGACGCCGAACCGGTTGCGAACCGAACCGCTGTGTCCGACAAAGAGTCCGTAAATGCAGAGCCTCGTAGCCCCGCGGACGAGCTACGAAGCCACTTCCAGCATCTTTTGGAACACGGCCAGTTCGTCCGGCGGCATGCCGTAGGTCGAGCCACCAACCTCGCGATCGGCGACCCGGCGGACCCACGTCGCGCCCGCCGCGACCACCGCGCCGGCGAGGTCGGCCGCGGGCTCGGCGAAGCTGGGCGGGTGGGCCGAGGTTCCAAGCAGGTCGTTGACGACGAGGATCTGCCCGTGCGGCGCGGGCCCGCAGCCGATGCCGATCACCGGCACGCTCACCCGCTCGACGACCGCCTGCGCCACGGCCGGCGGCACCGCTTCAAGCAAAACAAGCACCGCGCCCGCGCTCTCAAACGCGACCGCCTCCCGCACGATGCGAGACGCCTCCTCAGCCGTGCGGCCCTTGGCGCGGTACCCGCCGTCGAGCCCGGCGCGGGTTGGGCGCAGCCCGGTGTGGGCGCAGACCGGGACGCCGCGGTCGGCGAGCCGTTCGATCATGCCGACATCCCGTTCGCCGACCTCGAGCTTGACCGAGTCGGCCAGCCCGCGGTTCATCAGACGCATCGCGTTGCGGAGGGTCGCCGACTCGGACACGCCGTACGAGCCGAAGGGCATGTCGGCCATGACGTGGCAGGTCGGGGCCCCGCGTTTGAGCGCGGCCGTTAGCTCGACCGCGACACCGAATGGCATCTTATTCGTCGAGTCGTAGCCGAGCACGACCTGCGCCGCCGAGTCGCCCATCAGCAAGACATGCACGCCGGCCCGCTCGAGCAGCGAGGCGGTCGTCGCGTCGTACGCCGCAAGGCACGCGAACGGCTCGCCTCGCTCGGACATCCGCCGCAGCGTGCGGAGGGTGATAGGGTCTCTTGGCGCACTTGCCGACGGATCGGTCGAAGGCGGATCGGTCGACGCGGAGGATTCAGCGGCGGCAAGGCTCATACAACCAGTATAGAGACGCGAGGGTCCGCCACCGGTCATCGTCCCCCGAAGCGCCGCCTGGTCGGGGGGGCGGGAAGACGCGCACCACCGTCGGACATTCAAAGCCGACACCGATCAACGGCCCGGTCGGGTTCTTGAGCCGGGCAACCAGACTCTCCATGGCACACACCCCACCACAGTCTCGACCACCGTCGTCGCTCCGGGCCCGTCGTATGACGCCCGAGCTGATGGACGAGCCCGGAGCGTCGCGCGAGCAGCTCGCCGACGCGCTCGCGTTTATCCGCGGCGTCAACCTCCGCCTCGGTGGACGCTCGGGGCTGATCGGCTGGCTCCGCCGCTGGTCGTGGCAATGGCCCACCGATCGGCCCGTCACGCTGCTGGACCTGGGCACCGGGTCGGCCGACATCCCCGCCGCCGCGCGCGCCTGGGCGCTCGGCGCGGGCTTCAATCTGCGCATCACCGCGGCCGACAACCACGCGACGACCCTGGACCTCGCGCGGGACCACCTCGCGGAGGCTTGGCCGAGCGAGGTCGCGGGCGGCGTCGAGCTTGTCGAGTGCGACGCGTTCGGCATCGTCGACCGGTTCGGGCCCGGGTCGTTCGACTACGTGCACGCGGGGATGTTCTTGCACCACTTGGAAGACATCGACGTCGCGACGGTGCTCCGGCTGATGGAGCGCGTCGCGTCCAAGGGGCTGGTCTGGAACGACCTTTCTCGGACGTGGGTCGCGCGGCGAGCGATCGACGTGCTGACCACGGGCCAGAACGCCATGGTGCGTCACGACGCGGCGGTGAGCGTCGAAAAAGGCTTCCGCCGCGGCGAGGTTCTCGGGTACCGTGAGCGGCTTGGGCTGTCTTGGTGTGGGTACGCGGGCCGATTCTGGACGCAGCGGTTCGAGCTCGCCGGCGAGAAGCCGGGGGCTTGGGCCGGCACGACCGGCCGAGCCGGCTCGAATTCGCGGGATTGATGAGGACCTGGTGACCGGATTCGAACGCATCGTGATCATCGGGGCGGGCCCCGCGGGCAGTGCGGCGGCCGGCTTCCTCGCGCGCGCCCGGTGCGAGGTCGTCGTCGTCGAGCCCAAGACGTTCCCAAGGGTCAAGGTCTGCGGCGAGTTCGTCAGCCCCGCGGCGACCGACGTGCTGGAATCGCTGATCCCACCGATCGAGCTGGTCGCCCTCGGCGGACGGCGCGTGCGCGAGCTGGTGCTCGAGCGGGGCGGCGAAGAGCGGGTGTTTGACATGCCGACGCCGGCGTGGGCCCTCAGCCGGGCGACGCTGGACGAGGCGCTCGCCGAGCGGGCCGTCGAGAGCGGCGCGACCTACCGCTTCGGCGTCGGGGTCAAGCGGATCGACTGGTCGGACGGCGACCGCCACGCGGGGATCGTCGAGCTGACGGACGGGTCGACACTGGGCGCGCACTCGGTGATCCACGCGGACGGGTCGGGGCGGTTCGACCCCGCGGGCGCGACGAAGAAGATCCGCGGCGTGGTCGGCCACAAGTGCCACCTCCACGTGCCCGGGGGTGTCGACGGCATCCGGATGCGTGGCGCGACCGACGCCTCACGCGGGAGCTACGTCGGGCTGATCGGCGTCGAACGCGGGCTGGCGACCTGTGCGCTCGTCGCGGGCAAGCAGCACATCGTGCGGCACCGCGGCGACGCCGACTCGATGCTCCGGGCCCTCTGGCCCGGCTACGACCCCGCGTGGCGCGAGGGGCCGTGGCTGTCCTGCGGCGTGGCCCGCAGCCCGTACGTGCGGCCCGGGCACCCGTGCTCGCTGCGGATCGGCAACGCGGCGGCGGCGGTCGACCCCGTGGGCGGCGAGGGCATCGGGCTCGCGCTCTGGTCCGGACGCGAGACGGCCCGATCTCTGTTGGCCTGTTCGACCGTGGCGGGGGCGGAGCAGATGCTGCGGCAGGCATACCGGCGGCGGCTGCGGACGCGGGCTCCGGCGTGCCGCTGGGCGGCCGAGGTGATGATGCGGCCGCGGGCGTTCGCCGCGGCGTGGAACGTCCTCCAGCTCCCGGGCGTGAGCATCGAGCCCTGGTATCGACTGACCGGGAAGCCGAGCGCCGCGGGCTGAGCCTCGCCCCCCGCCAGCGATCCGCTCAGCCGACGGTCCTTTCCCCCGGGCGATCCGTACCATCGCGGCGTGCCCATTGTCAGCGGTGTCAACCTGAGCCACAGCTACGGCGAGCGGATGATCCTCGAAGGGGTGTCGGTCTCGATCGAGCCGGGCGAGCGGATCGGTATCGTGGGCCGCAACGGCGAGGGCAAGAGCACGCTGCTGAAGATCTTGGGCGGGCTGATCCTCTGCGAGACGGGCGAGGTGCAGGTCCGCCGGGGGGCCCGGGTCGGCTATCTGCACCAGGACCCGGACCTGCCCGAGGGCTCGACGCTGCGGGAGGCGGCGCGGGCCGCGTTCGCCGCGCTCGACGAGCTGCAGGCGGAGCTGGAGCGTGTGTTCGAGCGGATGGGCGACGCGGAGGGGGACGAGCTCGAGAAGCTGCTCGCGAGCCAGGTGACGCTGGAAGAAGAGATCGACCGGCGCGGCGGGTACGCGGTGGACCACCTCGTTGATGAAGCGCTGCTCGGGCTCGACTTCATGGAGCACCAGTTTGGCGTGCCGGTCGGGAAGCTCTCGGGCGGGCAGCGGGCGCGGCTCGCGCTCGCGCGGCTGCTGCTGGAGCGGCCCGATGTCGTGCTGCTCGACGAGCCCACGAACCACCTCGACATCGCCGGCCGCGAGTGGCTCGAGTCGTTCATCGCCGAGCGGTTCAAGGGCGCGGTCGTGCTGATCAGCCACGACCGGTACCTGCTGGACCGCTGCGTCGACCGGATCGTCGAGGTGGAGCGCGGGCGGCTGATCGACTACCCGGGCAACTACCGGGCGTTCCGCGAGCAGCGGGCGGAGCGGCGGCTTTCACAGATGCGCGCGCACGAGAACCAGCAGCGGCAGTTCAAGAAGGAAGAGGCGTTCATCCGCAAGTTCAAGGCGGGCCAGCGCGCCAAGCAGGCCCGCGGGCGGGAGAGCCGGCTGGAGCGGGCGCGGGCGGAGACGATCGAGCGGCCGATCGAGCTGGACGACCTGCGGCTGGCGCTGCCCAAGGCCGAGGCGTCGAGCGAGATCGTTGCGACGGCCCGCGGGCTGAGCAAGCGGTACCGCGCGCGCGAGCCCGTGGCGGCCGACGGGGGCGCGCCCGAGGACAAGGTCCTGTTCGACGGGCTCGAGCTCAAGGTCTCGCGCGGCGAGCGCTGGGGCGTGATCGGGCCGAACGGCGCGGGCAAGTCGACGCTCGTCGGCTGCCTGCTGGGCGAGGTCGAGCCGACGGAGGGCTCGGTCTCGCTGGGGGCGCGGCTCGCGGTCGGCTACTTCCGGCAGGTGCCCAAGGAGGTCCGCCCGGACCTGACGACCTACCGCTACCTGCAGGACGTTGTGAAGAAAGAAGGCGAGACCAACGGCACGGGGCTGACGCTCACTGAGCAGCAGGCGCGCGACCTAGCCGGGGCGTTCCTGTTCTCGGGGCGAGACCAGGAGAAGGAGTTCGGCGTGCTGTCGGGCGGCGAGCGGGCGCGGCTCGTGCTCGCGGGGCTGCTCGCGTCAAGCAAGAACGTGATGGTGCTCGACGAACCGACGAACCACCTCGACATCCCCAGCGCCGAGCGGCTCGAAGAAGCGATCAAGACACGTGCGAGCGGCGGCACGTTCGACGGGACGGTCATCCTCATCAGCCACGACCGGGCGCTGATCGACTCGACGTGCGAGCACCTGATCGTGCTGGACGGGCGGGGCGGGGCGACGGTCTTCCACGGCAACTACGCCGAGTGGCAGCGCAAGCAGCGGGCGGACGCCGAGCGCGACGCCGCATGGGAAGAGCAGAAGTCACGCTCCCGCGCGGCGGCTCAGCCGACGGGCAACGGCGCGGCGCGACCGGCGGACACCACCGAGAAGAAGTCGAGCTTCAGTTGGATGTCCGTCGAGCGGATCGAAGAGCGCATGGGGTCGCTCGAGGAGCGGATCACCAAGATCGACTCGTCGCTCGGCGACCCGGACATCTGGGTGACTCGGCTCGAGCACGCGAACAGCCTGACGACGGAGCGCGACGGGCTGAAGGCCGAGCTCGACGAGCTCGAGCACGAGTGGCTGCGGAAGTCCGGGGCCTAGGGGCCAAGACCCTTTCGCCAGGACCCTCTAGCGGCGGCGCCGCCCGTAGAACACACAGGCAACGGGCACGCCCGCGATGTCTGCGGCGTCGGCCTGCGTGCCGTCGGGCAGGCTCGACATGAACGCCAGTCGACCGACGTGTTGAGGTTGTCTCTCGGCGACGACAGGCTCAGCCCACGATGCCCCACGCGGGCGGACCGACGGCCGACGCGTCTTTGCCGCTCTTGGCGAGTGCGTGCTCGCGATCCGCGGGCCAGCAAAGTCCGGCAATTCCTTGCCCGCCAGGCTTTCGCGTTCAGACCTACCGTGAAGAATGGTGAAGTTTCTTCGGGCGTGCGTCGCGGCGGTGGCCTTGACGGGATCGGGGACACTGGCCCAGATGACCGAGCAAGGGTTTTCCGCGGCGTCTGAGCAGCAGTACGAGCTGAAGTACCTCCTGTACCTGCCCAGCGGGTACGGCGACGCCGCGCCCCGAGACGCGGTTGACCAGCAAGACCCCGGTGACCAGCGAGACAAGATCGACCCGGAAGACGCCGGCGAGCGGTACCCGCTCGTGCTCTTCCTGCACGGTTCGGGCGAGCGCGGCGACGACCTTTCGAAGGTCAAGCTCTGGGGCGTGCCCAAGCGGCTCGCCACGGGCAAGGGGCGGTGGGCCGACTTCCCCGCGATCGTTGTGAGCCCGCAGTGCCCGGCCGAGAACGAGCGGTGGGATACGGACGAGCTGCTCGCGCTCATCGACAGCATCGAAGCGCGGTACCGCGTCGACCCGGACCGCGTGTACGTGACGGGCCTGTCGATGGGCGGCTACGCGACCTGGGCGCTCGCGGAGCGGGCGCCGGAGCGGTTCGCCGCGATCGTGCCGATCTGCGGCGGGTACCCGTACGCGCCGATCGCGGCGCCGAGGCGTCTGCGGCGGCTGCCGGCCTGGGCGTTCCACGGCGACGCGGACCAGATCGTCCCCGTCACCGAAACGCTCGACGTCGTCGTGCCGCTCAAGCGGGCGGGCGGCGACGTGCGTTGGACAGTATTCGAGGGCGTCGGGCACGTCTCGTGGCCGATGGCGTACGAGATGGACGAGCTCTGGGAGTGGCTGTTCCGTCAGCGGCGGAGCGCCCGCGAGGCACCGGACGGTTCGTGAGCCCTGCCCGCGAACACGTCGCGGTGGTGGTCGATGATCGCGCGGACGGTGTCTTGCGGGACGTCGGTTGAGTCGACGCCCGGCTCGAAGGTGCCGCCGAGGATGAGCGCGTCGCGTCTGGGGAAGAGGTAGCGGTACCCGTCGTGGACGACGTAGCCGAGTGGCTGCGGGCGCATGTGGACGAGGATGCCGCGTGCGGGATAGACCGCGTCGTCGCCGAAGAGCCGGCCGGAGGCGAGGGCGAGGCAGTTGACGATGACCGGCTCGTCGAGGGCGCGGATGTCGTCGACCGAGGCGAACCGTGTCGGGTGGAAGCGGGCGCCGAGCCGGCGGGTCTGGGCGTCGAGGGCGCCGATCAGGTCGGGCGTATGCATGAAGTAGGTGTGGAACCAGCCGGCGAACGGCCCGCCCGGTGGGGTGTGCTGGCCCGGCGGGATGCTCTCGGGCGGCGCGACCACGCCCGCCTCGAACAGCTCGGGCTCGTGCTCGCTCCGGTTCGGCTCGAAGCACGGCAGCGTCTCGACGAGCCCGGCGAACACAGGGTCGACGGCGAGGTGGTCGTAAAGATCGAACGAGCGGCTCGCGATGGCGTTCAGGTCGTCGCGCGCGGGGCCGGGCGGGGGGAAGTCGAGCCCCGTCGGCAGCCAGAGCGCTCCTGCGACGACGCTGGTCGTGCGGGCAGGCTCGCGGTCGGCGTAGAGCGTGACCGCGCGGCCGCGGCGGACGAGCTCGTACGCGGTGAAGAGCGCCGTGACCCCGGAGCCGAGCACGGCGACGTGCCTGGCGGGCGAGAGCTCATCGATGAGGTTGGCGACGCGCTCGGCGCAGCCCGGGGCGAGGGTGACGCCGCAGCCGCCGTGGCCGTAGTTATGGATCAGGGTCTTCTCGCCGAGCGTTTCGGGCTCGAGGCGGAGCCCGCCCTCTCGGCAGGGGCGGATGCCTGCGACGGCCCGCAGGAACGCGGCGTCCGAGAGGTCGGGGGCCGAGAGGGCGCTAGCGTGCGGGTGCGTTGACACGGCGACTCCCGTCCGTCAGGCCGGGCGGCTGGGTGGCTGGGGGCGAGGCGAAGCGTCCCCGGCGGGCTGATCGTCGCCCGCCGGGGTCTGCTCACGGAAGTAGGTCAGGGCGCTCTCGACCTCGGGCGGCAGGCCGCCCGGGTAGACCTGGATGCCCGCGCCGTCGGGGGCGATGGGCGTGACGTCGAGCTCGTCGCGGATGTCGTCGAGGGGTCGTTCCCACTCGTCCTCCCACTTCTTGCTGAGGAGCGGCCGCGCCTTGAGGCCGAGCTGATACCCGATGGAAATGGAATTCACGCAGTCGCCGAAGTGTTTTGGATCGTGGAGGAGGTATCGGAAGGTGCCGCCGGCACAGATCACGGCGGCCATGGGCCGGTGAGTCTGGGCGAGCTCGACGGCTTTGACGCAGATTTCGCCCAGCGGGGAGGTGCTGAAGCCGGTGACGACGTGCCAGATGTCGTGGGTCTGGCGGAGCCGCATGAGGATGTAGTCGACGTCGTCGTTGACGTCGATCTTTCGGTAGTAGTCGGGATCGAAGCCCATGGCGTCGAGGTGGTCGACGTATTCGCGTCCGAGAGTGCCCTTGTCGAGCTGCTTGAGCCGGTCGGTGTCGGGGACGGGGCGGAGGAAGCGTTCGCGGATCATCTCCTGGACGGCCGGATCGCGGGCGGTGTAGCGGAGGGCCTCGCGGGTCGACTCGGAATCTCGGAGCCCGTCTTCGATGTCGAAGACGCTCTGGGTGTTCTCGGGGTTGCGGATCATCCCCATCGCCCCGCGGAGGGCGGTGAGGTACGTCGCGTGGGTATGGTGCTTCTTGTGGCGCGTCAGGAGCGTCGAGAGCAGCGACATTCTCAGCATCCTCCGGGATCCGGCGGAAGGGTAACCGCGCATCGGGTCGCGAGCGGGCCGGAGGCCGCGACCGGGGCTTGAGGCGGGGGCACAGAAAGGACGCATCGTGACCGACACAGACACGGGTGGCCCTGAGCACTACCGGGATTTCACGGGTTTTTACGCGCACTATCTTGGCGAGCACGCCGAGGCGTCGACGCGGGCGTGGCACGTCGCGGGCACGCTGGGGCTGCTGGCGTGCCTGGTCGCGGCGGCGGCTCTCGACCGGTGGTGGCTGGCGGGGGTCGGCGTCGGGGTGGTCTACGGCGCGGCGTGGTTCAGCCACCTCGTGTGCGAGCGGAATCGGCCGGCGACGTTCCGGCAGCCGATCTACTCGATCGCGGCCGACTTCCGCATGTGCTTCGAGCTGCTGACGCTGCGGCGCCCGTTCCGCGAGCCGCGTCCGGACGCCGACGCGCCGGCCTCTGCGTAGAGCGCCGTTCTAGAGCTCTTTCAGGGCGGCGAGCACTTCGTCGGCGTGACCCGGCACTTTGACCTTGTCCCAGCGGCGGGCGACCTTGCCTTCGCCGTCGATGAGGTAGGTGGTGCGCTGGATGCCCATGTAGGTCTTACCGTACATGCTCTTCTCAACCCATACGCCGTACTTCTGGGCGGTCTTCGGGTCGGGCTTGCCGTCGTCGTCGGTGTTCTCGTCGGCGAGCAAGGGGTAGTTGAGGCTTTCCTTGTCGGCGAACTTCTTCTTGCTCTTGGTGTCGAGGATGGAGACGCCGAAGACGGCCGCCTCGGACTTCTGGAACTTGGGAAGCAGGTCGCGGAACTGGCAGGCTTCTTTGGTGCAGCCGCTCGTCGCGTCCTTGGGGTAGAAGAACAGGACGACGGGCTGGCCGGCGTAGTCCTTCAGGGCGTGCTTGGCGCCGTTCTGGTCCTTGAGGCTAAAGGCGGGCGCTTTCTTGCCGGGCTCAACGAGGGGCATGGATGTTCTCCTGGGTTTGTGTGGGGGGCGGGGGGCGTGTGGTTCGACGGGGGACTCCCGATCGATCGTTCGCCGCGGACCGCGGCGTAGACTCGCCGAAAGCAAACGAATCGCTTTCAAGAGAGCCGTGGGAGGACGCGTGGCGGGAGACGGGCTGTTCGACTCGATCGTGACCACGCGCGACCCGGAGCGGGTCATCGACCTGCTCCGCAAGCTGTCGAAGCGCGGGAAGCTCCCCGGCTTCGAGACGGAGTGCCCGGGGCTGTTCCGCGTCGCGGCGTTTGGGGCGCCCTTCGACCACCATCTCACCTGCTACGCGTCGGCGGCGGAGGAAGGGACCGAGCTCCGGTTCGTGCTCGAGCGGCAGAAGCGGCTGCCGCTGATCTTCGCGGCAACCCTCGTCTTCACCGTCTGGCCCGGCGTCTACCTGACCGACTCGTTCCTGTCGACGATCTGGGAGGCGTACGGGCGCTGGACGCTGGACATGCCCTGGCTGACCTACGCGTGGTACCTGCCGATCACGGCCGGGCCGATCCCGTGGATGTGGGGCGGCTGGTCGAAGAAGAGCCGCGCCGCGGCCGACGAGCACGGACGCGAACAGGTCGACAAGATCCGCAAGGCGCTGGAGGCTGAGTAGACGGTCGGCGGGCGGTTCAGGGAGGCGGTTCAGGGACCGGCGAGATCGAACAGGTGGACCGTCCCCGAGCCCTCACAGGCGACGGCGAGGATGTCGCGCTCCGCGTGCCGGAAGACCAGCAGCCCCACGGGCGACTCGCCCGGCGGGTCGAGCAGGCTCAGGTCAACGACCCGGCCGAGCTCGGCTGGCGCGTCTGGCGTGGGTTTGGCCGTCTTCGAAGTCGTAGCGGAGCAGGCGGCTCGCCTCCTGCGCGGTGACCCAGACGCCGCGCTCGTCGACGGCAAGGTACTCGGGCTCATGCGTCGGGTCGTCGAGCGTGAGAGTCGTTGGCACGAGGGTGTCGGCGTCGATGATCGTGAGCCCGCCGTGGGGGTTGGCGCCGTCGGTGGGCTCGCCCTGGTCGGCCGTGACGATGCTGCGGCCGTCGGGGTGGTGCCCGGGGTCCGGGCCGTCTTGAACCGTGGCGACGGCGACCCATCCTTCTGATCGCGGATCGACCGCGACCGAGGTGATCGACGCGCCCGCCCCGAGGCCGACCTCAAGCGTGCGGCGGCCGGTGATGGCGGACCCGGGCCCGAGCGTGAGCACCTCGACCGCCCGGTCGCTGGTCACAAGGAGCGAACAGGTCCGGGGGGCCACGCGAGGATGTTGGCGCCGCGCACGAGCGTCGTCGTGAGGTGCGCTGGCTCGGGCAGGTTCGGCTCGGGCAGGTTCTGGCCTGGCGGAGGCCGCTCCGATGCCGCCGGCGCGCCGCGCGGCGTGCAGCCGGCAGGCGTGAGCGCAGCCACGACGCCCGAGCCGAAACCCAGCGGAGCGCGGAACCCCACTATTCGACGTCCTTGCCCTCGACGACATCTGTGACGGGTGGGGCTTCGTGCATGTCCGCGTCGAACTCGCCCGCGCGGAGCTTGCCGATGTAGCCGTGGTAGGCCTTCATCGCGATGCCGCCGAAGATGAGCATGATCGGGATGTTGGCCCAGAGCATGACGCCGGTGCCGAGCGCGGTCAGCCCGTCGAGCTGGGCGTCGGTCTTGATGAAGCCCCAGGCGGCAACGATGATCGCGAGGCAGTAGACGATCTTGTAAGGGAAGACGGCTTTTCGGCCGAACAGGTAGACGATGCCGTTCTCGCCGTAGTAGCTCCACGAGATCGCGGTCGACAACGCGAAGAGCCACGCCGCGATCGTCACGAGGTACTTACCGAGGCCGGGCACGGACCGGTCGAAGGCGTGCCCGGTGAGCGACGGCCCGGGATAGTCGACGTAGATCCCGCCGTGGCCCTCGGCGAGCTCGGGCGGGATCGTCGAGGCGATCGTGCCCCACTCGATGCGGCGGCGGCCGGTCTCGGGGTTCTTGACGAGCTTGCCCGAGAGCTTGTGGAGGTTCAGCCCCGTGTTGGGGTTCTCGTCGCCCGTGACGATGACGAAGAGCTCTTCGCCGCCGCGGAGCGGGCCCGAGACTTCGACAGCGTCTTCTTGGCGGACGATCGGGAACGGTGTCTCGGACAGCTCCCAGACGAGGTTGCCGCGGTCGTTGGTGTCCTGCTTCCCGTCGCTGTCGGCGTCGACGGGTGTTTCGGACGGCGTCCAGACGGGGTCTTCGCCGTCCTCGGCGGTGTTCACCTCGCTGACGAGGGTCCACAGCGGCGTGCCCTTGTCGGCGTCTTGGCCGGGTTGCTGATCGTTGTCGTACTCGGCAACGCGGAGGCGCGACCCCTCGGCGAAGTCGATCTCGTGGTCGCGGTCGAACGCGCCGGTCGTCAGGATGACCAGCGCGGTGATGGTGCAAACGACGATGGTGTCGATGAAGGGCTCGAGCCCGGCGACGACGCCCTCGCGGACGGGCTCGTCGGTCTTGGCCGCCGAGTGGGCGATGGGGCTGGAGCCCTGGCCGGCTTCGGAGGAGAACAGGGCGCGCTTCATGCCCCAGAGCAGGGCGTAGCCCGCGGTGCCGCCCAGGAAGGCGCCCTGCGCCTCGGAGGGGCTGAACGCCTCGACGACGATCAGCTTGAGCATCTCGGGGATCTTGCCGAAGTTCATCGCCAGGACGACGAACGCGGCGAGCAGGTAGAGGGCGCACATCAGCGGCACGATCCGCCCGGCGACGGCCCCGATGCGCTTGATCCCGCCGATGATCACCAGCGCGACGGCGATCGCGAGCACGATGCCCACGACCTTGGATGGGACGCCCGGGAAGTAGTTGTTGGTGATCTCGCCGACGGACCACGACTGGAACATGTTGCCGCCGGTGATGGTCGAGATCAGCAGCGTGGCGACGAAGATCCCGCCGACGGCCTTGCCGAGCGGGCCGAGGCCCATCGCCTTGAACGCCTTGTCGGCGACGAACATGGGCCCGCCGGTGGGGTTGTCGCGGTCCTCGGTGTTGCGGTAGAGCATGGAGAGGGTGACCTCGGTCATCTTCAGCGCCATGCCGAGGAGGCCGACCACCCACATCCAGAAGACGGCGCCCGGGCCGCCGAGCGCCACGGCGACGCCGACGCCGGCGATGTTGCCGAGCCCGACGGTCGCCGAGAGCGCCGCCGAGAGCGCCTGGAAGTGGTTGATCGCGCCGGGGTCGTCCTTGTCATCGAACTTGCCGCGGATGACGTCGACGCCGTGGGTCAGCGCGCGGAACTGCCCGAAGCCCGACCAGACGGTGAAGATGAGCCCGACGCCGAGCACCCCGTAGAGAACGAAGGGGTGCCAGATGATGCCGTTGACGGTGTCGAGAAGGTCCCAGACGGGTTGCATGCTTCGTGATCTCCGGTTGGCGAGGCAGGCTGGGTGTTCAGGGCGGTCTCGGCCGGGCGGTGATGGTGCCTGGCTCGGCCGGGACGGTCGTGCTCCGGATGTTCCGGTGTGCATCATGGGCCGGGGCGGGCCGGTTTGCAAGCGCCGCGGGTATCGTGCGGTGTGATCTCGTGGACGGACATCGCCGAAGCATCGCTCGCCGGGCTCGTCGGGCACGCGGCCCTGCTCGACGCGGAACACGCGACCCGCGGGCTCGACGCGCTCCGCGAGACCGACCTGCACCCGCTGATCGAGACGGGTCTTGTGGGCGTCGGGATGGGTGTCCTGAGGGAGCACCCGTTCCCCGGGCATCCCGACGACCCGCCGACGACTAAAGACAGCGCCCGCGAGCGGTGCGACCTCGTCGTGACCGAGCGGCCCGGGCTCCGCGTGTTCGACGCGCTCGAGCGCAGCCGGGTGCTCGACGCGGCCTCGGACGGGCTGTTCGCCGAGACGGCGGCGCTCGAAGCCGGCGAGCTCGCGCCCGACGAGATCACCAGCGACGAGGCCGCGTGGCTCGAGGTCAAGGCGACTGCCCAGCACGCCTACCGCGACGGCGTGCCCGGGCCCAACGCCCGCTACAGCACCGAGCTCACCCGCGGCCCGGTGGGCGATCTCCGCAAGCTGTCCAAAGAACCGGGCGTCGTGCTGGGGGCGAGCCTCGTCGTGCTGTTTGCCGAGACCGAGGCGGTGGTCGAGCACGACCTGGCGGCCGCGGCGCACACGCTGATCGACTCGGGGGGCGGGGTCGAGTCGGCGGTGATCCGAGCCGCCCCGTTCACCGACCGCGTCGGCAACGGGGCCGTGGGCGTGCTCGTGGCGTCAATCGTCAAGACCCGGGGTCTCTGAAGACGGCTCTTCCCGGAGCGGCCCGAGACCGGCCACGCGGGCGATCGCGTCGGCCGCGTTGACCGCGGACGCTCGCCCGAGGAAGCGGTCGACGACCTCGCCGAGCTCGGCTCGCTGCCGGTCGGCCGCGTCGGTCGTCTCGAGGAGCGTGCGGGCCCGCTCGAGCAGGGGCTCGTGCCCGCCGAAGTGCGGCACCAGCTCGGGAACCACCTCGCGGCCCGCGATGAGGTTGGGCAGCGTGAAGAAGGGTGTGCTGACGAGCCGCTTGCCCACGATGTTGTAGAACAGTTTTCCGGTCTTGTAGACGACGATCATGGGACGCTGCTGGCGGGCGACCTGGAGCGTGACCGTGCCGCTGACGACCAGCGCGACGTCGCACCAGCGGATGACGGCGTCGGTCTGCGCTTCGGCAAGGTCGAGTTCGTCGGGCCAGCCGCGGCCGGCGTCGGCGATGTCGCGGAGCCGGTCCGTGGCGGACGGGCCGAGCGACGCGACGACGCCCGCGAGCCCGGGGAACTCCGAGCGCAGCGCCTGGAAGGTCTCGAGCAGGATCGGGAAGTTGGCGTGGTGCTCCTTCGCGCGCGAGCCCGGGAGCAGGGCGACGCGCGGCGAGCCGTCGATGAAGCCCGCGGCCTGGTGGTCGATCTCCCGGAGCTTCGCGGTGGAGAAGGGCTCGTCGGGACCGCGGTAGTCGTCGAAGAGGTGGTGGCCGATGAACTCGGCCCGGATGCCGCGCTCGTTGAAGAACGATTCCTCGAAGGGCAGTAGGCAGAGCACGAGGTCGGTCGACCGCCGGAGCTTGCCGACCCTCCAGGAGCCCCACGCCCAGACCTGCGGCGCGACCAGATGGACGACCTTGATCCCCCGCTTCTTGGCGATCGCGCAGATTGGGAAGTTCGCCGCGGGGGAGTCGACCGGGACGTGAACTCGGACCGAGTGGCTCGCGAGCCACCGCTCGATGCGGCGGTTGATCGACAGGTGCTCGCGGATCTTGCTGGGCCCGGGGATGCCCATGACCGGGTCGGCGCCGGTGAGCTCGATGATCTCGGCACCGGCGTCGCGCATGCGCGGGCCGCCCCAGGCCGCGATCCGCACGCCGGGGTACCGCTCGCGCAGGGCGCGGATGACCGACGCCGCTTCGTCGTCACCCGACGGTTCGAACGCGGTGAACAGGATGTCGGGTGGTCGCTCGCTTGGCACTGTGGTCGCTTGACAGAGGGGGGTGCGAGGATAGCCGTCGGCGGGCCGGCTTTGAGCGGATGGGGCGCTACAGGCCGACTTCGGCGAGCCAGTCGGACGCCCTGGCGTCGAGGGCCCCGGCGATCGCGACCAACGACTCAAGGCTCGGCAGGTGCGTGCCCCGCTCGATCGACGAGAGCTGGCTGACGCTGACGCCCGACTTCTTGGAGAGGTCCTTGAGCGTCCACTGCTCGCGGGTCCTCGCGAGGCGGATGCCGCGACCGAGCCGATCGCGGAGGCGTTCGAGCGGTGTCTGCCCGAGCCCGAGCGTGTCAGCGGCCTGGCCGAGCACGCCCAGGAGCTGCTCGACGTGGAAGGGCTTGGCGATGTAGTCGAAGACCTGCTGCTTGAAGGTCTCCCGCATCGTCTCCATCGACGGGAAGCCCGTCACAACGACGACGCACAGCTCGGGCCAGCGCACGCGGATCTCCTGCAGCACGTGGGCGCCCTCGTGGGCGCCCATGTTCATGTCGAGGAGCACCACGTCGGGCAGGCGGAACGCGCACTGGTTGTAGAGCTCGGCCGGGTCGGACACGGTGCGGACGTCGTGCCCGTGCGCGCCGAGGCTGCCGCCGATGTACTCACGGAAGTCGGCGTCGTCGTCGAGCGAGATGATGTCCAGCGGGGCCGCCGTCATGCCGGGAGTGTATCGGGGGGCGGCTCGGGCGTTTCGGTGTCGGCCGGGCCGGCGTCATCAGGGCGGGCGTGCTCTAGAGCGGCGTCCTTGGGCTCGGCCGGCGTGTGCTGCTCGGGAAGGATGATCTCGAACATCGCGCCCGAAGCGTCTTCGCGGTTTCTGGCGACGAGCGTGCCGCCCTGCTCCGACACGATCGCCTGCGCGACCGCGAGACCGAGCCCGGTGCCCTTGGCGTCGAGGCGGGTGGACACAAATGGCTCGAACAGCGTCGGCAGCACCGCCGGGTCGATCCCAGGACCGTCGTCGACGACGCGCAGCCGGACCCAGTCGGCCCCCTCCAGGCGGATGCGGTCGCCGGTCACGAGCAGCCGTCCGTTGGGGCCCATCGCGTCGAGCCCGTTGCGAGCAAGGTTGACCAGCACCTGGAGCAGGCGGTCCGGGTCGCCGTTGACCGCCAGCCCCGGCACGAGCTCCGCGTCGAGGCGGCCCTGGTCGGCGTTGCGGTCGAGCGAGACGAGCGTGAACGCTTCATGGACCAGCGGCTCGAGCGCGGTCCGCGAGGCGATCGCGGGCCGAACCCGGGCGTAGTCGAGCAGGCTCTCGGCAAGCCGTTCGAGCCGGGCGATGACCCGGCGGAGGAGCCCGGCTTCGGGCTCCGACAGCGTCGCGCCCTCGGAGAGTCGCTGCGTGAGCCCGGAGACGACGGTCAGCGGCGTGTTGATCTCGTGGGCGATCCCGGCCGACATCATGCCGAGCGACGCGAGCCGGTCGGTGTCGGCCAGGTTCCGGCGCGCGGCTTCGAGCAGGTCGTTCTTGGTTTTCAGGTCGGCCGCGACGCGCTCGATCTCCCCGAGCGCCGCGGCGAGCTGCCGCTCGTTCGAACGCAGCGCCGTCACGGTCTCGTTGTGCGAGCGCATGATCTCGCCGAGCTCGTCGAGCGGGATCCGCTCGGGCGGGATGACCTCGTGTTGTTCGTCGCCCGCGCGGGTCGCGGCGTCGGCCGAGAGCAGCACCCGGATCGGCCGATAGACCGCCCGCGGCAGCACGAAGACCTCAAGCGCCAGTGCGATCAGCAGGTACGCCCCGAGGAGAACGAGCAGCACCAGCCCGTTCAGGCGGGCGATCGCGCTGCGGGAGTCGGGGATGACCACGCTGGACACGGCAAGCCGGGCGTCGTCGAGCCGAGCGACGGCCCGGGTCCGCCCAGACTCCGCGGGCAGGCGGGCAAAGCCGCCCGGCGGTAGATCGGCGATGGCCCGCACGCTCACCGGGTCTTTGGGAAGACTCAGCGTGTCGACGGTGCCGACGGCGATGTCGACGCGGGCGGGGCCGTCGGACCGGAGCGCCTCGGCGACCGCGCCCGTGCTGCGGAGGCGCTCGAGCGCGGTGCACGCGGCGGCGTATTCGGCGTCGGCCACGATCCGGCTGAGCATCGGCTGGAGCGCGAGCACGAGCAGCGCTGCGAGGCTCACCGAGAACAGCGTGTGCAGCAGCATCAGCTTCTTGCGGATGCGGAGACCCGCGAGCAGACCGACCTCGCGCCGGTCGTAGGTCCGTGATGGCTTACGCTCAGGCATATGGCATCCCACGCTCCGCGACCGTCTTCCGGGAAGCGACGCTTCCGTTCGAGCAACGCCCCACGCCGGGGCGCCGGCCCACCGCGCGCGCGGGTCTGCCAGAGGATCGCCGACGAGATCGAACGATACCCGGACATCGGGGTGGAGCCGCTGGAAACACGCGGGCTCGACGACCGCGACGCCGCGTTCGCTCACGCGATGTACGACGCGACCGTCCGACGCTGGCTCACGGTCGAGTGGGTGTGCGACCGTTTCTCGCGCCGCCCGCTGACCGAGCTGGAGCCGGGCGTGCAGGCCGCGCTGCTCGTGGGCGGTGCGCAGATCCTGGCGATGGCGGGCGTGCCGACGCACGCGGCGATCGACGAGGCCGTCGAGTGGGCCAAGCACGCGGTCCGGCCCGGGGCGGCCGGGCTGGTCAACGCCGTGCTCCGCAAGGTCGCGGCGGAGGTCGGCGAACCGATCGACGGAGACTGGAACCTTCATCGCGACGAGCTGCCCGACGGCGGCTGCCGCCCGCTGGCGACACTCACGCTGCCCGAGAAGGTCTCGGACCGCATCGCGGCGTCGTTCGGACTGCCGGGCTGGTTTCTGTCGCGGGTGGTCGAGCACTCTGGCGTCGAGGCGGGGGTTGAGCTGGCGACGGCGTCGCTCGACAAGCCGCCGGCCATTCTTGATGTCTCGGCGCTGCCAGCACTGCCCGAGGCGTGCGAGGCCCACGAGGAGCCCGGCTACGCCGTCTGGACCGGCCCGCGAGGCGGGCTCGCGCGGCTGCTCACCGACGAGGTCTGGGTCCAGGACCCCTCGAGCGGCGCGGCGGTCCGGTCGGTCGCTGACCTGAAGCCTCGCCGGGTGCTCGACCTGTGCGCCGGGCTGGGGACCAAGACCCGTCAGATCGCGCGTGCGTTTCCGGACGCTGAGGTGTGGGCGACCGACACCGACGCCGTCCGGTCGGAAACGCTCCGGGGCGTCTGGCAGAGGCACGAGCGGGTCCGCGTCCTCGACTACGGCGAGGCGCTTGAAGCGGCCGATGGCTGGGCTGATCTGGTCGTCCTCGACGTGCCCTGCACGAACTCGGGCGTGCTCGGCCGGCGGGTCGAGGCCCGGCACCGGCTGACCCGGGCCGCGCTGACCCGGCTCGTGGCGATCCAGCGCGAGATCCTGTCCGCCGGCGCCCAGTGTCTTTCTGAGGAGGGAGCGATCCTCTACGCGACGTGCAGCGTCGACCCCGAGGAGAACGGGTTGAACGCGCTCTGGGCGGCCGACGAGTTCGCCCTGCTGCCGGTGCGGGAGCGGAGCGATCGGCCCCGCGGCTCGGGCCGTGCGTCGCGCGATGGGTCGTACTCGGTGCTGCTGACCGGGCCCGGGCGGCTCGGCTGGACCTGAGCGGTCGAGGCTTCGTGCGGGGGTGTGGGGGTGCGGCGGCGACGCGGTGGCTTCGCGGGTTATCATCGCCGCATGAAGCTGGCCGATCTGTTGTCGCTCGATTGCATCAAGGCGCCGCTCGAGTCGAGCGATAAGCGCGGCGTGATCTCCGAGCTGGTCGATGTGCTCGCGGACGCCGGCGCGATCACCGAGCCCGATCGGCTCAAGGAAGCGGTGTGGACGCGCGAGCAGACCCGGACGACGGGCATCGGGCACGGGCTGGCGATCCCGCACGGCAAGGACGCGTCGCTGAGCAAGATCGCCGTCGCGATCGGGAAGCCCTCCGAGCCGATGGACTTCGAAGCGATCGACGGGCAGCCCGTTCGGCTGGTCGTGCTGCTGGCGAGCCCGCCCGACCGCACGAGCGAGCACATCCACGCGCTGGCGAGCGTAAGCCGGCTTATGACGGTCGAAGATGTCCGCACGAAGATCTACGAAGCTCAGACGCCCGGCGAGATCCTCGAGATGCTCCAGCAGCACGCGCCCGAGTCGTAAAGCCGGCCGGTCTCAGCCGGGGCTGATGTCGGGCTCGGCGTCGTCGGCCGCGAGCGCGATGGATTCGAGCCGCGACAGCACACGCTGGGCCCGGGACCGGATGATCGCGTTCGGGAACAGCGTGGCGATCGCGATGCCGAGCCCGAACGCGGTTGTGTAGAGCGCCTGCGAGATGCCCGAGGCGAGCTGGGCGGGGTCGCTGACGGTCTCGCCGCCGAGCAGGCCGAACGACTCGATGATGCCGGTGACCGTGCCGAGGATGCCGAGGAGCGGGGCGGCGGTGATGATGGTCGCGAGGGTGGCGCGGAAGCGATCGATCTCGGGGCGGACCGTGTTGACGGCCCGGATCGCGTGGGCGTCGGTCAGCGGGCGATCGCCCGACGCCTCGAAGAGCGCCGCGACGAACCGGTGGTACACCGTGCGGCCGCCCTCGGCGAGCGATCGGGCCCGGTCGCGGCTCGCCATGGCGGTTGAGAGCCGGTCGGGCGCGTTCGAACCCGCGAGCGGCAGCAGATAGATCAGGCGTTCGACGATGAACGTCACCGAGAGCAGGCTCATCAGGGCGAGCGGGTACATGACCCAGCCGCCGGCACGGAAGATGTCGAGCAGGGTGTCGATCACTTGTCCGGAGGATACTCGCGGCGACGACGTACCATCGCGGCGTGACGCCGGGTGATGCAAGCAACCAGACCGAAGCCGCGTACCAAGCAGAATCGAGCGTCGAGGCGCGGCTCGACGGGCTGCGCGCCCAGACCGAAGAGGCGCTGGCCGCTTTCATCGAGGAGCACCGCGGCCGGGTCCGTGACGACCTGCTCGACGCCGCGGCGTACGCGCTGCTGGGCGGTGGGAAACGGCTGCGGCCGGTGCTGTGCCTGCTGTGGGCCGAAAGCTGCGGCGGCTCGGCGGCCAGAGCCATGCCCGCGGCGGTCGCGGTCGAGTGCGTGCACGCGTTCAGCCTCGTGCACGACGACCTGCCGGCGATCGACGACGACGACCTGAGGCGCGGCCGCCCCACGCTGCACGTCCACACCAGCGAGGCGATGGCGATCCTCGCGGGCGACTTCCTGCTCACGCTCGCGTATGGCGCGATCAGCCGCGGCATGGTCGAAGCGGGCGTGGCGGCGGCGTGCTGCCGCGAGATCACCGACGGCGCGGTCGCCATGATCGGCGGTCAGGTGCTCGACACGTTCCCGGCCGCAGCCGCGGGCGATGCCGAGGTGGAGCTCGCCGAGCTGCGCCGCGTGCATGCGGGCAAGACCGGGGCGCTCTTCCGCGCGGCGTGCCGCACGGGCGTGCGCGCGGCGGGCGGCAGTGAAGCCCGGCTCGATGACGCCTCGCGATACGCCGATGCGATCGGGCTGGCGTTCCAAGCTGCCGACGACTTGCTCGATGTCGAAGCCGACGAGGCCGTGGCCGGGAAGCGCACCGGGAAAGACGCTGCGGCAGGAAAACGGACCTACCCGGGCCTGCTCGGCGTCGACCAGACCCGGCGCGAGATCGCCCGGCTGGTCGAAGAGGCGAACGCCGCGACCGAGGCGCTCGGGCCGGCAGGCGAGCCGCTCTCGGTGCTCGCGCGCCGCCTGGCGTTCCGGCGGTCGTAGACGGGCCTCGGTGGGCGTGCTGAAGACCGAGCCTGCTAGGATGAGAGTGTCCGCTGAAGGCCGTGCGGTGGGTCGAGCAATCTCGCCGGCCGTGCATCAACCGTGCTTCAAACGGCGAAAGAATCCGTAATGCCCCACCTTGCCGAGATCCGATCGCCGGCCGACCTCAAAGCCGTTCCCGCGCGTGAGCTGTCCGGGCTCGCGGCCGAGATCCGCAAGGCGATCATCGAGAAAGTCAGCTCGTCAGGCGGCCACCTCGCGCCGAACCTCGGCGTCGTCGAGCTCACGCTCGCGATGCACTACGTGTTCGATTTCGAGTGGGACCGCCTGCTGTTCGATGTCGGCCACCAGTGCTATCCGCACAAGCTGGTCACGGGCCGCTACGGCATGCTCGACGGGCTGCGGACCAGCGAGGGCATGTCCGGCTTCCCCGACCCCGACGAGAGCCGCTACGACCTGTTCAAGGTCGGGCACGCGGGGACGGGCATCTCCACGGCGGTGGGCATGGCCCGCGGCGACTCGCTCAACCGCGAGGCGTTCGAGCCCAAGTCGAACCCCGACGGGCGGCGCGTGGTCACGCTGATCGGCGACGCGTCGATCGCCAACGGCGTGGCGATGGAGGGGCTCAACAACGCCGGCACCCTCCGCCGTCAGTTCCTCGTCATCCTCAACGACAACGGGATGTCGATCTCGAAGCCGCAGGGGGCGCTCGCGCAGTACTTCGATCACCTCCGGATCTCTTCGGGCTACGCCGACTTCAAGCGTCGCGGCGGCAAGCTCCTCGAGCGTCTGCCCGGGGGCAGCCTCGTCCGTGAGGCGTACCACCGCATGGGCGAGGCGACCAAGGCCTGGGTCGCCGAGGACACCTGGTTCGAGCACTTCGGGCTGGTTACCGTCGGCCCGGTCGACGGGCACGACATCGAGCAGCTCGTCGAGTTCTTGGCCGAGGCGAAGCAGCTCGACCGGCCCATGGTCCTGCACGTCAAGACCGTCAAGGGCAAGGGGCTCGACTACGCGGAGAAGGACGCGACAACCTTCCACTCCCCCGCGGCCCACGTCTACGACCCCGGCTCGTGCCGGGTCGAGATCAAGAAGTCGGGCCGTTCGTTCACCGCGGCGTTCGCCGACGGGCTGAGCTCGCTGATGGAGCGTGACCCGAAGGTCGTCGCGTGCACCGCGGCGATGCCGGGCGGGACGGGGCTCGACAAGGTCATGCCGCTGTTCCCGGACCGCACGTGGGACGTGGGCATCTGCGAGAGCCACGCGCTCGACATGATGTCGGGCCTGGCCAAGACCGGTTGGAAGCCGTTTTTCGCGGTGTACTCGACGTTCCTCCAGCGGGCGTTCGACCAGGCGTTCCAGGAAGCGGCGCTGCAGGGCTTGCCCGTGCGGCTGTGCCTCGACCGGGCCGGACTCGTCGGCGGCGACGGCGCGGTCCACCACGGGTTCTGCGACATCTCGCTGCTCCGCACGCTGCCGGCGGCCTGCCTGATGGCCGCGGCGGACGAGCCGAGCCTGCTCGCGGCCCTCGACTTCATGGCTGACTACGAGGCGGGCGTCTCCGCGGTGCGCTACCCGCGCGACAACGTCAGCGACGCGCTGACCGCCGCGGCTGGCGAGTGCCCCGCGTTCGAGCTGGGCCGGGCCCGCTGCCTCACGCCCGCGCTCGATGTCGCCGACGGCGGCACGCCAGACGCGGTCGTACTCGCGTTCGGAACGCCCGCGGTCGACGCGCTCGCGGCGGCCGACCTGCTCAATGGGGAGTACCGCCTGAGTGTGTACGACGCGCGGTTCGCCAAGCCGGTCGACCGGGACCTGATCCGGGCCGCGGTCGCCTCCGGGCGGCCGGTCGTCACGGTCGAGGACCACACGACGGTCGGCGGGTTCGGCGCGAGCGTGCTCGAAGCCGCGTCGGACATGGGCCTGGACACGGGCCGCATCACCCGGCTCGGGCTGCCCGACGAGTGGATCAAGCAGGACCCGCGGTCGAAGCAGCTCGCCGAGGCGGGCCTCGACGCGGCGGGCATCGCCCGAGCGGTGCGCGTCGCGGTCGATCGCGTGGCGGCGGACCCTTCGGGCGTCGATCCGGCCCGGGTCTAGCGGAGGTCTGCGACTAGGCCGTGTCTGACGGATCGAGGATGGCGAGGTATCGCCTGAGGAAGGCGAGCTTGAGCATGCCCATGAAGCTGGTGGCGAGCTTCTCGAATCGGGTCCCGATGCGGCGGTTCTCCTTGAGGTGGCCGATGGTCCGC
>JBCBZP010000036.1:0-24023 GCA_039815285.1 Planctomycetota bacterium
AACGGCCAGGGCGACGAGTGCTACTTCTTCCACTACGGCTCGGGCCGCGCGTTCACGATGTTCGGGCTCGTTGAGTTCGGGCCCAAGGACTACGTGATCATCCCCAAGGGCACGATTTACCGGATCGAGTTCGACGAGCGACCCGACGACGGGTCGGACAACGAGCGGTTCGGTGGGTTCTCGAAGTCCGAGATGCCGCTGGGCAAGTTCGTGTTCTTTGAGACCATGAACGCGAGCCACATCGGACCGCCGCCGAGATACCTGAGCAAGCAGACATCGCAGTTCCTCGAGCACGCGCCGTACTGCGAGCGCGACCTGCGTGTGCCGACGGCGCCGATGACCTTCGACGAAGCGGGGGCGTTCGAGGTGCGCATCAAGGCTCGCGACACGGTGCACCGGTACACCTACCCGTACCATCCGCTCGACGTCGTCGGCTGGGACGGCTGCTACTACCCGTACGCGTTCAACATCATGGATTTCGCGCCCATCACCGGCAAGCTGCACATGCCCCCGCCGATCCACCAGACGTTCGAGGGGCACAACTTCGTGATCTGCTCGTTCTGCCCGCGGATGCTCGACTGGCACGAGGGGGCGATCCCCGTGCCGTACAACCACTCGAACATCGACTCCGACGAGGTGCTCTACTACGTCGAGGGCAACTACAAGGCGCGGCGGGGAATCGAGTCGGGCTCGGTCAGCCTCCACCCGCAGGGCATCCCCCACGGCCCGCACCCCGGCACGGTCGAGAAGTCGCTCGGTAAGACCTTCACGGACGAGCTCGCCGTGATGTGCGACACGTTCCGGCCGCTGTTGCCGACCAGGGCCGCGCTGGAGCTCGACGACCCGTCCTATCCCGAGAGCTGGAAGGACGACCACTTCGCCCCGTCGGCCGACGAGACGCCCGCCGCGACGTCGACGAACGGCGCGGGTCTTCCCGACGGTGCGAAGTCGATCCACGTGTGGTGAGCTGGGTTCTGGCTCGCGCTTTGGCTCGCGTCTCCGCCGGCGACCATGAGACATCAATCGAGGCACGTCGGGCGGAGCCCGACCGGTTAGGATGCCGCTGCATGGATGCTCGACTGGCCTGGCTCTGGATCTCGCTCACGCTGCTTGCCATTTCGTCGGCGGCTCAGCCGCGGCCGGGCTTCGGCGCCGATGAGCTCGCGGTCGACGCGGTGGCGGGCCGGATCGAGCTGTCCGCCCGACGCGGCGAGGTCTGGCGGCTCGACGTCGGCCCGAACGACACGGGGCTTGCCCCGACCGACCGCGTCGTCCTCAGCGGCGACGTCTCGCTGCGCGTGGGCACGAGCGTCTTCGCGGCCAGGCAGGCGGTCGTCTGGATGCAGCGGCGCGGCTCGAGCGTGCAGGTGCTCGTCTACGCCGAAGACGTCGACACGCCGGCGGGCGACCCGGCGTCGTCGCTCACCGCCCGCGAGCTCACCGTCGCGGCGAGGGTGGAGCTGGCCGACGCGAACGGCGTGGTCGCCGAGCCGGCGCTCACGCTCGACTCGCTCGTGCGTGCCAAGGGAGACTCCGCGTTCGCGTACCGCGCCGAGGCCGCGTTCGACCGGGTGCTCGGGCGGCGCCGGCCCGTGGGACCGCTGTCGTACGACGCGACGCAGCGGCTCGGGCCCGAACCCGACGACGAGCCGACCGGGCCCACCGCGGCGATCTTCCCGGCCAAGGGTCAGTTCACGCTGGCTGCGAAGCAGATGTCGTACCGCCCGGGCACGGCCGCGTCGGCACGACTGGGCGCGGGCGACGCCCCGGCGATCATCATCGGGGCCGGCGACGCCGAGGCGGTCGCGGTCGAGTACCGGGCCGACGACGGCCGGCGGTCGCTCACGCTCACGGCCAAGCGGGCGGTCGTGTTCCTGGCCGACCCCGACCGACCCGGCTACGACGGCGGCTCGCTCGAGGCGGGCGAGGTCGACGGCGTGTACCTCGAGGGCGGCGTTGTCGCCAGCGACGGTGCGCTCACGCTCCGCGGCGAACGCGTCTACTACTCGGTCCGCGAAGACCGGGCGCTGATCCTCGACGCCGTGCTCTCGCAGTACAACCGGCAGCTCCGCACGCCGCTGTTCATCCGGGCCGACGCGATCCGGCAGGAGTCGCCGACGCTCTTCCGGGCCGAGGGCGCGCGGGTGTCGAACACCGGGTTTGCGCGCCCGCACCTGTCGGTCGGGGCGTCGAGCGTGACCGTGCGCCCGAAGCGTGGCCCGGACTGGAGCGAGGGGCTGTTCGTCGACGCCCGGAACCTGACGCTCCGCGCCGCCGACGTGCCGTTTATCTGGTTCCCGTTCTACCGCGGCGACCCCTCGCGGTTCCCGCTCCGAACGATCTCCTACGGGCTCAGCAACCGGTTCGGCGGCTCGATCCAGACCCGCTGGGACGCGCTCGCGCTGCTCGGGATCGACCCGGGCTTCGACCTCGACGTGGAGCTCGGGTTCGACATCCAGGAGCAGCGAGGCGACGGCATCGAGGTCGTCTCCGAATGGCGGACGTCCAAGGGCGACGGGAACTTCCTGCTCGGCCTGCGGCTCGACGACCAGCCCGAGGAGGTCGTGCTCGCCGCGGGACGCTCCGACCCGATCACCACCGGCGACCGCGGGCTGCTGCTGGCCGACTACCGCGCGCGGCTGACCGACAAGTGGTCGATCTTCCTCGAGGCGGCGGAGACCTCGGACCCGACGTTCGCGGTCGAGTTCTACCCGCGCGAGACCCGCGAGCGCCGGGAGTTCCGCACGGGCGGCACGCTCGTCCGCCGCGACGGGAACGAGCAGACGACGTTCGAGGCGTCGGGCACCGTCGACCCGTACCCGGTCAACCAGTTCCTGATCACGGGCGACGCGACGCAGACCGAGCGGCTGCCCGAGGTCCGCTACGCGCGGTTCGCCGACAACATCCTGCCAGAGCTGCCCGGGGCGCTCACGCTCACGACCGACGCGTCGCTCGGCGTGCTGCGGCTCCGCCCGGCCGAGGCGACGCCGAACGAGCTCGGCGTGCCGCAGGCGCGGCGGTCCCGGCTCATCTTCGGGCTCGAGCCCGACGAGCTGATCGCCGACCAGCAGCGGGCCGACGGGCTCCCCGTCGACGAGGTGACCCGCTTCGACCTCAGGCAGGAGCTGACGGCCGCGGTCGACGCGGGGCCCATCGAGCTCACGCCGTTCGCAGTCGGTCGCGTCACGGCGTACGACAGCAACTTCTCGGGCATCTCGCCCGACGAGACCGACAACGCCCGGCTGTTTGGGGCCGTGGGCGCGACGGCTTCGACCGAGGTCCAGCGGGTCTACGAGGGCATCCGCAGCGACGTGCTCGACCTGCACCGGCTGCGGCACATCATCACACCGTCGGCGACCGTGTGGACGAGCCGCTCATCGATCGAATCGAGCGACCTGCCGGTGTACGACGACGCGGTCGAGTCGATCAGCGAGGGGCTCGGCTACCGGCTCGCGCTGTCGCAGCGGTTCCAGACCCAGCGCGGCGGCCCGGGGCGGTGGGAGTCGGTCGACGTGCTCACGGTCAACGCCGAGTACGTCGATTCGACCGACGAGGCCGACCGCGAGTCGACCATCGGCCGCTGGTACGACGCCCGGCCCGAGTCCTCGAACCTGCACGAGTACGGCGCGGTCGAGGCGACCTGGAACGCGTCGGAAGCGGTCGCGGTCGTCGCGGGGGTGAACTACGACTTCGAGCTCGACCAGCCCGCGTTCACGCACATCGGCGGCGAGATCGACCACGCCGGCGTCGCGTCGACCAGGGTGTCGATGCGTTCGTTCACCGAGACCGACGTGCTCGTGCTCACGGGCCAGAACCGCTACGACCTCACGGAGAAGTACTCGACGCTCGCCTCCGCGTCGTACAACTCGGCGCAGGGCACGCTGCAGGTCGCGTCTCTGAGCGTGCTGCGGCGGTTCCAGGCGGGCGAGCTCGGGATCATCCTGACGGCCGACAACATCCGCGACGAGAACTCGTTCGGGTTCGTTGTCCGGCCCCTAGGGACCGGGCGGGGGTCGCGGTTTCGCGGCATCGGGGCCGAGCAGGGGCAGCGCGGTGGCTCGGCCCTCGGCGGGTAAGAGCTGAGGCTAAAAGCAGGGCGGCTCTCAGCGCCGGCGTCTGAAAACTGGGGGGCCTGACCCGATCTATGCTCCGCGATGGATGAGTCGATGGAGATCGTGATCAACGGGGAGCCGTCGGACGCGCCCGCGGGCGTCAGCGTCCGGGGGCTCTTGGAGCTGCGGGAGCTCGGCTCAACGCCGTGCGCCGTCGAGATCAACCGGTCGCTGGTCCCGCACCGCGAGCACGCCGAGCGGACGCTCGAGCCGGGCGACCGTGTCGAGATCGTGACCCTGGTCGGAGGCGGCTGAGATGACCGACGACCACAACCTCCTCAACGAGTCGCTGACGGTCGGGAGCTTCGAGCTCGCCAGCCGGCTCATCGCGGGCACGGGCAAATACGCGGACGCGTCGGTCATGCGCGACGCGCTCGCCGAGAGCGGCTGCTCGGCGGTGACGGTCGCCGTGCGGCGGGAGCGGCTGTACAACGACCGCGGCGAGAGCCTGCTCGACGCGCTCGACCTCGACCGGTACACGGTGCTGCCGAACACGGCCGGGTGCTTCAACGCCGAGGACGCCGTCCGCGTCGCCCGGCTCGGGCGCGACCTGCTCGAGCAGCTCGGCAACCCTGGCTCGAAGTGGGTCAAGCTCGAGGTGCTCGGCGACACCCGCACGCTGCTGCCCGACCCCGTCGGCACGCTGGAGGCGACGCGCGAGCTCGTCGCCGACGGGTTCGAGGTGCTGTGCTACACGTCCGACGACCCGATCTCGGCCGCGCGGATCAAGGAGGCGGGCGCCGTGAGCGTCATGCCCGCGGGCTCGCCCATCGGGTCGGGCCAGGGCGTGGTCAACCGCGGCAACATCGCGTTCTGCATCGAGATGCTCAAGCAGGGCGATCCGAGGTACCCGGTGATCGTCGACGCGGGCGTGGGCTCGGCGAGCGACGCGGCGGTCGCGATGGAGCTCGGCGCCGACGGCGTGCTGATGAACACCGCGATCGCGCTCGCCCGCGAGCCGGTCCGCATGGCCCGCGCGATGCGGCTGGCGATCGAGGCCGGGCACGAGTCGGCCCGGGCCGGGCGCATCCCTATGAAGCGGTATGCCTCGGCGAGCAGCCCGATGGAGGGCGTGATCTCGGCGCTGCCCGAACCCGGGATTATCCCGGGCGAGTAACGCGGGCCGGGCGAGTAACGCGGCGTATGGAGGACAACCCGCCGGCCGTCGCGTGTCGGCTCACGCTTCGGTGCGGGCGCCTCGCTCTCGCTGCCAGAGCAGGTCGAGCCCGGTCTCGCCGATCACGCGCAGTCGCAGCAGACCGAGCGCCGCGGTCGCCGCCCGCTGACGGATGTCGACGCGCTCGCCGGGGAAGTGGAAGCGTCGGGCGTCGACGCCGTCGGGTGTGCCGCAGGCGATCCACACGGTGCCGACCGGCTTCTCGGGCGTGCCGCCCGTCGGGCCGGCGACGCCGCTGACCGCGAGGGCGTAGTCCGCACCGAACCGCTCGCAGACCCCACGCGCCATCGCCCGGACGCACGCGGCGGACACGGCCCCGTCGCTTTCAAAGACGCCGGGTTCGACCCCGAGGTCCGCGGCCTTCCGCTCATTGGAGTAGACCACGACGCCGCCGCGGAAGATCCGCGAGACGCCGGGCACGTCGGTGAGCATCGCCGTCACCAGCCCGCCGGTGCAGCTCTCGGCGGCGGTGACCGTCTGCCCCCGCGCGGCGAGCTCCGCGGCTACCGCCTCGGGCAGCGTCGAGTCGCCGGTCGCAAAGACATAGTCGCCGAGCCTGCTTCGGACTTCGCGCTCGTCGGCGTCGAGCAGGGTGTCCGCGTCCGCAACACCCTCGCAGCGGATGCGCACCGAGACCACGCCTCCCGACGCGGTCGTGCCGACGAGCGGCACCCGGTCGCGCCGCATCAGGTCGGCGAGCTTCTCGGCCATGTCCGACTCGCCCATGCCGAACGTCCGCAGGACCCGCGTTGCGACCCCGGCGCCCGGGCCCGCCGCGGGTCGGACGAACGCGTCGAACATCGGCTTCATCTCGCGGGGTGGCCCGGGCAGGCAGAACACGTCGGCCGAGCCCGCGGGGATTCCGTCGTAGGCGATCCTCGCGTGCAGTCCGGGGGCGGTGCCGTGTGGGTTGTCGAGCATGGTCGCCGGATCGGGGCGGAGGGCCTGGACGCGGTTGGCGGCCGGCATCTCACGGTCGGCGTCGGCGTACCGTTTCTCGAGCGTTGCGAGGGCGAGCTCGTCGACTACGAGCGGTGCGCCGAGCACGCCTGCCAGCGCCTGGCGCGTCAGGTCGTCGGCCGTCGGCCCGAGCCCGCCGGTGATGACGATCAGGTCGCCCGTGTCGACGCCGCGCCTGATCGCGTCGGCGATGCGGGATTCGTCGTCGTCGACCGTCTCGTGGCGGAGCACGCGGACACCCAGATCGCGGAGGCTCGAAGAGATCCAGGCGGAGTTGGTGTCGACCGTCTGCCCGATGACGAGCTCGTCGCCGACGGACAGGACGGTTGCGGAGCGCTTCGCGTTCACGTCGTCGGCCTCTGGTCGGTTGGGTCAGGCCGGGTCGCCGGCGTACGCGCCGTGGGGGAGCCCGATCGCGTGGAGCGTGATGGTGTTGGTCCGGCGGGAGCGCCCGAGGGGGCGGCCCGCGACCAGCAAAACGACGTCGCCGTCCTCGGCCAGACCGCGCTCCTTCACGTGCCGGTCGACCTCGTCGTACCACTCGATCAGCATCGTGGGCGGCGTCGCGCAGAAGGGCAGCACGCCGCGGAGCAGCGCCATGCGGCGGGCGTATCGGATGTCCGACGAGTACGAAACGATCGGCACCGTGAAGTGGTTGCGGCTGAGGTACTGCGCAGTCCCGCCCTTTTCCGACCAGCAGATGATGAGCCTCGCGCCGGCGTCTCGGGCGGTGTGCCACGCGCCGTGCGCGAGGGCCGCCGTGGGGTTCCGCTCCTCGCGGAACTTGTGTGGCTCGCGGGCCAGCGGCTCCTCGACGACCATGCTCTCTTCCGCGGCGTCGATGATCCGGCTCATCGTGTCGACCACCAGCTGAGGGTGCCGGCCCACCGCGGTCTCGCCCGAGAGCATTACCGCGTCGGCCCCGTCGAGCACGGCATTGGCGACGTCGGTCGACTCGGCGCGGGTCGGGATCGCATTCTCGATCATGGTCTCGAGCATCTGCGTCGCGACAATAACGGGGGTGCCCCACGCCTCGCACGCCTGAACGATCCGCTTCTGCACGACGGGCACCTCGGCGATGTCCATCTCGACGCCGAGATCGCCCCGGGCGACCATCAGGATGTCGGCCTCTTTGCAGATCGCGTCGATGTCGCGGACCGCCTGGGGCTTCTCGATCTTGGCAACGAGCGGCACGGGCGCCCGGAGCTGACCGCCCGACTCGGACTCGACCTCGGCGTCCTCCGGGCCGGTGATCGGGAACCGCTGGCTGAGCCGCGAGCGGAACTCGCGGATCTCCTCGGCCGAGCGCACGAACGACATCGCCAGGAAGTCGATGCCGGCCTCGACGGCCCAGCACGCCATCTCCCAGTCGCGGTCGGAGATCGCCGGCGCACTGATCGCCGTCTCGGGCAGGTTGATGCCTTTGCTGTTGCTGATCAGCCCCCCCACCGTTACGCGGCAGACGAGCTCGCGCTCGCCCTCCGGACCGTCGCGGGTCTCGATCGCGAGCATGCGGATCGCGCCGTCGTTGATCAGCACCCGCTGGCCGCTGACAACCTCGCCGATCATCTCGGGATAGGTCGTGGGCAGGATGACCTCACGCCCCGACTCGGTCTGGCGAGTCACCGCCTGCTCGGCCGAGCCTGAGATCACGACCGATTCGCCTGCCTGGACGTGGACGCCTTTCTCGTGGTCGATCGGGGGCACCTTGCCGACGCGGATCTTCGGGCCGGGCAGGTCGCCGAGAACCGCTACGGCGGCGTCGAGCTCCTCGGAGACCTTGCGGATCCGCGCGAGCCGC
The DNA here is from genome assembly GCA_039815285.1 of Planctomycetota bacterium. GTDB lineage: Bacteria > Planctomycetota > Phycisphaerae > Phycisphaerales > UBA1924 > JBCBZP01. The sequence continues at coordinate 8,051 of JBCBZP010000036.1, forward strand.
TCGCCGTGCTCTTCCTTCGTGCCGTGGGAGAAGTTCAGGCGGAAGCAGTCGACGCCGTGCTCGATGAGCCCGCGGATGCCCTCCTCGGAGTCGGAGGCCGGGCCGAGCGTTGCGAGGATCTTGGTGAGCGCGTAGCGATGGGTGTCTTTGCGGTGGGCGGGCACGGGGCTCTCCGGTCGCCCGGCATGGGCGGAGCGGAGTGTACGCGTGCCGCCGTGGAACGCCCGCTATCTCTCGCCGGGCAGCCGCAGGCTCGCGAAGGTGACGTTGTCGTTCGAATAGGCGCTCAGCATGACGATCGGCGCGACGCCCCCCGAGACCGGGCCGACGAACAGGCCCTCGAGCTCGTCGTCGAGCCCTTCGATATCGATCGGTGGGTCCAGAACAAGAGCGCCGTCTTGGAAGCGGGCGAGCGTGAGCCGGTAGAGCCGGCCGGGGAGCTGGTTCTGCACCAGCACAAGCGTGTCGAGCGCCTCCACCCAGTGGAGCGTCTGGACGAACGGTGTCGCCGGGAACGACGCGACCAGCGCTCCGGGGCGGCTCACGCGGGCGCTCGTCGCCAGCACCTCGGGGTCGTAGAGGCGGATCTCGTTGTCCTCGTCGCCGTAGTCGCTCGTCGCGACGAGCCACCGCCCGCCGAAGCGGACGAACTCCGGGCGGGCGCCGTTCGCCGCGACGTCGTCGGCCGTGATGTTCAGGATGGCGTTGTCGAGCGTCCCGTCGGCGAGGGCGCGGTCGAAGTCGAGATGGAAGATGAGCCCGGTCTGGTTGACGGTGTCGCCCATGAAGCAGCCGAACTCGGGATGGAACGTCAGCCCGGTTGGGTGGGGCGCAACGTTGACGCCGTTCTTGGTCAGGCGGATCTCGCGGCCCGTGAACTCGACTCCGGGCCCGTCGCCGTTGCCAGTCAGTCGGTACTCGCGGATGTAGCCGTAGTCGTCTTCGGGTGAGTCGAGGTCGTAGCTCTCGCCGCGGACGTCGCCGTAGAAGTAGGGCAGCCCGTCGCGGTGGGCGATGCCCTGCCCGGCGCCGAAGCCGCTCACGGTCTGCCGCGCGACGAGCCGGACGTCGGCCGATGGGTCATGAACGCGTTCGCGCGGCTCGTCGGTCCTGCGAACATCGACGCGCTGCAAGGCGTCTACGACACCGACCGGCGCCAGCCGCACCGACCAGAGCAGGGCCACAACGAACAGGTGCATCGTCATTGTGGGTTGTAAGCGGCTAGGACGTCCTCGCCGCGAGGCAGACGATGAAGGATTCGTTCAGATCCTCGCCGTCGACCGGCGTCGCGTACGCCCTGCCGTCGTCGTCGACGGCGTCGGGCAGCTCGTTGTAGCACTCGACCGACGCGAACCCGACCTCGAGCATCGCGTCGCGCAGCTCCGGCGGCGACCACAGCCGCCAGTCGTACACGAACGCGTCGGTCACCTCGTGGACGACCTCGTGCCCGTCGAACACGCGGAAGTGCAGCACGTCGAGCACGCGGCCGGTCAGCGGGTCGGCCTCGCGTTGCTCCCAGGTGTAGCGGACGAAGGCGCCCGCCGGAAGATCGCTCGGCGGGCCGTGCGACGGAACAAAGCCCGCGGGGATCGGGCAGTCGCGCTCCATGGAGCCGATGTGGAACGCCGACTCGCCGCCGTAGGTATCGCAGACGAACACGCCGCCGGGCTCGAGCTGCTCGCGGACGAGCCCGAGGTAGCGGACCAGCGCCGGGCGGTCATGGTGGTAGCCGATGGAGAAGTTGCCCGCGTGGACGATGTCGCCGCGGACCCCGGCGAGGGCCGCGGCGTCGAGCACGTCGGCGTGGACGGTCCGCACGCGGTCCACACCCTCGGTCAGCGAGAGCACCTCGGCGTCGAGGTCGATCGCGACGGCTTTGCCCGCGTGGTCGGTCTCGACCCAGCGTCGGCTGATGCGAGCGGAGGCGGCGAAGTGCTCGACGAGCACGCGGGGCTCGCCGCCGTGCACCGCTCGCAGCAGCGGCACGAGGTCGGCGGGCGACTGCACGCAGAGGTCGTAAAGGTCGTGGCGGGTGAGCATGGGGTGGCTCCGCTCGGGCGGGCTACGCCATCGCGATCCACTTGAGCAGCGTCTTGACGTTCGGCGGCTTGCCGAACATCAGCAGCCCGACGCGGAAGACCTTCGCCGCGGCCCAGATCGAGCCGTACGCGGCGACCGCGTTGATCGCGACCGCCAGCAGCGACTGCCACATCGGCGGCGGCTCGGTCGACGCGATCCGCGTCAGCATCACGAACGGGCTCGCCGGCGGGATCATGCTCAGCACGACCGCATAGGTCGCGTCGGGGTCGCGGCTGACGGGCATGCTGAGATAGAAGCTGAAGACCAGCACCAGCATGACCGGCGTCATGAGCGACTGCGCCTCGCGGAGCTCGGTCACGGAGGCGCCGATGCCCGCCATGAACCCGCCGATCTGAACGTAGCTCAGCAGGAAGAACACGAGCATGAAGACGAGGGTGCTGGTCGAGATGAGGTCGCCGCGCTCGAACATGACCAGCGCGAACAGCCCGATCGAGTTGTACATCACCAGCAGCGTCAGCCCCACGGCGAGCTGGCCGAGGATCTTCCCGGTCATGAGCTGCATGGGAGAGACCGCCGCGAGCAGCACCTCAACGACGCGGCTCGACTTCTCCTCGATCGTCGTCGTCAGCAGGTACTGCCCGCCGGTCAGGACGCCCATGAACAGCAAGAAGATGACCGCGAACGGCAGAACCTCCTGGAGCACATTCGAGCTCTTGCGCTCGGTACCGTCGGCCGTGACCTCCTGCGACGGCGGGGCGTCGATCGACGACAGCAGCTCGACCTCGTCGCGCGAGACGCCCGACCGCTCGAACCGCAGCTCGCGGATCGACCACGAGAGGCCGCTCCGCAGCTCGCCGATCGTCCGCGAATCGATCTTCGAACGCTGAAAAAGCTCGTAGCTCCCAAAGGGCCGGTCCGCCTCGGCCCGCTCGGCGTCCGGGAGCGCGAGGTACGCCGCCGGGTCGGTCTGCGGCGTGACCGCGAACTCGTCGACCACGACGACCGCAAGGACACGCGACGCGTCGTCGCGGCCCGAACCGTCGCGCAGCCGCTCTTTCTCCTTCTCGATCGCGGCGTCCACGTCGGCATCGGGCCCCAGCTCGACCGTCTCGATCGATAGCTTGGGCACGCCCGACGCGCCGGCGGCGTTCTCCGCGGCCGATTCCAGGGTCTTGGGATCCACCCCGGCCGGCACGCTCTCGGCGACCGCGTCGACGATCTGCTTCGCCTGATCCCCCCGCCGCCGAGCGATCTCTTCGGGCGAGAGGCGCTCGACCAGCGTCTCCGTCAGCTCCCCAGAGCGGTCGACCAGGACCACCACGCCCCGGTCGGCCGGCGGCTCGGCCTGGTTGATCAGCACGACGATCAGACCCACGACGGGCACGAACACCAGCGGCACGATCAGAGCCCCGATGATGAACCCGGGCGTGAGCGCGGTGGCCTTGAACTCTCGGAGCGCGACCTGCCAGATCCGGTTCATGCCGCGTCCTCCCCGGCCGAGTCTTCGTCTTGAGCGGTGCCCTCACGGAGCTGGGCGCGGAGCCGAGCTTCTTCCTCGCCGTCGCCGCTGCCGGCGACGATGTCGATGAAGATGTCTTCCAGCGTCGGGCGTTTGAGCTCGACGCGCGACACCGGCAGCTTCGCCGCGATCCTCCGCATGATGTCGAGCGGTTCGACGGTCTTGTCGAGCTCGGCCTCGAAGCCCCGCTCGGTCTGCGCGACGTTCGAAATGCCGTCCCACCCCCGGACCGATTCGACGGTCGCCGTGTCGCCCGGCTCCAGCGGCTCGAAGACGACCGACCGCGTCTGCGCCTCGGCCTTGATCTCGGCGATCGTCCCGTCGAGCACCTTCCGCCCCTGGTGCATCATCGCGATGCGCTCGCAGACCTGCTCGGCTTGCGACATGACGTGCGTCGAGAAGATGACCGTGCGCCCCTCGGCATGCTGGCGGCGGATCTCGTCGCGCAGCAGCCTCATGTTGACCGGATCCAGCCCGCTGAACGGCTCGTCGAGGATCAAGAGGTCCGGCTCGTGGATCACGCTCGCGATGTACTGGACCTTCTGCTGCATGCCCTTGGAGAGCTCTTCGCACTTCTTGTTGGCAACGCCCGGGAGCTGGAGGCGCTCGAGCCAGCCGTGGATATTGCGGTCGAGCCCGGCACCGTCGAGCCCCTTGAGCTTCGCGATGTAGCGGACGAAGGGCAGGACCTTCATCTTTCGGTAGACGCCGCGCTCCTCGGGCAGGTAGCCGATGCGGTCCTTGCTCTCGAGCGCCGACCGGCGCCCCAGAACAGTGAGGCTGCCGTCGTCGGGGAACAGGATCGCCATGATCATGCGGATGCTGGTGGTCTTGCCCGCGCCGTTGGGCCCGATGAAGCCCATGAGCGAGCCCTGCGGGATCGAGAGGTCGAGCCCTTCGACGGCGACCTTGCGGCCGAACGTCTTGCGGACGCCCGTCATCCGGATCGCGTCGCCCGCCGGCTGGTCGCCCGCGTCGGAGACAGGGATGTGGTCGGCTCTGGACACGCGTTCAGCCTCCGTTCGGAACGTGCAACGTAACGCCCCGCCGGTCGCAAGTCCAGCACGCGCGACCGGTTGGGACAGGATGCCGCGCGCGAACCGGACCCAGCTATGCTCGGGGGATGGCGTTTTTAGACACCCTCGTGACGGCGGCCGTGGGCACCAAGCTCGACGAGCTCGCGGAGCAGCACGCCGTCATCGGGCAACAGCTCGCCGACCCCGAGGTGCTCGGCGACCACCGCCGCGTCCGCGAGCTGTCGATCAAGCGCGCGGCGCTCGACCCCGTGGCGGCCGGGTGGGGCGAGGCCCGGAAGCTGTCGGACGAGATCGACGAGCTCGAGCAGGCGGCCGAATCGGGCGACGACCCCGAGCTGGCCGACCTGGCCCGCGACGAGCTGCCCAGCCTCCGCGGCCGCGCCGCCGAGGTGGTGGGCGCGGTGAAGGCAAGCCTCGTGCAGTCTGATGACCGGCGGTTTGACTCGGTGATGATGGAGTTCCGCGCGGGGACCGGCGGCGACGAGGCGGGCCTGTGGTGCCGCGACCTCATGGAGATGTACACCCGCTTCGCCCAGCGCCGGGGCTGGCGGTTCGAGCCGCTCGACGTCGAGCACGACGCCGAGGTCGGCGGCGTCCGCCACGCGACGGTCAACGTCCGCGGCGACGGCGTCTTCGCCGAGCTCGGCTTCGAGTCGGGCGTCCACTCGGTCAAGCGCGTCCCCGCGACCGAGACACAGGGGCGCGTGCACACGTCGACCGCGACCGTCGCCGTGCTGCCAGAGCCCGAGGAGGTCGAGGTCACGATCGACTGGGCGAACGACGTCGAAGAGCACATCACGACGGCGCAGGGGCCCGGCGGGCAGAACGTCAACAAGGTCGCGACCGCGGTGCTCATGCGGCACGTGCCCACGGGCGTCGAGGTGCGGATGCAGGAGACCAAGAGCCAGCAGCAGAACCGCGAGAAGGCCCGCCGTCTGCTGCTCGCCCGGGTGTACGAGATCGAGCGCGCGAAGGTGGACGCCGAGCGGTCGGCCGACCGGCGCGCGCAGATCGGGACCGCGCAGCGATCCGAGAAGATCCGCGTCTATCGCTACCAGGACGGGATCGTCGCCGACCAGCGGCTGCCCGAGAAGTACACGCTCCGCGACCTGCTCGAGGGCGACCTCGAAGCGATGATCCACGCGCTCATCGAGCAGGAGACCGCCCGGCGTCTCGCGGCGCTGTGACCGGTCCGAGCCGCGTGATCAGACGGCGCACGCCGAGCACCGGCCGGTGAGCGTCAGGTCGTGGCCGAGCACCTCGAAGCCCGGGGGCACGAGCTTCGACAGCCCGCTCACGCAGCCCACCAGATCGAACACCCGCCCGCACTCGTCGCAGCGGAAGTGGTGGTGGTGCTTCTCCGCCTTCTCGGCCGACTCGTACCGGTCGGGCTCGCCGGGCAAGGGCACAACCACGATGCTCCCACCGCCGACAAGCTTCGAGATCGTCCGATAGACCGTCGCGATTCCCAGGGTCGACACACTGATTCGCGCGAGATCGTGAATCTCAGCGGGACTGAGCGGGCCCTCGGCACCGCGGATCGCTTCCAGAATGGCTTCGGTCTGTTTCGTCGCCATGGGTGAGGATATCCAAACCATCTCCCAACAGGTCGGCCCCGTCTTCACTGAGAAGCTATTCTCGATTATGTCCTCCTTCTCCTGGTTCGTGGTCTTCAACGTTGTTGTGCTCGGCGCGGGGCTTGCGGGCGCGGCTGGCACGAAGCTCGCGATCACCCACACGCGGCTCCAAGGGGCGATGAGCTTTGTCGGAGGGTTCTTGATCGGCGTGGCTGGTCTGCACCTGCTGCCGCACGCGGTTGCCGAGGGCGGGCGGATCGAGCACGTGTTCATCGCGTTCGTCGCCGGGGTGCTGTTTGTATACGCGATCCTGAGGTTCTTCGGTCCGTCGGAGCACGGGCACGGCGATAAACAAGAGGCGCGGCTCGGCGGATCGATCGCGTCGGTCATCGGCTTTGGATCGCACGCGTGCCTCGACGGACTGGTGCTCGCGTCGGCGTACCTGGCGGAGCCGGAGTCACCGCTGCCGGCGCTCGGTGCGTTCGTTGCGGTTGTGCTTCACAAGCCGCTCGATCTGTTCGCGGTTGCCGCGGTGGGTCGCTCCGACCGGCTGTGGACGCTCCCCGTGGTCACTCTGTCGGTTCTGACCCCCGCCGTCGCGCTGCTGCTTGTCGCTGGGCAGTCGCTGATGGAGGCACAGATCGCCGCGCTGGCTCCGGTCGGGCTTGGGTTCAGCGCCGGCGTGCTGCTATGCGTCGCGCTCGCAGACGTGCTCCCGGAGGTGAAGTTTCACGGCCACGATCGGGTGGTCTTTGCTTCGCTGCTGGCCGCTGGTATCGCTGTTTCCTATGGGATCGCGAGTCTTGAAGCAACGCTCCACGATCACGGCGATGCCCACGGTCACGGCGATGCCCACGGTCGACCACAGATGACCGATTCTAAATAGGCCAATTTCTGCGTACCTGCCTCGTACGAAACACCCCCGCTGTCTTCACATTGCCTTCGCGAACTCTTGACAGAAATTGAGCGGGTTGTCCGTAGCGAGAACGTAGTGATTCGTGCATGATATGAACGATGCCAATCCGTTCCTGCATCACAAGATCGCATCACACGGAGGCCATTAAAATGAATAGAGCGTTTCGCTGGACCCCGCCACGTAGCGTCGCGTTTACACTCATAGAATTGTTGGTTGTCATCGCGATCATCGCGTTGCTGATCGGTATTCTGTTGCCGTCGCTCGGCCGGGCCAGGGCTGCGGCACAGGCGGTCGTCGCATCCAACAACGCTCGGTCGGTTGCGCTGGGCGTAGCGGTATACAACAGTGATTCCAAGGAGTTCAACCCGCCGGCGTACGCCTATGCGAACTCAACAACAGGCTCGTCTTGGGATCGTCAAGACCAGCAGTTCACGCACCCGAACCCACAGAACGGCTATATCCACTGGTCGTTCTCCGTCTTCAGTGGCATCGAAACCGCGCAAGAAGCATTCGAGTCACCAGCGCTGACCGATGGCGGCGCACCGCCGACCAACCCGGGCCCGGATCGGGAATGGGCCAACGGGCAGCAAAATGCTCTTGGAGCATCCGAGTCGGGGGCGGGCTTTCCGCGAGATCGTCAGGTCCCTCGGATCGCGTTCGGCGGAAACCACGCGATATTTCCCCGCAACAACTTCAATTCGAACCAGTTCTGGCGGAACCGGCTGGTGAAGACTCCCGAGATCGAGTTCACCGACAAAACAGTGCTGGCCGCGGAGTTCGCAGAGTCATCCTCGTGGAGGTCACTCGCCGAGATTTCCCCGGGAGGAGACGGCTCGTCTTCTCAAACCGTCACGCTGGTGAGTCACCGTCCCATTACACCCTTTATGTCGTACGGGGCTGACTTCACGCTCGGGCTAGACGAAGGCCAGCTGTTTGGAACAACGCCTCTCGGGACCGGCGCTCGGTTCCGTTATCCTTACAACACGACAGAGCTCTATCGTCAGGACGCGGTGCAACTGCACCAGAGCCAGAGCTTCGACGGTGCGATTATCCACGGCATGCAGGCCGTCGGGCGGCACCATCCCGGTGAAACATCCGTTCTTGCCTACGTCGATGGTCACGTCGAACGGAAGGATCTTCGCGAGTCCATTTTACTCGGCGAAAACGGCTTCGGGCGGCAGCAAGTCGAGGGGTTCGGTGAGTGGGGCCGACGCTTCTACAGCCTGGCCGTGGCAGACCCGAACGCGTTCACCACGGGCGCCACAACGATCGTCGATAACGATTTCATTGCCGGAAACTGATGAGCTAAGGACCCCGTCGGGCTCCCAGCGGTATCCGACTGGTTTCCCGGGTTGGTTCACTCGGAGAGAGTTGGCTCCTGGTTTCCTGGTTCACAATATCGAAAGTGAGAATGGTATGACTACGCGTATCGGTGCGCTTATTGCCGTGTGCGGGATCGCCTCGTCGGTCTCCGCGCAGCCCACGCTGTTGAACATTTCCGGCGCCACGCTCTATCAAGAGTTCCTTGAGTCTGCCGCGGCGACCAACGATTTCTTGAACGTCGATGGTGACTCCGACGCGGTTGGGAATCCCATCACAATCGGTGACCAGCTCGCGCCCGGCTCGATCAGTTCACTCGGTGGTATCTGGGCGGTGCATTACACCGCCGTCGGTTCCGGGAACGGCATCCGCGACCTCGACCGCGTGGGTGCGGCGAATCCGAGCGGGAACGGCTTTGTGAAAGGCACGGCATCGAACCCCATCGACGGAACATTCACCAGTGTTTCCGAAGGCCGCGCGAACCGGGCAACGTTTATCAGCGGTGGTTCGCTCGTGACTCCTCCCGCTGTTGCCGCCAACCCGCGAGGATACGCTGTCCGCTCGCTGACCGATGGCAGCTACCTTGCGACCAATTCGACCGACGACGCGATCGCCGGCATTCAGATCGACGCCGCGCCGACTGATGTTCCGATTACATGGTTTATCCGTCAGGACGGCTCGCCGTCGTTCGGAGCGGCTCCGGGCTCGAGCGGGTACGGCCAGAACTTGATCGAATCGTTCAACCGTGAGAGCGGCGTTCAGGGAGAGATCTCCAACCAGCTCCGCCTGCTCGAGAACACCTTCGTGCAGGGCACCGCCCCGGCCGGTATGGAAAATAAGGAAATCTTTGGCACCTCTCTCTCGGCCGCCCCCGTGGTGTATCTCGTGAACTTCGGGACCGGCTACTCCCAGCTCTGCCAGACCGAGCTTCAGTTCGGCCTTGTCTCGGGCCGCCTTCCGAACGGCGAGAACCTCGCATTCGCGACACGCGATGTTGGTTCTGGCACCCGCAACGCCGCGAACAACGGGATCTGCCTCGACCCGTCCTACGGCATGGGTGACAACTACGGCCCCCAAGCGTCGGACGACACAACCGACCGGCTCGGCCCGCTGTACCAAGCTTCAAACAAGGGTGGCTCCTCTCGCATGGACCGTTCTGTGAGCAACAACCGGTTGGCCATCGGTTACACGGGTGCCGAGCGTGCCTTCAACCGTGGGTACATTGTCCGCGACGGGGCGACCGGCAACTCCGAGATGGATGTTCTGGCGATCAAGTTCGACGACCCGGCCTACGGCGGGACCGAGTTCATCCGTCCCACGATCGGCAACATCCTCGACAACGCAGCCGGGCAGGGCTACCACGTGCTCGCGCCCTCGTCCGTGGGCACGATCGGCGACCCCCGGTCGTCGCTGAACCTCGATATCAACGACTTCGATGGTGACGGTGACACGTCGGAGCCGATCCGAGGCGTCGACATGGACAACACAAACCCGCCGGTACCCAACCCGGCGGCCGCCGCCTGGCTGAACAACGTCACCCGCTCGACCGAGGCCTTCGCGGGCGACCCGGGTGATAATGAAACCCTCTTCACACCGGGTGAGTTCTTGGCCCTCAACTTCATCCCCGGTGGGACAACCGACTTCGTCGATGGCCCGATGGGTGCGTGCGATCTTATTCAGAACCCCGCACCGAACCAGACACTCCAAGACTTCGTGCGGATTTTCTCAGTCCTTGGCGAAGCCGAGTATGGAGAATTCAACGCCGACGGGATCGGCCTCGTGCCCGATCGGACCGTTGGGATCGTGTATTCCGATGGCGTGGCGAACGGTGCGAATTATATTGACGCAGCCGGAAACCCCTTGGCTTACCGCACGGGGTTGAACGTGGAGAACAAGGTCGCGTTCGACTTCAACGTCGACGATGTCCGTGACATCGGCGACGCCGAGCTCATGGTGGAGGCGTTCGAGGTCCGCAACAGCGGCGCGACGTGGAGCGGCGAGTCGGCCGTGTCGTTCGAGATTATCGGTGATGCCAACGGCGACGGCAACTTTGATGTCGTCGACGTCCGTACCGCCGCGGACGGGCTGCTCCCGCAGAGCGGCGTTGTCAACCGCCGTGCTTCGTACCAGGCGGTCGACAACGCGTCGGACGGCAACTTCTTCGACACAACGCTCATCACGGGCATTAGCTACCCCGCCGGCTCGGGCTGGAGCTGCGCGGACCTGACCGGCACCGACGGCCGACAGCCGACGCCCGGATACCACGTCAACGCCTCCGACGGCGTGATCGATCTGCAGGATGTCGACTACGTCGCCAAGCAGTTCAGCGATCTCGACGACGCCGCCTTTACCTGGGGCGACACTGTCGAGGCAAGCCTTGCAACGTTCGACAACGGCCGCCGCGACCTGTCGGGCGACATGAACGACGACCAGCAGGTCGACGAGGCCGATGTCCTCGCCATCCTCTCCTGGCTGGGCGTTCCGCAGGGTGACCTCGACCTTGACGGCGACGTCGACGGCGACGACTTGGCGATCGCCCAAGCCAACGAAGGCTCGACCACCGCCCTGTACTCCGGCGGCGATGTCAACTTCGATGGCATCGTTGACGAAGGCGACTTCGTGATCCTTGGTGCCACACCGGAGCTTTGCGCCGACCAGAACGGCGACGGCCAGCTGGCAAGCGATGACTTCAGCGCCTGGCTGGGCAATTTCCTCGACGGCAACCTCGTCGCCGACATCAACCGTGACGGCCAACTCCAAGGAGACGATTTCAGCAGCTGGCTCTCCGCTTTCCTAGGCGGCGTCCTCAGCGGTGAATCGTGCAGCCCGCAAGGCTGAGTCGGTGCCCCTGATCCAGAGGTTCGGTCGGGAACGACTCGACCGGTGACACCACGGACCGTTTCACAGACGCCCGAAAGGGCGTCTTTTTTCATGCGAGAGTCTTTGACCCGATACGCAGACCGGCGTTGGAACGGGCTACGCACAGCAGCTTGTGATGTGACGCCTCACGTGTTGCCCGCTTATCGGTACAGACCTTCCGCTTCAATCAACGCGCGGACGCCTGGCGGGAGATCGGTGTGTTGCCCGCTCCGGACGTCGCTCGACGCCGCGTCGACCAGAGGTGTCTTCAAGACGCGAGGCCCCCAACGGCCCGCGTCTAAGCCGGCGCCGAGAAGCGCGTCCACGCCGGAATGCGGCGGCCTCAACGCCACGGCGGGCTCCGCGAGCCGCTCGAGTTCCGCGCTGTCCTTCCACCGGTCGTACGCGATCGCCTGATCAGCACCGATCAGCAGCCGCACCGGCGTCGGCGGCCGAACAACCTCGCGGAGACGCCGCACGGTATCGATCGTGAAGCTCGGCTCACCGGAGCCGTGAGAGCGATCGAGTTCGTCCGTCCAGACGAAGACCCTCGGGACAGATCCGAACGCAAGCCCGAGCATGCGAATCCTCTGAACATCGCTCGCGACCGGCGCAACGGCTTTATGTGGCGAACGCGCAGCGGGAACAACCACGAGCCAACCATCATCGCCAAACAGCTCATCCCGCGCACCAACGGCGGCCGAAACATGCCCCTCGTGCGGCGGGTCAAAGGTTCCCCCGAATACGACAACGGGGTGGCCTTCTGGAATGCTGAGCGATCTGCCCGGCGACGCGGGTGACGCCGCGACAGGGATCTTGCTGGTCGTCATAAGCCTATAATTTTCCGACGGCCCCGTCGTCTAGTCAGGTCCAGGACACCAGGTTTTCATCCTGGGTACGCGGGTTCGAATCCCGCCGGGGTCACTTTCGGTTTCGCAGCCCACCGCAACGGGTTGCACACCCCCGCTTAGAGTATCGTCAGGCCCGTTTCGGGTTGTCGCGTGCGCCCTTGTGCGCCCCCTTGCCGCCCCAGACTGCGCCGCATTCTGCGCCGCCTCCGAAGACTCGATTTCCCGGCCGATCGCACGCTCGAAATCGGTGTCGCGAACCATGTGGTAGTGGGCTCGGGCGACCACCGCCGTGTGCCCGAGCCAGTCGGTGCAAACCGCGATCGGGTACTCCGCCGCGAGTTCGGTCGCCCGGCTCGCTCGAAGGGTATTGAACAGCCGCGGCCAGCGCGTCAGGCCCGCCCGGTCGATGATGCGGCAGAGCTGGGTTCGCAGGTTGGCGTTCGTCGTGTCCCGGTGTCCGGCCACAACGAATTCCCGCCCCTCGGGGGCCGCCTGAAAGGCCGAGAGCAGCACCGCGAGCAGTTTGGGCAACAGGTGTATCACCCGTGGCGTGCCCCCAGCCTTCGTACCATTCTTCAACAGTGTAACGGCTTGGTCCCTGCCCGCTGCTGAGGCGTGCGGAGCGTAGCGGAGCACGGCTCAGCAGCCCCGCTCGATGACCCCACGAGCACGGCCTCGGGTGCCGGCGGCCTGTAGCCGAGGGCCGCGTGCGGCCGTTCGGTGTTGTAGTGATGCCGCCACCGCTCGATCAGCACCTTCGCCTCCTTCAGCGTGCCGAAGCGTTCGCGAGCCAGCAGCTTGTCACGCAGCTTGCCGTTGAACGACTCGACGTACCCGTTTTCCCACGGCGAGCCCGGCTCGATGAACAGTGTCTTGACGCCCACCCGCTTCAGCCAGGTCCGCACGACCTTCGCGGTCATCTCCGGGCCGTTGTCCGAGCGGATGTGCTCCGGCACGCCCCGCGTCGCCATCAGCCACGCCAGACGCTCGAGCACATCGTCGCTCTTGAGCTTCCGATCCACGTCGATGCTCAGGCACTCACGCGTGAACTCATCCACGACGACCAGCAGCCGGATAGGCCGCCCGTCCTTCGTCCGGTCGTGCACGAAGTCGTACGCCCAGACATGATCACGCCGCTCGGGCCGCAGCCCCACGCACGACCCATCGTTGAGCCACAGCCGCCCGCGTTTGCGCTGTTTCTTCGGCACGCGGAGACCTTCCTGACGCCAGATGCGTTCCACGCGTTTGTGGTTCACGCGCCAACCATCCCATCTCAACAACGCCGTAATCCTTCTATACCCATACCGTCCGAACGTCGACACCACCTCGATGATCCGACGCGTCAGCGGCAGCTCGTCATCACGCTCGATCGGCGCGTACCGCTGCGTCGACCTCGGCTGCCTCAGCACTCTGCACGCCCACCTCTCGGACGCGCGATATCGGCCACGCAGCGCGTGCACCGCCTCGCGTGTCTTCCGCGGGCTCAGAATTTTCCCGAGGCAACGTCCTGGAGCATCTGCTTGTCAAGCGACAGCTCCGCCAACAGCTTCTGGAGCTGCGTGTTCTCACGCTCGAGCTCCTTGAACCGCTTCGCCTGGTCGGTCTTCAAGCCGCCGTACTCGTGACGCCACTTGTAGTACGTCTGGTCTGTCACGCCGACCTGCCGGCACATCTGCTTGACCGTCAGACCCGCAGACAGGTACATCTCCGCCCCGCGCAGCTTGTTGACGATCTGTTCCGCCGAATGCCGTTTCCGGGCCATGCCTGATCCTCCGTGATCCATGCCCCAGACTACGAGCCTGGAAATGGATCAACTCTGAGGGGGCAGGCCAAGGCGATCGTCGGTCAGATCTATGTGGCGGTCGTCATCGCCCGGATCGTCGCAATCGAAGTCGGCCAGAAACGACAATCAGGAGCAGGCGAGAGATAATGGCTATGCATAAAGACCTGCAAGCGTCGTCAACTCACAGCGCGAAGTGCGTTCGCTACCGTCCCATGTTGGGGGTGATGCTCGCCCTTGTGCTTTATGCCCTTGGAGGTTGCGTGTCGCACCGGTTGTACAACGATTCTCCCTCTCAGTATCTACAGACGGTACCGGTCGACGAAACCGCCGGCGTGGAGTTCGATCTCGCGATCATCGAGTTCGACGACCACGGCACGTTCTGGAAGGTCGAGCAGATCGACGACACCGTTGCGATGATCCGGCAGCGCAACGCCGACAACAAGAACGGCATCTTCGTCATCCCGTTTGTTCACGGCTGGCAGAACAACGCCGACCCCAACCGCAAGGGCGGCGACCTCGTCCGGTTCAGAGAAGACTAAGTCGCATTGCTGCTCTGTTCGAGTCGGCCGGTGACGCCGCACCGGACCGCGTGATCGGCGTCTATCTCGGGTGGCGGGGCGCCACTTCGCGGGTGCCGATGCTTGTGACCATCAGCATCGGCGAAGTCACCATCGAGGGCGCGTTCTCAGACGCCTACGAAAGACGGATCGACGCCGTCGCGATCGATCGTTCCGCCGGAGCCCGGGTCTTCAACGGCAACCCGCTGTCTACCTGGGCCGATGTCGAAGCCACGTTCAAGAAGTGGGCCAAGGGCATCCGCAAGTCCGTCGACGAAGACCATGGGAAGTAGCCCGGCCGTCCGATCAGTCAGCTGCGCCGCTGGCAGGCGACGTAGCCGACCGATTCGTAGGGATCTCTGACGGAACTCCCGTCGCCTCCGACTGCTGTGCGTGGTGGACGCTGTGGCTGCCGCCATCGGCTTCAAGAAATTACAAAAATTTTTTATAGCCCTTCGGCTCGTGCTTTGCTGCTAGGTGCGCTCGTGTATGCACTCGCGGCCTTGAGAGTATCCAATCAAGCGGCACCGCCTAGCGAACCGGCACGCCGGACCGTGGCTGTGGATACATAGAGCCAGGCAAGGAGCGGCATGTGTATACCCCCGTGACGCACCGTTGTAGCGGTTCTGAGGCCCGCCTCTCATCGCCACTCGGTGCTTGAAACACAGCGTCCACGCGTCCGATGATGTGCGAAGTAATAACCGAGATCGGTTTGCTTGAACACGCATTACAGGAGAACAGCGTGATGACGAACGAACCACAGTCGAACAAGCGAGGCCTTGGGTTCACCGCCGGTGGTTTGGTGGTCGCGGCATGCATCGCGGGCGGCACGTCGGCGATGATCTCGCCAGCGAGCCCACCAGAAAAAGGCGAAGTGCTTCCGCCGTTCACAATGGCTGAACTCGAGCAGATGTGGAAAAAGAGCCCGGCGGGCCACGGCACGCCGTTCGATGCGACCGGGCACGCCGCCAGACGTGTCAACGATCACTTCCGGACGGCGTGGCCCGACCTCACGCTCGAAGCCGAAGCGATCCTCGCAACGGCGTCCTCAACGAGTGAGTTCTTCCTGCTCGCCGGAGCGCCCCTTGGCCCGGAAGAGCCCAAAATTCGTTAGAAGCGGGTCGCGTCACTCATCCGCCTCGCGGTGCGGGATGACGGGATCTGCCACATACCAGAAGCCGATGGGCTCCGCAGAGGTTCCGAGCGTTTTCTTTATCCCGCTGCTCGTTCAGAAGCACGCTCAGGCGCTTGGGTAACCCAGAACAGCGATTGCAGATCATGCTGTCGCGGGTCAAACCAATCTGGAAGTCCGTTCGGCAATCCAAAGGTCTTTTCGCCCGTGTTGCCACCGATCGGGTGCACACGCCGGGCCAAGCGACTCGTGTTGGAGCGTGTGGTGAACGCGTCAATCTGAGCAAAGATCATGCCCTCAGAAGAGACGGGGTGTGCGACAAGAACCGACCCGTATTGGCTTGGCGGTGCGGTGTGGAGCCGCGCCGGAGCGATGCGAGGGG